>NZ_JBEORW010000010.1:0-211114 GCF_040302565.1 Streptomyces sp. NPDC097981
GCCGTTCCTCATGCCCGTCGAGGACGTCTTCACGATCACCGGTCGCGGTACGGTCGTCACCGGCCGTATCGAGCGTGGGGATCAGTGCACGACGCTGAAGCTGCGCCACGGCAGGCTGACGGGGGCCGTCACGTTCGAGAGCGTGGTGGCGACGTAGATGCCCTCGGCCCCCTCGGGCTTCTGACAGTCCGGCGTCCGGTACAGGATGATGTCGACGAGGGTGTTGTTGTAGACGTTCGTGGCGCCCCTCGGGAGGGCGATCCTGTGACAGCCCTGCACCGGGGTGTTCGAGTAGTTCAGCAGGACCGGTGAGTCCTTGTGGCGGAAGCTGAGCTGCCCGACGGTGCTCCGGCCCAGGCCCGAGCAGGCGGTGGCGGTGAGCAGGAGTGCTGCGGCCGCGATGATGACACCGATACGCCGGCTGTGCGACATGGCGCGGTCCTCGTCTGTGCGGTGATGGCTGTCCTTGCCGACAGCCTGCCCCGCAGGGAGGCGGGCGGCATCCCGTACTCGGCCGGGCGGATGAACGCGGCGGCGACGGGTAAGGAAGCCGACCATGACGGACCTTCGCATCGGCG
Source organism: Streptomyces sp. NPDC097981 (assembly GCF_040302565.1). Taxonomy (NCBI): domain Bacteria; kingdom Bacillati; phylum Actinomycetota; class Actinomycetes; order Kitasatosporales; family Streptomycetaceae; genus Streptomyces; species Streptomyces sp. NPDC097981. The sequence continues at coordinate 579 of NZ_JBEORW010000010.1, forward strand.
TCCTCGGATACGGGCTGCGCGGCAGCCTCGCGCGCACGGCACACCGGCCCGGCCGCGGCTCGGCCGTCGTCGCGGTCGCGGACCCCGATCCACGGGCCCGCGCCGAGGCCGCCGAGGCGTTCCCGGGCGGGTTCGTCACCGCCGACCACCGGGCGGTGACCGGTCATCCCGAGGTCGACGCCGTCCTGGTGCTGACCCCCGACCACACCCACGCCGACCTCGCCTGCCAGACCCTCGTGGCCGGCAAACCCGTCTTCGTCGAGAAGCCGCTCGACATCTCCGTGGAACGCTGCGACGAGATCCTGCGCACCGCCCACGCGACGGGCACCCGCCTGTACGTCGGGCACAACATGCGGCACATGCCCGTGGTGCGGACGATGCGCGACCTGATCGCGGCCGGTGCGATCGGCCGGGTCAGGACGGTCTGGGTGCGGCATTTCGTGGGATACGGAGGCGACTGGTACTTCAAGGACTGGCACGCCGAGCGCCGGTACACCACGAGTCTGCTGCTCCAGAAGGCTGCACACGACATCGACGTCCTGCACTGGCTGGCCGGCGCCTACACCGACGACGTCCAGGCGATGGGCGACCTGATGGTCTACGGGGACAACCCCCACCGCCGCGCCCCCGGCGAACCCAAGGGCGACGACTGGTACACCCCGGACGGCCACTGGCCCCCGCACACCCAGCGCGGCCTCAACCCGGTCATCGACGTCGAGGACGTCTCGCTGCTCAACCTCCGCCTCGCCAACGGGGTGCTCGCCGCCTACCAGCAGTGCCACTTCACCCCCGACTACTGGCGCAACTACACCGTCATCGGGGACGCCGGCCGCCTGGAGAACTTCGGCGACGGCCCGGGCGCCGAAGTCAGGGTCTGGAACAGCCGGCGCTCCGGATACCGGGCCGGGCCGGACGCGACCCACACCGTGCCGGACGGGGCGGCCGAGGGCGGACACGGCGGCGCCGACCCGCTGCTGATCGACGAGTTCCTGCGCTTCGTACGCCACGGAGGAGCGACGGACACCTCCCCGGTCGCCGCCCGGATGGCGGTCGCGGTGGGCTGCATGGCGACGCAGTCCCTACGCGCCGGGGGCACGCCCCGCCGGGTACCGCCGCTGGATCCGGCCCTGGCGGCGTACTTCGACCGGGGCCAGACGTCCGCCGGGAACCGCTGAACGACGCCTCTGTCACAGGGCCTTGTCACCGATATGGACCGGCCCCTGCCGAAGGCCGCCCGGCTCGGCCGCCGCCTGCCGTACCGTGCGGCCCAGCTGCCGAGCCGGAACCCGCAGTGCCCGCCGGACACCGTAGTGGTGCTCCGCACCGGCCGGCCCGCCCGGGCGAGCCGCCCCGCTGCTCCGGGACTTCGACGGCTCGCTGCCGGAACTCCTCGGCTCGCTGCCCCACCCATCCGCCGGCCGCCGCGGACGAAGCTGCCGCCGAGGACTCCTGACGGCCCTGTGCGGCATATTCTTCATATTCGGCTGTCCAAGAATCTCCCAAGGGCGGGCATGCCTCCGGCTCCGCGCCCCGCAGGGCCCTACCTTGGGCCCGCATGAGCCTCCTTGCCGAGCGTCACCGGGCCGACCGGGCCGACGGAACCCCCGGGCGGCGCGGCCTGGTGCGGGGCGCCCTCACCGCCGGTGTGGCCCTGTGCGCCGGACTGGCGTCCGGAGCCGGCTCCGTCCCGGACGGCCCCCGGTCCGGCCCGTACGGCCCGCGGCCCAGCACGCCCGCGGCGGCGCTGCGGGAGCTGTCGGCCGGCAACGCCCGCTGGCGGACCTTCCACGAGCGGCATCCCGATGCCACCCGGACCGTACGGCAGGAGCTGGTCGGGGGACAGCACCCGTTCGCCGTCATCCTGGGCTGCGTCGACTCCCGCGTGCCTCCGGAGCTGGTCTTCGACCAGGGGCTCGGCGATCTGATGACCGTACGCTCGGCCGGCGAGGTGCTGGACGAGGCGGTGCTCGGAAGCATCGCGTTCGGGGTCGTGGAACTGGAGATCCCGCTGGTCGTGGTCCTGGGGCACCAGTCCTGCGGGGCCGTGACCGCTGCGGTCCGCGCCGCCGAGGGGCTGGACCGGCTGCCCGGACACCTGCGCTACCTGGCCCAGCAGATCCGTCCGGCCGTCGACCGCAGCCTGCGCAGGGACGCGCGCGTCGATGCGGCGGTCACCGAGAACGTACGGCTCGTCCGCTCCCGGCTGGCGGCCGAGCCCGATCTGGCCGCCCGGATCGCGGCCGGCAAGCTGGCCGTGATCGGCGCACGGTACGAACTCACCAGCCAGCGGGTGCGCCGGATCCGCTGAGCGGCACGGATCCGGCGGCTTCCGGCAGCGGCTTCCCCGGCCTCGCCCTCGCCCGCGTCCGGGACCTCGGGACGTCAGGACTCCTCGGGTTCCGGGAGCGGCTGCTCGGACCAGATGACCTTGCCCTCCGGCGTGTACCGGGCTCCCCAGCGGCGGCTGAGCTGGGCCACCAGGAAGAGGCCGCGGCCCCCTTCGTCTGTGGTGGTGGCGTAGTGCAGTCGCGGCGAGCTGCTGCTCCCGTCGAAGACCTCGCAGGTCAGCACGCGGTCGTGCAGGAGCCGTACGTGGACCGGTGCGGCACCGTGCCGGATCGCGTTGGTGATGAGCTCGCTCAGCACCAGCTCCGTGCCGAAGGCGAGCTCCCCGAGGCCCCACTCCTCCAGCTTCTCCACGGCGAGGGCCCGCATGGGGCCGACCGCGCTCGGTTCGAACGGGACCTCCCACTCGGCGATGCGGTCCGCGGGCAGCGCCGTCGTCCGCGCGATCAGCAGGGCCACGTCGTCGCGCGGGCGCACCGGCAGCAGCTCCGCGAGGACCGCCCGGCAGGTCTCCTCGGGCCTGCGGTCCGCGTGGGCCAGGGCCGAGCGGAGCAGTGCGAGCCCCTCGTCGATGTCGCGGGAGCGGTCCTCGATCAGCCCGTCGGTGTAGAGCACCAGCTGGCTGCCCTCGCTCAGTTCCAGCTCCGCCGATTCGAAGGGAAGCCCGCCGAGCCCCAGCGGTGCCCCTGCGGGCAGGTCGGGGATTTCCACCGTGCCGTCCGGGCGGACCAGCGCCGGCGGCATGTGGCCCGCCCGTGCCACCGTGCAGCGCTGGGCCACCGCGTCGTACACGGCGTACAGGCAGGTGGCTCCGATCAGGCCGCCTTCGCCGCCGCCGCCCTCCACGCTCTGGTCGATGTACTGGACGAGGTCGTCGAGACGGGCGAGGAGCTCGTCGGGGGGCAGGTCCAGGGACGAGAAGTTCAGTACGGCCGTACGCAGCCGGCCCATGGCGGCGGCGGCGTGCAGACCGTGCCCGACGACGTCGCCGACGACGAGGGCGACGCGGCTGCCCGGGAGCGGGATCACGTCGAACCAGTCGCCGCCCACCCCGGACTGCGCGGGCAGGTAGTAGTGCGCGACCTCCACGGCGCTCTGCTCGGGCAGATCGCGCGGCAGGAGGCTGCGCTGGAGGGTCACGGCCAGGGCGTGCTCGCGGGTGTAGCGGCGCGCGTTGTCGATGCTGACCCCGGCGCGGGCCACGAGTTCCTCCGCCAGCGACAGGTCCTCCTCGTCGAAGGGCTCCGGCTTCTCCGCGCGCCAGAAGTTGACCACGCCGAGGACCACGCCGCGGGCCTTGAGGGGCGCCGTGATCAGCGAGTGGACGCCGTAGTTGATGATGGCCTGCGCCCGGGGCGGGTCCTGGGCGTGCCAGCCCTGCGCGTTGGCGAGATCGGTCACCAGTTCGGCCCGGCCGCTGTTCAGGCCGCGCGCCTGCGGTGTGGAGGGCAGGAAGTCGATCACTTTGCCCAGGGGGTAGAGCGGGATGTCGTCCCGGATGCCGCTGATCCCGGTGCGGCGCAGGTCGGCGATGGCGGTGGGCTCGTCGCCCAGGAGTACGGGCTCGGCCAGGTCGACGGTGGCGAAGTCCGCGAACCGGGGTACGGCGACGTCCGCGAGCTCCTGGGCCGTCTGCTGGACGTCCAGTGTGGTGCCGACGCCGACGCCCGCGTCGTACAGCAGCCTGAGCCGTTTGCGGGCCGCCTCGGCCCGGGTGCTGAGCACCTGCATCTCGGTGGAGTCCCGGATGGTGACCGCCGTGCCTTCGGGCCTGCCGCGGGGCCGGGTCGGGCGCTGGTTGATGACCAGCAGCCGGTCCCCGGCCTCGTGCACCTCGTCGGTGGCCACCCGGCCGGACAGCAGGAGGTCGGCCATCTGGCGGTCGAGCCCGGACAGCTGCCGGATGTGCTGGCCCTCGGCGTCGGGCGGCAGTCTGAGGAGTCGTTTCGCCTCGTCGTTGGCGAGCAGGAGCCGGCCGCCTCCGTCGGTGATCAGCACCCCCTCGCGTACCGAATGCAGCACCGCGTCGTGGTGCTCGTACATCCGGGTCATCTCTTGGGGGCCGAGCCCGCGGGTCTGGCGGCGCAGGCGCTGGCTGATCAGCGCCGAGCCGGCGGTGGCCAGGGCGAGGGTCGCCGCGCTGGTGCCGAGGATGACGGGGAGCTGCCGTTCGAACGCACCGGTGACGTTCTTCACCGTGAGGCCGGCCGACACCAGTGCCACGACCTCCCCGCTGTCGGCGGTGGGGCTGGCGAAGACGGGCACCACGGCCTGGATCTCCTGGCCCAGTGGCCCCTTCACGCTCTCGGTGTAGACGTGGCCGGCCAGTGAGGGCTCGATGGTGCCGACGAACCGCTTGCCGATGCGGTCGGGGAGCGGATGGGTGTAGCGGATCCCGTGGGTGTCCATCACGACGATGAAGTCGACCCCTGCCGCCTTGCGCGTCGCCTCGGTGACGGGCTGGAGGATCTTGGAGGGATCGGGGGTCGCGAGGGCCGGGCGCAGTCCGAGCGAATGGGCGAAGGTCTGCGCGACCGCCACCGAGCGGGTGCGTGCTTGCCGGTCGACGTCGTGCCGGGACTGGAGTACGAGCGCCAGGACCGCCCCGGCGGTGAGCAGCACCACGATCGCCACCTGGAGGACGAATACCTGTCGGGCGACGCTGCGCGGGCGCTTTTTGCTCAGTGACCGCACCGACGTCCCCGGCACGGGTTGCAAGGATGGGCCACGAACCATTTGTAGCACTGTCGGTGGTCCGAAGCCGGGAGAGCCGCGACCGCCGGGCGGGCGCGCCGTCAGTCGGTGCGGCTCTCCCGCCAGGTCCTGAGCACGGCGTCGACGTCGAATTCGGTGAGGTGGAGGGGCGGACCCGGCGGCGGCATCCGCAGCGCCGCGCGGATCTTCTCGTTGATCTCGGTGAGGACGGTTCTCGCCTCGCGCTCCGAGCGGGCCGTACGGACCGCTTCGAGGGCGTCCTCGGCCTCCTTGCGCAGGGCGAGGGCCGGCGGCAGGGCGGCGAAGCCCTCGCGGTGCATCTTGTCCCTGATCCACCACAGCTCGTCGTACGGGGCGTCGATCGAGGCCAGCGGTTTGCCGTAGCCCGGCAGCTTCTCGAAGTCGCCGCGCTCGGCGGCCTCCCTGATCTGCCGGTCCACCCAGGACTCGAAGCTGACGCCCGGTGGCTTGCGCTCGGTCACGGCTCCTCCTCGACGGCCCCTGCGATCAGCGTATCGCCGGGTCCGCCACCGCAGAAATTATCTTGACGTCAAGATTAATCTCGTGCAGGCTACCGACAGGTATCTTGATATCGAGATACCTCGGCGGGGGAGCGGAGGCCCGGAATGATCTGGCGGCGCGGTGCGGGGAACGGGAGAGAACGGCGGGACGGAGCCGGACTGCTGGCGCAGTTGCGCCGTCCGCCGGGCGGCCGCGACGCCCGGATCATGCTGTTCGCCCAACTGCTGGACCGCACCGGCACCGGAGTGTGGGCCGCCTCGTGCGTCCTGTACTTCACCTTCGTGACCGGCCTCGACGCCCGACAGCTCGGCCTGCTGCTGGGCGCGGCCGGAGTGGCGGGCATCGCCGGCTCGCCGCTGGCAGGCCACCTGGCCCACCGCTTCCCCGTACGCACCCTGCTGATCGGCTGCCACCTGCTGCGCCTCGGCACGATCTGCGCACTGCTCGTGTTCACCCGGTTCGAGGCACTGCTGCCCCTGGTCGCCGTCACCCACCTCGGCGACCGCGCGGCCAAGACGCTGGAGATGCTCTTCGCCACGCGGGCCGCGGGCGAGCAGCGCGCCACGTACCAGGCGCTGTCGCGCAGCGCGGCGAACGCGGGCTACGCGCTCGGTGCGGGCATCGCCGCTCTCGGACTCGCCGTGGGCACCCGCGAGGCCTACCAGGTCCTGATCCTGGGCAACGCGCTGTCGTTCCTCGCAGCCGCCGCTCTGGTGTGGCGCACGCGCGAGCAGCCCGGACACGACCGCGGGCGCCGGAGCGCGCAGGTGCCCACGGAGGCCGCCGACCCGGCCGCGGCGAGCCGGCCGGCCGGCCCGAACCCGTGGCGGGACCGTGGCTACCTCCGTTTCGTCCTCCTGGACATCCCGATGTGCCTGGACGACTCGGTCCTGGGGGTCGGGCTGCCGCTGTGGCTGGTCGAGCACACCGATGCGCCGCACGCCGTGGTCCCGGCCTTCCTCTTCATCAACACCGTGCTCGTCGTGGCCCTGCAGTTGACCGTGTCGGCGAGGTTCGAGACGCCGCGCCGGGCAGCCGGGGCGGTCCGGCTGTACGGGCTGACGCTGCTCGCGTGCTGCGCGCTCCTGGCCCTGACCCCGGAACACGGGGCCTGGGCCGCCTCGATCACCCTGGTGGCCGCGGCCGTGCTGGTCACCGCGGCGGAGCTGATGCGTTCGGTGAGCTCCTGGGAGCTGGCCGTCTCCCTGGCACCCCGGGAGGCGAGGGCCTCGTACCTGGGGGTGGCGGGCATGTCCCAGTCCGTGCAGAAGTCCGCCGGGCCGCTGCTGCTGACCGGCGCGGTGATGGCGGCCGGGCCGGCGGGATGGCTGGCGCTCGGAGCGGCGGTCGCGGGACTGTCCGTCCTCCAACGGCGGGCCGGCCTGCGGCGGCTGGACGCGATGGAGGCCATGGACGCCGAGGCTGCCGTGGACGCCGATGCCGTTGTGCGGGCCGGCTCCCGGGCCGCGACGGGAAGCGACCCCGCGCCCGCGTCCTGACGGTCCGATTTCCGGTACGCCCCTTCATCGACCCGGACCTGCCGGACTGGCGCAGCCTCCGGCGGTCGCCCGTACCGGAGGTGGCCGGGCGCACCACGCGCATCTTCTCCCACGGCCTGGGTAGACGGCTCGCATGAGCGAGGAGACCCGCACGCTGGTCCTCGGCGGCGGGACGAGGGGAACCGTCACCCGCTGCCGGGACTTCACCCGCAGTGCACTCGACGACTGGGGCTGGACCGCCGGTGCGGCCGGCACGGAACACCCGTACGACCCGGAGCGGCAGGAGGCCGCCGAAGACGTCCTCCTGCTGGTCTCCGAACTGGTCGGCAACGCCTGCATCCACGCCGGCGGCCCCCGCGAACTGGTGCTGCGCCACGGCCCGGGGCGGCTGCGGATGGAGGTCGGCGACGGGAGCCCCGAGCACCCCCGTCGCCTGGAGGCCGCCGCCGCTCCCGCCCGTCCGGGCGGCAACGGCCTGCTCATACTGGACCGGCTGGCCCGGAGCTGGGGCTGGGAACCCTACGCCGACGGACGGACCGGCAAGACGGTGTGGGCGGAGGTCCCGGTCCCGGGATCCGCTCCGGAGCCGGACCCGGACCTGCTCAGGGCTCCGGCTGCGCATCGTCCAGAAGGCTCGACCTCAGCGCGGTCAGCGTCCGGTTGAGCAGCCGCGAGACGTGCATCTGCGACAGCCCCAGCCGCTCGCCGATCTCGGACTGCGTCAGCCCGTGGCCGAAGCGCAGCGAGAGCAGGGTGCGCTCCCGAGCGGGCAGTCCGGCCAGGACCGGCTTGAGCGACTCCAGACACTCGATCTTGTCGTACGCCGCCTCCTCTTCGCCGAGCGAGGGCTGTTCGGCGTACGCGTCCCGGTCGCCGTCCTCCTGCGCCGGTGCGTCCAGGGAGCGCGCGGAGTACGCGTGCGCCGCCTTCTGGCCCTCCACGAGCTCCTCGGGCGTGACCCGCAGGCGCCCCGCCAGCTCGGCGTCCGTGGGCTCGCGGCCGAGGTCCTGTTCCAGCGCGTCGTGCGCCTTGGCGGCGTCGATCCGCAGCTCCTGGAGCCGGCGCGGCACCTTGACGGCCCAGCTGGTGTCGCGGAAGAACCGCTTGACCTCGCCGACGATGGTCGGCATCGCGAAGGTCGTGAACTCCACCCCGCGCTCCGGGTCGAACCGGTTGATGGCCTTGATCAGGCCGATCGTGCCGACCTGGACGATGTCCTCCATCGGCTCGCTCCGGCCGCGGAACCGGCGGGCGGCGTATTTCACCAGGCTGAGGTTGAGCTCGACGAGGGTGTTGCGCACGTAGGAGTACTCGGCGCTCCCCTCGTCGAGGGACCGCAGCCGGTGGAACAGCGCCCCCGACAGCGTCCTGGCCTCGCCGGTGCTCACACTCAGCGTGTCCTGCGGAATGCCTTCGGTGACGTCCGGGTACAGCATCTCGGCTCCTCCGACGGGAGGTCGCGCAGCAGACCTTGCGGCACGGCCGTCTCGTGAGCTGTCCCGGGGGATATACCCCCGTCCGGGTGACATGAAGCGGCTCATGCGGGAAATCGCAGCTCAGAGGCCTGCTTCCAGGGACCGCAGGGACTGGCGGACCGCCCAGACGACCGAGACCAGCGGCACGGCGACCACCGCGCCGAGCACGCCCGCGGCGATGGCCCCCGCCACGACCGACAGGGCCACGACCACCGGATGCAGCTGCACCGCCCAGCTCATCAGCATCGGGTGCAGCACGTGCCCCTCGATCTGCCCGATGATCACGATCAGGGCGACCACGAGGGCCGCGACCAGCGGCCCCTTGGCGGCCAGCGCCACGACCACGGCCACGGCGAGGGCCACCGGAGAGCCGATCAGCGGGACGAACGCGGCGAAGAACTCCAGCAGGGCGAGCGGCACCGCCAGCGGGACGCCCAGGACGTACAGCGCGACACCCACCAGAACGGCGTTGGTCGCGGCGACGAGCACGATGCCGTGGGTGTACCCGGTGAACGTCCGCCACGCGGCGCGCCCGGCGACGGAGACGCGCCCCTGCACGGTCTGCGGGAACTGGGAGCACAGCCAGCGCCAGTGCCGGTCACCCGAATGGATGAAGAAGACCGAGCAGAACAGGGACAGCGCCACCACGGTCAGGGCCTCCACCAGCCGCCCGGCGCCGCTGACGGCCGTGCTGAGCAGGGTCGCGCGATGGCTGGAGAGGTACGAGCCGATCCGGTCCCGCAGGTCGGTCAGCGCATGCGGGCTCAGCCGCAGGGGCGGCCGCTCCAGCAGGGGTTCGAGCCGGTCCAGCCCCGCCCGGAACTCCGCCACCAGCGAGCTCCACTCCGCCGCCACCGTCTCGCCGACGAAGGCGAGGGCCCCCAGGCCGAGCACGATGCTGCCGACGAGGGCGCAGGCCACGGCGAGGGAGCGGGGGATCCACCGGGCGAGCAGATCGGCCACCGGGCGCAGCAGGGCCGTGGCGACCAGACCGAGGAAGACGGCCACGCCGACCTCGTGGAACCGGCCCAGCACCATGAACACCGTGTAGACGACCGCGCCCACCACCAGCAGCCGCCAGGCGTACTCGGAGGCCGTGCGCAGCACGGGCGACACCGAGGAGGTGTACGGCCGCAGGACCGGCCTCCCGCCCGGGTGGCGGCCGCGGGCGCGGGCCCGGCGGGCGGCCACCCGGGTGCGCGGGTCCCCCGTACCCGCCCCGGCCGGGCGGGACGCCGGCTGCCCTGCGGATCGCCTGGTCATGTACCGCCTCTGCCGGTGGCCCGATGGGTGGATTTCCCTGTGAACTGCCACGCTGGATCCGGTACCCCACGCACCCGGAGCCAGATTCGCCCGAAGGAACCGCCGAATGCCCGTGCTCCGGCAGGGCCGCCTCGCTTGCATGAGGCGTTCCCCGCCGGGCAGGCGCAGGGCCCGCGGGGCCCCCGGACGGACCGGCGCCGGCCGTGCGCCGAAGCCCCCCCGGACCGGAGGAGGTGGACCGGATGCGCATCGCCTTTCTGACGGCGCCCGAGGGCGTTGAGGAGATCGAGCTCACCGAGCCCTGGAAGGCCGTCGTCGAGGCCGGATGGAATCCGCAATTGGTCTCGACCAAGGCGGGACAGGTCCGCGCGTACCGCCATCTGGAGAAGGCGGGTCGTTTTACCGTCGACCACGTCCTCGCCGGTGACACGGCAGAGGCCTTCGACGCGCTCGTTCTGCCCGGCGGCGTCGCCAACCCGGACGCGCTCCGGATGAACAGCAGGGCCGTCGGGTTCGTCCGCAGCTTCTTCGACGCCGGCAAACCCGTCGCCGCGATCTGCCATGCCGCCTGGATGCTGGTCGAGGCCGACGTCGTACGGGGCCGGACGCTGACCTCGTGGCCGAGCGTGGCCACCGACGTCCGCAACGCGGGCGGCACCTGGGTGGACGAGGAGGTCCGGGTCTGCCACGCCGCGCCGGCCACCTTGGTCACCAGCCGCAAACCGGCCGATCTGGACGCGTTCTGCAGGGCCACCGTCAAGGAGTTCGGCGCGACATGATCACGGTCGGGGTAGAGGAAGAGTACGTGCTGCTGGACCCCGTCACCCACCTGCCCGTGGCCCGGGCGGAAGAGGTGCGGGCGGCCGCGGGCCACGTGTCGTGGGTGGACGCGGGAGAGGTGCAGAACGAGCTGCTGCAGGCCCAGGTGGAGGTCGCCACGCCCATCTGCACGGACCTGGAGGAGGTCGGAGGCCACCTCCTGCGGCTGAGGCACGCGCTCGGAACCGCGGCCGAGGAGAACGGCTGCCGCATCGCCACGACCGCCACGGCGCCGCTGCGCGACGCGGTGCCGGTTCCGGTCACCCAGAAACCGCGGTACGTCAAGATGCGCGAGGAAGCCCGCCGGCTGGTCGACGAGCAGCTGATCAACGGCATGCACGTGCACGTGGCGGTGCCCGACCGGGAAATGGGCGTGGCGGCCCTGAACCGGCTGCGTGTGTGGCTGCCCACCCTGCTCGCCATGTCCGTGAACTCGCCGCTCTGGGACGGGCGCGACACCGGGTTCGCCAGCTGGCGCACCATCGTCTTCAGCCGCTGGCCGGTCAGCGGCCCGCCGCCGCACTTCCGCACGCTCGCGGACTACGAACAGCGCGCCGACGCGCTCATGGAGGCCGGGCTGATCGCCGACCGGGGACAGCTGTACTGGCACGCACGGCTGTCCGAGCGCTACCCCACGATCGAGGTGCGGTGCCTGGACGTGCAGCTGGAGGCCACCGGCGCGGTACTGCTCACCGGGATCGTCCGTGCGCTGGTCAGCACCGCGATCGCCGAGGAGAAGGCGGGAGCCGCCCCGGTGGAGTGTGCCCAGGAGCTGCTGCAGGCCGCGATCTGGCATGCAGCCCGGCACGGCCTGGACGGCACGCTGATGGACCCGCAGGGGCGCAAGCGCAGCGCCGGCGACGTGCTGTGCCTGCTGATGCAGCACGTCTCACCCGCCCTGGAGGAGGCGGGGGACCTGCGCGAGGTGAGCGCCCTGCTGCACCGGCTCCTCCAGCAGGGCACGCCCTCGGACCGGCAGCGCCGGGCCCTCGCGGACGGGGGCATGGCGGGCCTCACCGATCTGATCACCGGGCAGGGCGCGGGGTCCGCCGACTGATCGGGCCGCGCAGGCGTGCGCCGAGGTGCGGGCGAGCGGTCCGGACGCGAGGATGGGCGGGACGAAGGACGGAGCGTGCGTGGTGGAGATTCCGGCGAGAGAGGTATTCGGCGCCCCGTGCTGGGTCAGCCTGATGGCCCGCGATCTCCAGGGAACCCAGCAGTTCTACGGCGAGGTCCTCGGCTGGAAGTTCCGGCCCGCCCGGCTGGGCGAAGGCTGGACGGTCGCCGAGCTGGACGGGGTGCCGGTGGCCGGCATCGGGGCACTGACCGCGGACCTGCCGGCCGCTGCTGCATGGACCCCGTACTTCGCCGTCGACGACGCCGACGTCGCGGCGGCCCGGATCCGCGAGCGGAGCGGAACCATCGCGGTCGGCCCGGTCTCCTTCCCCTCCGGCGGCCGCGGCGCGCTGGTCGCCGACCGGGACGGTGCGGTCTTCGGAATCTGGGCCGGCGGGGTGTCGGCCGACTGGCGGGTGGGCCACGGACCGGCGCCGGCCTGGCTGGAGCTGCGGACGAGGGACGCCTTCGAGGCGGCGATTTTCTACGGGGAAGTACTGGAGTGGGCCACCGGCCGCCCCGGATGCTGCGAGGTCTCCTACGAGAACGACCAGGTCGTGCTCCGGCAGGCGGGCGATCCCGTCGCCCGCCTGAGCGGCGGGATCGCCGGGGCAGCGGCCCAGGCCCCGCAGACCAGGCCCCGCTGGCACGTCTACTTCCGGGTCCCGGACCTCGACGAGGCCATCGCGGCGGCCACCGCCGCCGGCGGGACCACGCTGTCCACCATCGTGTCGAGCACCACCGACCGCTGGGTCACCCTGCACGACCCCGGGGGAGCCATGTTCACCCTCACGGCCGCCCGCCCGGACACCGCGGCTCCCTGACCACGCGGGCTCCCTGACCACGCGGGCTCCACGACCGCGCGGCTCCCCGACCACGCGGGTCAGACCTGGGCGACCCCGCCGTCCACGAACAGCTCGATGCCGGTGATGTAGCTGCTCTCCTCCGAGGCGAGGAACAGCGCCGCCGCGGCGACTTCCTCCGGGCGGCCGGTCCGCCCCAGCGGAATCCCCGAGGTGACCTCCTCCAGGAGGGCGGCGGGCGCACGCGCCAGCGCGGGGGTGTCGATCGGGCCGGGGCTGAGCGCGTTCACCCGGATCCCGCGCCCCGCGAGCTCCAGCGCCAGGCTGCGCGCCATCGACCGTACGGCCGCCTTCGTGGCGGCGTAGACCCCGAAACGGGTGGACCCCGCCGATCCTGCGGTCGAGCCGAGCAGGATGACCGAGCCGCCGCCCCCGAACAGGGGGAGCGCCCGCTGCACCGTGAAGAAGGTCCCGCGGAAGTTCAGGTCCGAGACGGTGTCGAACTGCTCCTCCGTGAACTCGGCGACGCCGCCCGCCTTGCCGCCGCCCGCGTTGGTCACCAGGACGTCGATCGCCCTGCCCTCGGCCGCGACCGCCGCGTACAGCCGGTCGAGGTCCGCCGCCTTGGTGACATCGCCCGGCACCCCGACGGCGCCGCTCCCCAACTCATGCACCGCCGAGGCGAGTTCGGCCTCGCGGCGCCCGGTGACGAACACCCGGGCGCCCTCCCGTACGAACCGGTGTGCCGTCGCCAGTCCGATGCCGGACGACCCGCCCGTGATCACCGCGACCTTGCCGTCGAGCTGTCCCATGAGCGCCGAGGGTCGGGCAGCGGACCGGGGAAGTCAAGGGCCGCGCGGACCCTCCCGGACGTCTGCCGGCGGCGGGGCTCCGGCCACGGTCCGGGCCCCGTCACCGGGCGGCTCCTTGGCCCCAATGGCCCACCGCGCTCGCGGCCCGCGGCCGGGCGGTGTCCGCTGGCAGGGTGATGCAGGTGTCCCCCCTGCCCGGCCGCCGATGGTGGGCGGGGCTCTCCCCGGCCGCGGGCGCCGCCGTCATGGCCGCGGGCATCCTCTCCGTCGGCTTGCACCTGGTCGGGGCCGACTGGCTGTCCCTGGCCGCACTGGTCGTCGCCGGCGGGCTGTGGCTCGTGCTCGCCGCCGGCTTCACCGCCCGGCTCGTGGGCGACCGGGGCCGCTTCCGGGCCGAGGCCTACACCCCGGCCGCCCTGACCGCCGTCGCCGCCACCACCGTGCTCGGCACACGGCTCTCCCTGCTGGGCCTGCAGCCGGTCGCCGCCGCCCTGCTGGTGCTGGCGGCGGTCCTGTGGCCCGTACTGCTGCTCGCCGCCATACGGCACTGGAAACACCGGATGCCCGGAGCCGCGTTCCTCGTCTGCGTGGCCACCCAGGGGCTCGCCGTCCTGGCCGCTGTCCTGTCCGCCGCCGTCCACGTCGACTGGCTCGCCTGGGCGGCACTGGCCGCCTTCTGCTTCGGGCTGCTGCTGTACGCGGCAGCCCTCGTACGCTTCGACTTCCGCGAGGTGCTGCAGGGCGCGGGCGACCACTGGGTGGCCGGCGGCGCGCTGGCCATCTCGGCGCTCGCGGGATCGAAGCTCACGGCGTCACCCGTATGGACCGGCTCCGCGCACACGGCCCTGCGGATCGCCACGCTGGTGACGCTCGCCCTGTCCCTCGGCTGGTACGTGCTCCTCCTCGGCGCCGAACTGCGCCGGTGGCGGCCGCGCTACGACACCCGGCGCTGGGCGACCGTCTTCCCCCTCGGGATGACGGCCACCGCCTGCCTCTCGGCGGCCGGCCCCGTCGGGGTGGGATGGCTGCTCCCGCTGGGCGAGGTGCTGCTCTGGATCGCGGTGGGCGCATGGCTGCTGACTTTCGCCGCACTCGTCGCCACCCGCCAGAGCACCCCGCAGACCTAAGGCGCCTCGGGGCCGCGTCGGCCGGCCGCCGCCGGGGCACCCGCCAGGGCGATCCAGAGCAGCAGCGCCACCGCCAGCGCCAGGGCCCACCGGGATCCGTGGTGCAGCGTCAGCAGACCGCCCGCCAGGGCCCCGCAGAACAGCACCGCCACCGACACGAGGCGCCGCACGGCGGCCGGATCCCACGGGCCGGCGGCCAGGCCCGTCAGGGTGCGGGTGACAACGGTCGTGGTCAGATCGGGCACGGCCAGCCGGAAGACGACGGCGTTCTGGACGCCCATGCCGAGCGCGAGCAGTCCCACGACCGGCAGCGGCCCGGCCCCGACCGCCGTCAGGGCGAGCGCCCCGGCCACCAGTACGGCCTGCACCGCCACCAGGGGTGCGAACATACCGGCCGGCTCCCGGCCGCGGCCCGCCCGCCCGGCGGCCGTCGCACCGGCCAGGAAGGCGCCGAGCGCCAGCACGGCGGCCGCGGCCGACAGTTCGCGGTCCCCGGCGAGCGCAAAGCCGAGGAAGACCACGTTGCCGGTCATGTTGGCGACGAAGACGTGGTCGAGCCCGAGGAAGCTCACCGCGTCGACCACCCCGCTCACGAAGGTCAGCGCGATCAGCAGCGCAGGCAGCACCCCGTGCGGCCCGCTCCCGCCCTCCGGCCCCGGCGGGAAGAGCAGCGCGGCCAGCGGCCGCAGGATCCCGCGCCGGGCGGCCGCCGTCACCGCGGCGGACCCTGCGCCCCGGAGCCGGCGGCACGGGCCAGGAGCGCGAGCTGCACACGGCTGGCGGCGCCCAGCTCGGCCAGCATCCGGCCGACCCGGCCCTGCACCGAGGCCTCCGCCAGGTGCAGCCGCTCGCCGATCTCCCGGTTCGACAGCCCCTCGGCGACCAGGCCCAGTACCTCGGCGTCCCGCGGCGACAGGACACCGAGCCGCTCCCTCGCCTCCCGGCGCTGCGCCCCGCCCGGGGCGGCGAAGGCGCCCAGGACGTGCCGCAGCGCCTGCGGGGACATCGCGGCATCCCCGTCCCGCACCGCACGCAGGACGGCGAGCAGCTCCTGGCGCGGGGTGTCCTTGGGAAGGAAGCCGTCCGCTCCGAGCGCCAGGGCCTGTTCCACGTCCGAGTCGAGCCCGAAGCCGGTCGTGACGACGATGTGCGCGTCCGCACCGGCAACCGCTTCGTCGTCCGCCTCGGCTGCGGATTGCGGTGTGCGCAGCGCCGCCGTCACCTCCAGACCGTTCATCCGCGGCATGCGGAGGTCCAGCAGCAGGATGTCCGGCAGGTGGGTCCGTACGGCCTCGACCGCCTCGCGCCCGTCGGCGGCCTCGGCCACCACATGGAACTCACCGGTCGACTCGACGGACGTCCGCAGCCCCCTGCGGAGGACGGGCTCGTCGTCGGCGATGACCACCCGTGCCACGTGGCCGAATTCCATGCGCCAACCCCGTTCCGAAAAGGGAAATCCAGGAGGAACCGTACCCGCCGAAAGAGCGGCATCGGCCGAACGACCCGGAATCGAGGACGCCTTCCCCGGCGACTGTCGGTGGTCCTCAGTAGGGTCCCCCCATGGCATACACGTTCCAGGTGACCATCGACTCCGCGGACCCGCACTCGCTCGCCGACTGGTGGGCCGACGCCCTCGGCTGGGAAGTGGAGCCGACCGACGAGGAGTTCATCCGCAAGATGGTGGCGGCCGGCCACGCCGGGGAAGAGGACGCCACCACCCACCGTGGAGCCCTCGTCTGGAAGGTCGGCGCCGCCATCCGCCACCCCGAAGGGGTCGAACGCGCGCCCCGCGTCCTCTTCCAGCTCGTCCCCGAGCCGAAGACGGTCAAGAACCGGGTCCACCTCGACGTCCGCACCGGCTCCGACAACCCGCAGGAAGTCGTCGAGCGCCTCATCGCCAAAGGCGCCAAGCACCTGCACGAGGGCCGCCAGGGCCCCTACACCTGGACCACACTCGCCGATCCGGAAGGCAATGAGCTCTGCGTCTCGCACTAGGACGCCTAGGCTGCGCACGTGAACGTCATCCTCTTCGGCGGAACCGGAATGCTCGGCCGGGGTGTTCTGCGCGAGTGCCTGCGCGACGACTCCGTCACGGCCGTCCTCTCCGTCGGCCGCACCCCCCTCGGCGTCTCCCACCCCAAGCTGCGCGAGCGCATCCAGGACGACCCGTCCGACCTGTCCGCCCCGGACCTCGACCTGGCCTCCTACGACGCCTGCTTCTTCTGCCTCGGCGTCTCCGCCGTCGGCATGAAGGAGCAGGACTACCGCCGCATCACCCACGACCTCACGCTCGCCGCGGCCCGTCCGCTCGCCGCCGCCAACCCCCGGCTGACCTTTGCCTACGTCTCCGGCGAGGGCACGGACAGCACCGAACAGGGCCGTTCCATGTGGGCCCGCGTCAAGGGCGAGACGGAGAACGACCTGCTCCAGCTGCCGTTCCAGGCCTACATGTTCCGCCCCGGCCTCGTGCAGCCCGTGCGGGGCCTGCCCTCCAAGACCCTCCTCTACCGTGTCGGCTACATGCTCACCGCGCCGCTCTTCCCGCTGCTGCGCCGCCTCGCGCCGAACCTCGTCACCACCACCGAGGCCCTGGGCCGCGCGATGATCGCCGTCGCGATGCCCGACGCCGGCGTCCGCACCCGGATCCTGCGGCCCCAGGACATCAACCGGCTGGCCAAGAGCCCTCCGGACCAGCGATAATTCGGTACCGGGCAGCCCCTCCCGCACGTGAGAATGAAGCATCTCAAACCGGGAGGAACCCATGGGTCAGAGCCAGGCCTATCCGATGCTGCACGACCTGTTGCCGCAGCAGGAGCTGGCAGCAGCCATCGACGCCGGGCACGTGACCCGCAAGTCGCACCCCGAACTGCCGCTGTCCATCTACACGTACACGCGGACGGCACAGTACGAGCGGGTCTGGAACCGGGTCACCATGCGCTGCCGCGGGCTCGTCGTGGACGACACCACCGGAGCGATCGTCGCGCTGCCCCTGCCGAAGTTCTTCAACGTCGGCGAGCACGAGTCCGGCCAGCCGTACGCACCGGCCCTGCCCGACGAGCCGTTCGAGGTGTACGACAAGGTCGACGGCAGCCTCGCGGTGGTCTTCCACTACGCGGGCAGCTGGCGCGTCGCGTCCAAAGGATCCTTCATCAGCACCCAGGCCACCTGGGGCCAGCGGCACCTCGACGGCCGCGACACCTCGGCACTCGTCCCCGGCGTGACCTACCTCGCGGAGATCCTCTACCCGCAGAATCGTATCGTCGTCGACTACGGCGACCGCCGGGACCTGGTGCTCCTGGCCGCGTTCGGCCTGGACGGCACCGAAGTCCCCCTCGCCGAGGCCTCCGTCCACTGGAAGGGGATCGGGTCCGTCGTCACGGTGTGGCCCGCCATGCCGCTCGCCGAGCTGCTGGCGTTGGCGGAGTCGAACACGATGCCCGGCGGCGAGAACGCCACCGGCACCGACGCCGAGGGCTTCGTGCTGCGGTTCGCCTCGGGCGTCCGCGCGAAGGCCAAGCTGTCCGAGTACGTACGCCTCCACAAGCTGGTCACCGGAGTCACCGAGCGGGACATCTGGCGCAGCCACGGCATCGAGCGGTTCGCCGGCCTGCCTGCCAAGGAGCTGGCGCAGGGCCTGAACTGCACCGCCGCGGACATCGAGGCCTCGGGCGGCAAGCCCCTGGAGGCGCTGCTGCAGCAGGTGCCGGACGAGTTCGACGCCTGGGTGCGCGAGGTGGTCGCCGGCTTGGAGGACGCCGCGGCGCAGCGCGAGCGCGCCATCGACGAGGCGTTCGCGCAGCTCGCCCATCTGACCGGCGACCGGGGCGCGTTCGCGCGCGCCGCGAAGGCCCTGCCCGACCGCTGGATCCGTGCGGCGATGTTCCTGCGTCTGGACAGCCGGTCCACCGAACTCGTCGTATGGCGGGACGTGCGGCCGGAAGCGTCCGACCCTTTCACGACCGATGAGGAGAACTGACCAGTGTCCGAAAACCCCGTACGCCCCGTCGTCCACGTCATGACGGGGTTGCCGGCCTCGGGGAAGACGACGGCCGCCCGCGCCCTGCAGGCCGAGGCCGCGGGCCGGATGCGCCGCGTCAACCTGGACGACCTGCGGGCCATGCTCGATCTGCCCGACCCGGAGCGCGGGCGCTCGTTCCGGCACGAGCAGACCGTCCTGGCCGTCCAGGACGCGGCGGTGCGCGCGGCCGTCGACGACGGCTTCGACGTGGTCGTCGACAACACGCACCTGACCTCCCGCATCCCCAAGCGGATCAAGGCGGCGGTCGCCGGGCGCGCGACCTTCGTCGTGCACGACTTCACCGACGTGCCGCTGGAGGAGTGCCTGCGCCGGGACGCGGCGCGGGAGCGGCCCGTCGGCGAAGAGGTCATCCGGATACTGAACGAGAAGCACAAGAACGCCAAGAAGGGCGGCTGGCGGCTCACCGCGGAGTGGTTCAACGACCAGCCCGGGGTGGAGCCGTACGTGGCCGATCCGGCGCTGCCGTCGGCCGTGATGTGCGACATCGACGGGACGCTCGCGCTGACCGGTGACCGCAGTCCGTACGACTTCTCGCGCTGCGAGATCGACGAGCTCAACGAGCCGGTGCGGTATGCGCTGGACGCCTTCCGGCACGCCGGCGGCGACACCGTCGTGCTGCTGTCCGGGCGCGGCGAGGAGTACCGGCCGCAGACGGAGGCGTGGCTGCGACGGCACGAGGTGCCGTACGACGAGCTGTGGATGCGCCCGCTCGGCGACACGCGCCGCGACGACGTGGTGAAGGCGGAGCTGTTCGACGCGCACGTGCGCCACCGGTACGCGGTACGGGTGTCGCTGGACGACCGGGACCGGGTGGTCGCGGTCTGGCGCCGGATGGGCCTGCCCACCTGGCAGGTCAACTACGGCGACTTCTAGGAGCCGGCGGCCGCGGGCCCTGCCCATACTGGGGTCATGAGCGTGTTGATCGTGGACGCCGCGAACGTCGTCGGTTCCGTGCCGGACGGCTGGTGGCGGGACCGGCGGGGCGCGGCCGAGCGGCTGCGTGACCGGCTCGCGGAGCGGGACCCGGCCACCGTCGTGGCCGGGGCCGGGGGGATCGAGGAGATCGTCCTCGTCGTCGAGGGCGCGGCCCGGGGCGTCGAGTCCGTACCCGGAGTACGGGTGGACTCGACGCCCGGGAGCGGTGACGACCGGATCGTGGAACTGGCCGCCTCCTTCGCGGAGCGCGGCTGTGTCGTGGTCACGGCGGACCGGGAACTACGCGAGCGGGTCCGGGCGTACGGGGCGCTGTGTGTGGGGCCGCGTGCCGTACGCCCGGCGGACTGACCGGATGTGCGTGGACCGGAAGGTCAGTCGCACCACTTCACGCGGTCCAGGTTCTTCACGTAACGTGCGGTGACCCAGGCCTTCTTCTTGTCCTTCTTGTCCTTGTGCTCCTTGCGGCCCTTCTCCTCCTTGCCGTCCCTGTCGCTCCGGCCCTGGTCCTCGGACGAGGGCTCGTCCTGGCGCTCCTGTGCGTCGTGCTCCCGGCCTTCCTCCCGGCCTTCCTCCCGGCCCTCGTGCTCCCGGCCTTCCTCCTTGCCCTCGTCCTCCCGGCCTCCCTCCCGGCTTTCCTCCCGGCCCTTGTGCTCCTCCTCCTTCTCCTCCTTGGGGCGGAGGAGGTACCAGAGGTCGTTGCCGTCGATCCGCTCGCCACGCGTCTTGCACACGATCGCGACCTTCTGGCCCGGCTTCACGTGCCCCACGGAGTCCGAGTGGGTGGTCGGCTTGCTGCGGAGCTTCACCGGGCCGCGCGAGACGACCTTGCCGACGGTGTACTCCTTGCCGTTGTGGCTGCCGGACTTGTCGTGCTCCGGTTCGAGAACGACGATCTCCCGCGACGACGTGTCGGCCCTCGGACCCTCGTCCGCGGCGGCGGCGCCCACGCCGACCGAGCCGAGCACCAGGCTTCCGGCGGCGAGAGCGAGGATGGTCCTGGTGGGCTTCTGCATGTACAGGCTCCTCTACGAAGACATCCGCCCGGCCGCGGTGTGCCGCAGGCCGGGGTGGCAGCCAGTCAGCCGCCACCGTCGACTATGGCGAGGACGGGTCGGGCAGCCCCGGTGACTCGCCGCCGTTTAGCCCGAAATGCCCAATCTGCGCCTCCGGGTCCGGAGGCGCGCCGCCGAAGCGTCGCGCAACGGCGGCACCCATTCGAGGGACTCCGGTGCCCCCTGCATCTGGCTAGCATTTCCGCCAGTGCTTGTCGTGCGGCCCCGCAGGGGATCGCACGGTCCTGCACGTCCGACGAGGAGGGATCCGATCATGCAGGTGGGCAATGGCGTGGCGGCGAGCGAGATTCCCGGCGCGGTGTGGGTCAAGAGCAGTGCCAGTGTGGGCAACGGCAACTGTGTGGAAGTCGCCGCCCTGGCGGGCGGTGGCGTGGCGATGCGGAACTCACGCTTCCCTGGCGGGCCGGCACTGGTGTTCACGGCCGCCGAGATCGAGGGGTTCATCGACGGCGTCAAACGCGCGGAATTCGATCACCTGACCGGATGACGGCGCGGATCGGCGGCGGGGCTTGAGGGGCGGACAGGGGTGGCCCACTCTGTGACAGACCACTGTCCTTGTCGAAGGGGAGTTCTCATGTCCGCCCTCCCCGAGCCGCTGCCCGGGTCCGTCGACCCCGTCCTGCCGAGGGGAGCCGATCCGGTCCGGGCAGCGGCCGACCGCCTGCTGGGCCAGGAACTGCGCCGGTGCCGTGAGGCCCGCGGCCTCACCCTGCGTCAGGTCGCGCCGGTCATCCGCGGATCGGTGTCGAAGGTCAGCCGTCTGGAGCGCGGCGAGAGTCCGCCGAAACCGCGCGACGTACGGGATCTCGCCCGGTTCTACGGTGTCGACGCCGACGGGATGCGGGTGATCGAACGGCTCCTGGGGCACCCGCAGGACTCCGAGTGGTACGAGCGGTTCAGCGATGTCACCCCCGGCTTCCTCAAGCGCCTGATCCGGCTGGAGGGCGACGCCGAAGAGATCTGCGTCTATGAGAACCTCGTCGTCCCCGGCATCCTCCAGACCCGGGACTACGCCCGGTACATGGTGCGGGCGGTCATGCCCGGCGCCGGTCCGGAGGAGGTCGAACGGGTCGTCGAGCTGCGCACCGAACGACAGCTGCGTCTGATGGACGGCCCACTGCCGCGGGTGGCCGTCCTGCTTGAGGAAGCCGTACTGCACCGCCGCTGCGGCAACGCGGCCGTGATGCACGACCAGCTGGCCCATCTGCTCCGCGCCGGCGCCACCGGCAAGGTGAGCGTCCGCATCCTCCGGATGGCCCGTGCGTACGGGGCCGCACCGCCCTACCCCGTCACCCATCTGACGTTCCGCGACGGGCAGCACGCCGAGCTGGCGTACGTGGAGCACATCAACGGCGCGAACTACGTCACCAGGCCGCGCGCCCTTGCCGACTACCGCAAAGCGCTGGGCATCCTGCGCGACGCGGCGTCGTCCCAGGACGAGAGCACCGGCCTGATCCGCACGGCGAAGCACCGGTTCGGCCCCGCCGAAGCCAGGCCCTAGCCAGGGCCGGACGGACCCAGGACGTCGTACCAGCCGTCGGCCGAGTCGATGGTCCGCTCGTCCGTGCCCCCCGGCGTCGATCCGGCGCAGCACGCAGCCGCGCACGCCCCGACGTGGCCTCCTCCGGATGCGTGGGCCCGCGGCCGCCGCCACAGTGGGTCGCATGGGTATCGATGACTACAGCGGCGGGCCCGGGCCCCAGCAGACCGGCGTACTCGTCGTGACGACGAACGACGTGCCCGGGTACCGGGTCGAGCAGGTCATCGGTGAGGTCTTCGGCCTCACCGTCCGCTCCCGCCACCTCGGCAGCCAGATCGGCGCAGGCCTGAAGTCGATGATCGGTGGCGAGCTGAAGGCTACACCCAAATGCGTTCATTGCTGCTGACCTGTGGTTTACCCTGTGGTCGGCACTCATTGCATGCGGGAAATGCCCCGCCTGCGCGTCATGGGAGAACGACGCACATACGGGGCTGCTGACGTGCTGAGCTGTCCGAGTCGGCACAGTCGACGGCTGGCGTCTACTCGGCAGGCTTCACGGTGTTCGGCGGGACCAGCCACTCACGGCCCCCGCTCTCGGGCCGTAGGAACGCCGTAGGCCGCTTACGGCGCTCGCCCGGCATGGCGGCCGGGTCCTCGTAGTCCGGGATCACGTCTCGCAGGATGCCCATGCGACCCGCCGCATCCTCCACCCGCTGACCGATGTTCGCCTGCGTGATCACTCGTGCCCCTCGGGATGCCGACGCATGTGGACGTTGCAGTCAGAGACCGTCGTCAGGTCGCCCCCAGCCCGCGCACGGTCCCGCACGTTGGCCAGTTCAGCGCAGCCCGCGCACCCCTCAACCGGGGTCGGTTCCAGGTGTAAGCGCAACGGCAGTTCGATCGGTGTGGTGCTGAATCGCGTCGGCTCCGTCATGCATTGATCGTGCTGCCGGACGGCGCGGTCCTACAGGGACGGAACGTCCCACTCTCGCGCCGTTAGTTGGCGACTCCCAGGAACTCGGCGAGCTTTCGCAGACCCGGCGGTCGTGCAGGTCCGTTCCACAAGTCGCTGACGATGGCTACAGCCAACGTGTGGTGCCGCATCCACCCTGGTGCCACCTGCCGAAGCCGTTCAAGCGCTCCCACAGCCCCGGTGGCGTCCCCCATGTCGGTGTGTGCGCGTGCCACGTCCAGCAGCAGCCACGTCCTCCATGAGGGCGGAGTGTCCTTGCTCAGCCTTATGCCCTTGGCCAGCGCCAGGGCTTCCTGGGGCCGCTCATGCTGCACAGCAAGGCGGACCCGTTCGATGCGCACCGACGACCGGCTGAACACCGACACCAACTTGCCGTCAGCCGGGGGCGGGAGGGTAGCCAAACGGCCCGCTGCCTTCTCGGCCGTCACCATCATGTCGTTGGCGGTCTCGTAGTCGTCGCTCCGTGCGTACGACGTGGCCGCAGACATCAGCAGGCCACCCCAGACACGGACCCCCTCCGACGTACCCGTGTGCTCGCGTTCCACCCCGTCCGCAGCGTGCACGGCCAAGTTCCGTGCGTCGTCCAACCGGGCCTGTCGCTGGTAGGCCCACGCCACGGAGTTCGAGACCATCGGGGCAAGCAAGGGGTCTGACGAGTCACCGGCGGCAGCGTAGGCGCGCTCCAGAGCCGAGAGTGCGAGGTCGGTCTTTCCGAGACGGATGGCCAGGTGTCCGCCGAGTTGCAGCGCCTTGCCGAGTGCCGATTGGCCGGCTGCCCGTTGGTCCGGGTTACCTACCGCAGCGAGTAGGCGAGCGTCCGCGATGATGCCCGGCAGGACGTCCATGAGACGGCCGAACTCCGCCGAGTGGTACAACGTCCACCCCTCTGCCAGTTCGGCCCGCAGAAGGCGCAGAGATAGTCTCTCAACGCCCGCAGGCTCCATGGGGGGAGCGAATAGCGGCGGCATGATCGCGCGCCGGACAGCGACGAGCTGAGGCGGGTCGGCGTCGCCGCTGGACGGGACACCTGGCGGGTCTCCCAGAAGGGCCGTCAGTTCCACGCCCAGCCCTTTGGCCAGCGAATGAAGCGCCGGCAGCCGTGCGCTGTGCTTCCGGTGCTGCTCAAGCTTCCGGATCACGTCCACGGACACGCCGGACCGTTCGGACAGTCCCTCTTGGGTGAGGTCGGCAAGACGGCGCAGCCTCGCCATGCGGTCGCCCAGGTGCTCAGTAGCCATGCCCAGAAACTACGCCCGAGCGGTGGAGCTGTGACAGTGATCCTCAAACCGTGCACACTGCGCCTCACGTTGACGTTCAGGTCTCTGATCGATGCATTCTGAGGGGACGCTCTGCCCCTTCCCGGGGCTGTTCTCCAGTGGCGCCCAGCATGTTGCCGCTGGTCAGGCGCCAAGCGTCAGCCCAAAAACGGCGCCACACTCAGGGCGCGCGGATGGAGCTTGGGCCGGGATTGCCAGCGGGCACACGTCCCGAACTTTCGAAGCGCCCTACCCTCGTGTGCGGTGTTGCGGTGGTTCCAGGGCACTTTTCGTATTGCTTATAGGTTTCTATATGTATTCCCGAAAACGCGAAGAACCACCGCAACACCGCATCTCACGCCGCTGAGGACGTCACTCTGCCTCGTTCAGCGCCCGGTACAGCGTCGCGCGGGACACCCCGAGGGCCTTGGCAATGGCGGTGACGCTCTCGCCCTTGGCCCTCCGAGCCTTAGCCGCAGCGAGCTTGTCAGCGTCCATCACAGCCGGACGACCGCCCACGCGTCCCTGAGCCCTGGCAGCGTCCAGACCGGCGCGGGTCCGATCCTTGATCAGGCTGCGCTCAAACTCCGCCATGGCACCCACCACCTGAAGCATGAGCTGTCCGTCCGGGGTGTTCGGGTCGATGCTCGCCAGCGCCCCCGTCAGTACCTTGAAGCCGATCCCCCGAGCGGCGAGAGCATCAACCATGTTCACCAGGTCGATCAGTGAGCGAGCGAACCGGTCCAGCTTCCACACGCACAGGGTGTCCCCGGGGCGCGCGTAGTCGAGTGCGGCTGTCAGCTCCGGCCGGTCCGTGTTCTTGCCGCTCGCCTTGTCCGTGAAGATCCGGGCGCATCCCGCCTGATTCAGCGCGTCGTGCTGCAACTGGGCTTCCTGGTCATCGGTCGAGACTCGGGCGTATCCGATCAGGTGTCCTGTGGTCGTCGTCATGCACAGATCGTCGCATAACCCGTCTCAAAACCTTAAGGGTTTTCGAGAGGTTCTGAGACGGGTTTTGGAACACGGATCGGCCGCCCCCGGGTCATCGTCGCAGACGTCTCACAAACCATCGTTTGATGGACGCCCCACGGCGATCACTCTCCGTACTGTCGATGGGCCGGGGGCTCACGCTGTCAACTCCTGGGCGCTCTCGTCGGCCTCGCCGGTCGCGAATCGGACCGTAAGTCGTGCCGCTACCTCATCCGGGGTCGGAACGGTCCCGCCCTTTCGGGTGGTCTTGTGGATGATCACCTTGTCCACGAACAGCCGGACCAGCATCCGCCGGTTTTCCATGGATGCGCCATGCCACCAGGACCCCTCGCCGATGGGGTCACCGTTCACTGAGCCGTCTGTCCATTGGGTGATCGGCAGTTTGGCCGTGCAGCTCTCCTCAATCTCCGCAATGGCATGCTCGGCCGCCGACATGCGGCCCTCAAGCTTCCGCTTCCGCTCGTTGAAGCGACGCTGCCCAATGGGCCCGCTGTACGTCTCCCCGTTCTCCAGGGCGTCGTAGAGCTCTTCCAGGGCCTGGATGGCGTCCGCCCTCTCTCGGACCAGTTCCGTTCGCTCTCGCGCCGTCTCAGGGTCGGCCGTGGCGATTCCAAAGCGCTTCTGCGCCTCAATGAGGATGCCGGCCGTCTCGGGGTCGTCCTCTGCAGTCGTGATCACGGCGAGGATGCGTTGTGCAACGTAGTCGTCTGCGTACTTCTGGAGAATGCGGTTCGTTCCGGTGTGAACGCCGTCGGGGCGTCCGCCGGTTGGGCGGTTGCAGCGGTACGAACTGCGGGACGGCGTGGCGTGGTCGTTGAGCACCCCGGCGTTGTACTCACACTCGCACTCAAGAATCGACATGCCACCCAGCAAGGTCACCGGCACAGGCTTGCCACTGCTGCCCCTGGTCCGTGCGGACAGCCACGTTTGCAGTTCGTGCCACTCGTCACGAGGGATGATCGGCTCAATTTCGAGATACAGCGGCTGCATCGTCTCGGGGTCGCGCTTGATGACGTAGTCGCGCATTTGGCGGGTTGGGTTACCGTCGCCATCGGTGTAATAGCGGGCCACAGCGTCGTATCCGGCAATCCGGGGGTCCCTGAGGATGCGCTTAAGGGTTGCTGCTTCCCAAAGTGCCTTTGCGCGACCTGCTCCCTTCGCGGCACCACGGGTGGGCGTGCCATCGTCGTTGAAGGTCTGGCATACGCCGTTGATGCTGCCGGGGCTGCCCACGTTCAGTGCGGCCCTCTCGCCGGACGTCTCCCTCAGATGCGCCTTGATGTACCCCCACGCGCGCCGGATCACCTCCGCTTCGTCGTCGTGCACGGCAAGCAGTTGAACAGCGATGGGCCTGCCGGTCGGGGTTATGCGCATTTCAGACCGAAGCTTGAAGCCGTATGGGGTGTTTCCGCCGATGTACCCGCCCAGCGCCTTCGCTTTCTCCTTGGCGCCCCGCACGGCAACGCTCTTGTTCTTGCTCTCCTGGTGGGCAGCGTCAAGCCGCATGATCAGGTGAATCAGGTCCATGACGTTGCCCTTGCGGAACTCGCCCTCAGTGACGCTGACGATGGTGACGCCAAGGTTCAACAGCTCCGTGACGATCGGAATCGCGTCCAGCGGGTCCATGCGAGAGAACCGACTGACGTAATAGACGATCACCATGTTGATGCGACCGGCCCGACAGTCGGTCAACAGCCGCTCGAAGTCGGGACGTTCCGCACCGCTGAACGCAGATATGCCCAGGTCCTCATAGTGGCCACACCAGACAGCATCGGGATAGGTGAGGTGCTTTGCGTGGTTGGCCTCACGCTGGTCCTCCGGGCTCGCCTCGCTCCGGTTGTCGCGCGTGCTGGACTGCCTTGTGTATCCCGCTGCATGGATCCTCATGCCGGTCACTGCCCCAGGTGCGCTCATGGTTCGGATCCTATGATCAGAACCTAGGGAAACCAAGGGGCTGACCAAGACCCTGGTGCAGACCCGCAACCAAGCCATGGAGCGGCTCATCGAGGCGGCGAAGTCCCGCGGCGCGAACGCCGTGCTGATGATGCGGTTCGACGTGACCGACGCCGCCGACGTCGGGACCGAGGTCTGCGCGTACGGGACGGCCGTCGTCCTCGCGCCCTCCTCCTGACCCGCGTCCCCGCCACCCGAGTCCAGGACGGCGCTCCGCCAACCGCCGTACGCGGGCTGCCGGACGGGACGCCGCAGTGCGGGGGCGTCGGCATCTGCGGATGGTGATCCACCGGGCCGGGACCCACAAGAGGACGCGGGCGCGCGCCTCCCGCGGACACCGGCTCAGGGGGCGCCGGGGCCGAACTTTATGCTCGGGTGCATGCACCACGCGTCCGCCCCCGACATATCCGTGATCATCGCTGTCTACAACGCGATGCCGTATCTGAACGAGTGCCTCGACTCGGCGCTGGGGCAGACCCTGGGGGCGGAGCGCCTGGAGATCATCGCCGTCGACGACGGTTCCACGGACGGCAGCGGCGCCGAGCTGGACCGCTACGCTGCGCGGCACCCGCAGCTGCGCGTACTGCACCAGCCGAACTCCGGCGGCCCGGGCGGGCCGCGCAACCGGGCCCTCGACCTGGCCCGCGGCCGGTACGTCTTCGTCCTCGACGCCGACGACCACCTCGGCCCCGAGGCACTGGAGCGGCTGCTGGACATGGCCGAGACCCAGGGCAGCGACCTCGTGCTCGCCAAGCAGGTCGGACTCGGCCGGACCGTGTCGGAGAAGGCCCACCGGCATGCCGAGGAGGCCGACCTCTACACCTCGGAGGTCTACCGCTCGCTGCACTCCGCCAAGCTGATGCGCCGGCAGGTCATCGAGGACGCGCGGCTGCGCTACCCGGAGGACCTCTGGTACGGCGAGGACCAGGTCTTCATGACGGAGGTGTTCCTGGCCGCCGGGAAGATCTCGGTCGTCGGCGACTACGACTGCTACTTCCTGCGCCGCCGCGACGACGGGCAGAACATCACCGCGCGCGTCCGGACCGCGGACGAGACGGTCGCGCACATCGAACGTGTCATGTCGCTGGTGGCCGAACGGGTGCAGGACCCGGTGGGACGGCGCCGCATGCTCGGCCGGCACTTCCGCAGCGTGCTGCGTACGGCGCTGCGGCCGGCCGTCATCGCCCGCCACGAGGACCCCGCCTTCACGGCGGAGGTGTACGAGCGGGCGCGGGCACTGGTGCAGACGTACTGGACGCCGGACACGGGCGGCGAACTGCCGCGGATCGACTGGATCCGGCTGTACGCGTTCGCCTGCGGCCCGCTGGCCGCCTTCGAGCAGTTGATGGAGTACGACCCCGCGAAGGAGCCGGCCCCGCAGGAAATCGTCGACAACGGCCGCGTGTACCGCTGCTATCCGCTCTTCCGGGACCCGGCGGCGGGACTGCCGGACGTGCTCTTCGACGTGACCGGGAGGCTCAGGACGCAGCACCGGCTGGCGTCGCTGAGCTGGCAGGGCGGGCGCGTACGGATGACCGGCCACGCGTACATCCAGACGCTGGGGACCGGCCGCATGGAGAGCGAGCTCGTGCTGCGCTCGCGGGAGACGGGCGACGAGCACCTCGTACCGGTCCAGGCCCGTCCCGCGCCGGAACTCACGGAGCAGGACCCGGAGCTGGCGATGGCCGGCTTCCTGGCGGAGCTCGACCTGGCCACGGTGGCCGGGGGCGGGCCGGTCGCGCCGGGTACCTGGGACTGTTTCCTCAACGTGCGGGCGGAGGGGGTCACGCGCACGGTCCGGCTGGGCCGCCGGCACGCGCCGGAGCTGGACCGGACGGCCCGCCGGGCCAAGGTCATCACCCGCGACCCGAGCGGCACCACGGAACTCGCGGCGGCCGCGTTCTTCACCGCCTACGGGAATCTGAGCTTCGAGGTGGTCCGCCGGATCCCGCTGCCCACGGCCTGAGAAAGTTTTTCGAAATCGGCGGCAACCTCCCGGGGGGTCGCGCGTCGTGCGGGGGTGAAGGGCGTGATTCCGCGTCCTCGACCCGACCGTGGAGAACCACTGTGATGATCCTGAAGCGCGTCCACCCGACCGTCCGCCGGGCGGCCGTCGCCGCTGCCGCCGCGGGAGCGGTCGTCGTTCTCGCCGGGCCCGCCTTCGCCGCACAGGGGGCTTCGGCCGCCCCGACGCCGGTTCCCAGCACGCCGTCGAGCGCGACGCCGAGCGCCGTGCCCACGCCGTCGCGCAGCCTCCCGCCGACCGCGGCGCCGAGTGTGCGGCCCACGCCGTCGCGCAGCCTCCCGCCGACCGCGACACCGAGCGGCGGGCCCAGCGCCCGGCCGAGCGCGGCGCCCTCCGCCACCCCTTCTGCGGCCGGGGACGAGCTCGCGCATACTGGCTCCTCCACCACCACCGCCGCCATCGGGGCCGGGGCCGCCGGGCTCATCGCCGCCGGAGCCGGGACCCTGTACGCCGTGCGGCGCCGCGCCAACGGCTGAGGAAACCCGTGCTCCAACTCGCACCACCCGCACCTTCCGCACGCCCCCTCACGCTCGGCCTCGGCCGGGCGTGGCGGGGCTTGTGGTCGTTGGTGCTGCGCGGCGAGCGCGCCACCCCGCCGCCGCCCGCGCAGCCGTACGGTCCCGGGTACGGGCACGGGCACGGGCCCGCGCCGGGGGCCGCGTACGACGACGCCCCGTGGGGTGACGCGCCGCAGCCCACCGTCACCGGGCTCTACCATGCGCACCGGCTGCGCATGGTCCGGCTGGCGGTGCTGCTCGTCGACGACCTGGCCACCGCCGAGGACGTGGTCCAAGACGCCTTCACGGCCCTGTACAGGCGCCACGGGGAGCAGATCAGCGAGGTCGACAACGCGCTGGGCTATCTGCGCACGGCCGTCGTCAACACCTCCCGGTCGGTGCTGCGCCGCAGGCGCACCGCCCGCGCCTGGACCCCGCCCGCGGCGGCCGACATCCCGTCCGCGGAGGACCACGTCGTCCTCGACGAGGCGCACCGCGAGGTCCTCGCCGCACTCGGCAGGCTGACCCCGCGCCGCCGGCAGGTCCTCGTCCTGCGCTACTGGGCCGAACTCAGCGAGGCCGAGATAGCGACCACCCTCGGGATCAGCCGGGGCGCGGTGAAGTCGAACGCGAGCCGCGCGCTGGATGCGCTGGAACGGACTCTGGAGGGACGGATATGACGCACGGCGAACGCCCCGTCGAACGCAGGCTGCGCCAGGCCCTCGACGCCCGCGCGGCCGGGGTCACCGTACGGGATCTGCGCCCCGCGGATCCCCCGGGTCCGTATGCCCGGAGGCTGCCCGCCGCGCGGCTGCGGCTGAACCTGCGCCGGCTCGCGCTGCCGCTGGCGGGACTGGCCGCGGCTGCCGCCGCCGTGGCCGGGTACCTCGTACTGGCCCCGGACCCGTCCCCGGCCCGGCCGGTTCCGCCGGCGTCGCCGCCCGAGATCACCGGACCCGGGCCGACACCGCCGTCCGGTACGAGTACCCCTACCCCTACCGGTACCGGTAGCGCCCGCCCGTCGGTGACGCCGTCCCCGGGGCCGTCCAGGAGCCCCGGGACCCGCTCGGGTCCGACGCCGGGCCTGCCCCCGAGCGCGTCGGCGCCCCCGTCGAGCTCCCGGCCCCCGACCGCCGTCCCGTCGCCCCCGCCGCAGACGTCGTCCCTGCCGAGCGCCAGTCCCAGCAGGACCTAGCTAGGACCGGGGGCGGGTGTTCTCCACGGCCGCGACCAGCGGGGCGAGTTCGGGGTTGCGCGCGGCCTCGTCCAGTGCCTCGCGCAGCGCGGTGTCGTTGGCGGGCCGGGCGGCGGCCAGCAGGGCCAGGCCGGCCTCGCTCACGTCGGTGTAGATGCCCCGCCGGTCCGTGTCGCAGATGTAGCGGCTGAGCAGCCCGCGGTCCTCAAGCCGGCTGACCAGGCGGGTGGTCGCGCTC
This sequence comes from Streptomyces sp. NPDC097981, assembly GCF_040302565.1. NCBI lineage: Bacteria > Bacillati > Actinomycetota > Actinomycetes > Kitasatosporales > Streptomycetaceae > Streptomyces > Streptomyces sp. NPDC097981. The sequence continues at coordinate 31,732 of NZ_JBEORW010000010.1, forward strand.
TGGCTGAGCACCACCGAGTCGGCCACCTGGTGCATCCGCAGGTGGCCGCCCGGGCCGTCGTGCTGGCGGCTCAGGACGTCCAGCAGCGAGTACTCGCGCACGCTCAGCCCGTGCCCCGACTGGAGGGCCCGCTCGATGTGCGCCTCGATCCGTCCGTGCAGGAGGGAGAGGGCGCACCAGCCCTGGGCGAGGCCGGTGAGTGCGCTGTCCGTGGCCGTCATGGCTGCTCCTTCAAACCGTGTCCCCGCAGGTGCCCTCCCAGGATAGGCCACTGACGCAATAGCCCGCGCTTGCAAACATCCCGCGTCTGCAATTAATGTCGACGCATGTAAGCGGCGACAGCAAGTGTTGCTGCGGCGTCACCACCTCCCCCTTGAAGGACACCCCTCATGCCTCTCGCACTGCTGGCCCTCGCCATCGGGGCCTTCGGGATCGGCACCACCGAATTCGTGATCACAGGCCTGCTCCCGGAGGTCGCCGCCGACTACGGCGTCTCGATCCCCACCGCCGGCTTCCTGGTCACCGGATACGCCCTCGGCGTCGTCCTCGGCGCCCCGCTCATGACCGTCCTCGGCACCCGCGTCCCCCGCAAGCGCATGTTGATGCTGCTCATGGGCCTGTTCATCGCGGGCAACGTGCTCTCCGCACTCGCCCCCGCCTTCGGCGTCATGCTCGCCGGCCGCGTCGTCGCCTCCCTCGCCCACGGCGCCTTCTTCGGCATCGGCTCGGTGGTCGCCGCCGGGCTCGTGGCCCCCGAGCGGAAGGCGGGCGCGATCGCCATGATGTTCACGGGCCTGACCGTGGCCAACGTCGTCGGTGTCCCGCTCGGCACCCTCGTCGGCCAGACCCTCGGCTGGCGCGTCACCTTCCTGATCGTCGCCGCCCTCGGGGTACTCGGCCTGGCCGGCATCGCCAGGCTGGTTCCCGAACTGCCCCGGCCTGCGGGCGTCCGGATCCGCCACGAGCTGGCCGCCTTCCGCAACGTCCAGGTACTGCTCGCGATGGCGATGACCGTCCTCGGCTTCGGAGGCGTCTTCGCCGCGATCACCTACATCACGCCGATGACGACCCACGTCGCCGGATTCGCCGGTACCTCCGTGACCTGGCTCCTCGTCCTGTTCGGCCTCGGCATGGTCGCCGGCAACCTCATCGGCGGCCGGTTCGCCGACCGCGCGCTGATGCCGATGCTGTACGTGTCCCTGGGCGCCCTCGCCATCGTCCTGGCCGTCTTCACCCTCACCGCCCACAGCAAGGCCGGCACCGCCGTCACCGTCGTCCTCATCGGTGCCCTCGGCTTCGCGACCGTCCCGCCGCTGCAGAAGCGGGTCCTCGACCAAGCCGCCGGCGCCCCCACCCTGGCCTCCGCCGTCAACATCGGCGCCTTCAACCTCGGCAACGCGCTCGCCGCCTGGCTCGGCGGGCTCGTCATCGCCGCCGGGCTCGGCTGGACCGCCCCGAACTGGGTCGGCGCCGCAATGGCTTCCTCCGCCCTGGTCCTCGCCCTCGTCTCCGGCGCGCTGGAGCGGCGTACGGCCACCCTCCCGGGCGGCGGCGGCCGGGTCGTGGCGGCCGGAGCGCCCGCCGCAGGCGCCCCCGCCGGCCTCCCCGTCCACCACTGATCCACGCCCGGCCGACCGATTGCCCGTACGCCCGCACCACGATCCAGGAGAACCCCCATGCCCGGCCTCACCACCCCCGCCTGCACCGCCGTCGCCCCGCTGACCACCGAGGACGCCGAACTCCTCGTCTCCGCCGCCCGTACCGCTGCCGAGCGGGCCGGGGCCACGGTCAGCATCACCGTCCTCGATGCCGGAGGCCACCTGCTTGCATTCCGCCGCGACGACCGGGCCGTGCTGATCTCCGGCGAGACCAGCACCCGCAAGGCCTACACCGCCCTCCAGCTCGACGCCCCGACCGCCGACCTCGTCGAGGCCGTCCGGCCCGACGGCCCCTTCCACACCCTGCCCACCGCCCTCGACCGGCCGCTGCTGTTCATCGCGGGCGGCCTGCCCGTCCGCCGCGGCGGACGGCTCGTCGGAGCCATCGGCGTCGGCGGCGGCGCCCCCGACCAGGACCACGCCTTCGCCGCCGCCGCACTCGACGCGCTGCTCTGACGGCTCCCGCCGGGCCTCCGGGTCGCGCGCCCGGGTCCCCCGTGCCACGTTGGTACGGGGAACAGGGGTGCATGATGCGAAGTTCCGGGCAGCTCAGGAGAGGCCACGTCGTCGCGACGGCAGCCGTCGCCGCGCTGGTCTCCCTTGCCGTCCCCGGCTGCACGGCCGCCTCGGACGAGGCCCGCAGCCCCGGGGGCGGCAGCAGCACGGGCTCCGCCACCGGCGCGGCCTCCGCGCCCGCGGCCCGCACCCCCACGCCGACCCCCTCCTATCCGCTGTCCACGGCCCCGCGCACCATCCCGGCCGTACGAGAGCACGTCCCGGCCCGCGGCCCCGGCTGGAAACCGGCCGCCGCCGCGCGGGTCGTTGTACCGCCCGGGGACGCCGCGGCCCTCGCCGACGAGGGAAGGCTGCTCGCCGGTGAACTGCGCATGGGCTTCGCCGAGACCGCCGCCCCGCGCCCCGGCGACGTCGAGCTGGCCCTCGGCGTCAAGAACTCCGGACCGCCCGAGTCGTACACCCTCACCGTCCGGGGCGGCCGGGTCCGGGTCACCGGCCCCGACCAGGCCGGGGTCTTCTACGGCACCCGCACCCTCAAACAAGAGGTGAAGTCCGCCGGCTCGGCCCCCGAGGGCACCGTGCGCGACGCCCCGGCCAAACCCCAGCGCGGCCTGAACCTCGATATCGCCCGCAAGAACTTCACCGTGGGCTGGATCGAGGACCGGCTGCGCTGGATGGCCGACCTCAAGCTCAACCAGCTCGGCCTGCACTTCTCCGACGACCAGGCCTTCCGGATCCAGTCCGACACCCACCCCGAGATCGTCTCCACGCCCCACCTCACCAAGGCCCAGGTCCGGCAGATCACCGCCCTCGCCGCCCGGCTGCACATCACGGTCGTCCCCGAGCTCGACTCGCCCGGCCACCTCGGCGCGGTCCTGCGCGCCCACCCCGGCCTCCAGCTGCGCGACGTACAGGGCAGGGCCGTGAAGGGCGCCGTGGACATCTCCGACCCCGCCTCGGCCAAACTGATCGACGAACTGCTCCGCGAATACCTGCCGCTGTTCCCCGGCTCGCTCTGGCACCTGGGCGCCGACGAGTACCAGGCACTGGTCTACCGCAACCCGCAGGCATCCTTCCCGCAGCTCGCGCAGGCGGCCCGGAAGCGGTACGGGCCCGCGGCGCGGGTGCAGGACCTGGCCACGGGCTGGCTGAACGACCGTGCGAACGTGGTGCGTCCGCACGGCCGGGTGCCCAAGGCGTGGAACGACGGCTTCTTCACCGGAGGCGTGGTCCAGCCGGCCAAGGACATCCAGGTCGAGTACTGGACGGGCAAGGAGCTCGGGGCCCGGCCGCCGCTGGAGTACCTGCGGCAGGGCCGCAAGCTCGTCAACCTGAACGACGAGTACCTCTACTACGTGCTCGGCCAGCCGAACCAGTTCACCTACCCCACCGGCCGGCGGATCTACGAGCAGTGGACCCCGCTCGTGCTGCGCGGCACCACCGCGGTGCCCGCGCGGTACGCGGCGCAGATCCTCGGCGCACGGCTCGCCGTGTGGAGCGACCTGGCCGGCGCCCAGACCCAGGCCCAGGTCGCCGAGGGGATCCGGCTGCCCCTCGCGGCGCTGGCCCAGAAGGTGTGGGACCCCCGTCCGCCGCAGGCCGCCTGGGCCGACTTCAAGGCACTCGCCGACCGGCTCCAGCCGCCCGGGTGACCGATAAATCCGCTGGCCGGAGCGCCGGCCGCCTTGCTTGGATGCCGGGATGAACACCACGCTGCCGGACGGCTACGAGCTGTCCACCGACCCTGCCCGACTCGACGCCGCCCTGATCCACCGATGGTTGTCACAGGACGCCTACTGGGCCCTCGGCCGGAGCAGGGAGAAGCAGGACCAGGCCATCGCGGACTCACTGAACTTCGGCATCTACGACACCGTCTCGGGGACCCAGCACGGCTACGCCCGCGTCGTCACCGACCGGGCCACCTTCGCCTGGCTGTGCGACGTCTACATCGACCCCGCCGTCCGCGGCAAGGGCCTGGGTACGTGCCTGGCCGCCGCGGTCCGCGACCACCTGGCCCTGTACGGCCTGCGCCGGATCCTGCTCGCCACCGCCGACGCGCACGCCGTCTACGCCAAGGCCGGCTTCGCGCCCATGGCGCAGCCGGAGAAGTGGATGGTGTTCGGCGAGCAGTGAGGAACGGGCGGTGGGACGAGGGCGGCGAGCGGCGCGGAGCGCCGAGCCCTCACGGCCGGCCGGCGGGCTCCCGGCGCTGCCAGCGGCGCCGGATCCACTCGCCCGCCAGCGGCAGGGCCAGGACCACGGTCAGGGTCCAGGCAGCGGCGAAACCCCAGATCAGCGGCAATGACACGGTGACGGCGGCCGCTATCAGCAGGGCCAGCGTCACCGCACCGAGAAGGCAGGCGGCCACGGTGCGGTGACGCGGGCGTGCGTGCGCGGAGCGCAGGATCCGGTCGAGGGAGCGGTCGCCCTTGAGATCTTCCTCGATCGCGGAGAGGGCGCGCCGCTCGTGGTCGGACAGTCCGGCTCCGTCCATGACGACCTCCATCGGCTGGCGTCGCCGGGCGGCGCGCACCGCAGCCTCTGGCCTGCGAAATACCCGACCTGGCGCGGCCCAACCCTCGCGGGCGCCTCAGGCCCGGAGACGGGCGCAGGGGCGGGTCACCAGATGGAGTCGACCCACTCCGGGTGGTCGATGAACGGGTTGCGGTTGTGCTGGTAGGTGTCGAATATGACCTGGTTGCGGCGCTGCTCGAAGGCGTCCGGCGGGTCCTGCCGGCTCCACTGCTTCAGCAGGCTGATGCGGCCGAAGAGCGGGGCGGTGCCGTTGTTGACCTTGTCGTTCATTTCGAGGTCCGCGAAGCCGTCGCCGCCGTCGTAGCGCACGGCCATGTAGAGCAGCATGCGCGCGACGTCGCCCTTGACCGCGTCGCGCGGCTCGAAGGAGTCGGAGTCGGTGAAGCTTCCGGGGGCCTCGGCGACCGGGCTGCCGCCCATGTCGAAGTCCTTGTTGCCGCGGGTGCTGTTGACCGTGACGTCCTCGGGGCGCAGGTGGTGCAGGTCCGTGCCCGGGCCGGTGACGGTGCCGAAGTCGCCGTGGCTCTTGGCCCAGACGTGCTCGCGGTTCCAGTCGTTGGCGCCGCCGCCGTTGGTGGACTTGGACTGGGAGCGCCCCGAGTAGACGAGGATGACGTTGTTCGGGTTCGCCGGGTCCTGGTCGGTCACCTTCAGGGCGTTCCACACGCCGTCGTAGGTCACCGTGGACTGGTTCTTGATGATGTTGTGGAGGGCGGTCTTCAGCGCGGCGCCGGTCTTGCCCTCGGCTGCCGCGTAGTACGCGTCCACGGACGTGGCGCCGGTGGTCGCGGCCGCGTCGGCGTGGGGAGCGGCCGTCCGCTGCGGGCCGGCCGACGCGGTGGCCGGAATGAGGGCGAGGGCCGCCACGGCGAGGCCGGCGACCCAGGGCGTGCGTGGGGAGATTCTCATGGTGTGGGGGATACCTCTTCGCAGGCACCGCCCCCGCCATGGCAGTTGGCGGGGCGTCAGGTGGCAGAGCAGAGGTTCACATTGTCATGTGCCCTACAGGTAAAATCCATGTGTCGGAAGGCCGGATTCTGCCCCCGCCGCTCGCTGGGCCGAACGGGTGAGGGCCTCTTGGCAGGAAGCTCCGATGCGGGCACGGTGGCGGGGGCCCCGGCCGGGGCCGCGGACCGTGCACACCGTGAACACCCTTACCGGGAGCAGCCCATGGCAGTGAAGATCCTCATCGTGACCGGCGACGCGGCGGAGTCGCTGGAGGTGCTCTACCCGTACCAGCGCCTGCGCGAGGAGGGGTACGAGGTCCACATCGCGGCGCCGGCGGTCAAGAAGCTGCGGTTCGTGGTGCACGACTTCGAGGAGGGCTTCGACACCTACACCGAGAAGCCCGGCTACACCTGGCCGGCCGACGTGGCGTTCGCCGACGTGGTCCCGGAGGAGTACGCGGCCGTGGTCGTCCCGGGCGGCCGGGCGCCGGAGTACCTGCGCAACGACCCCGAGGTGCGGCGGATCCTGGCCGCCTTCACCGGTTCCGACAAGCCGGTCGCCCAGATCTGCCACGGCCCGCTGATCACGGCCGCGAGCGGCGGGCTGGACGGCCGCCGGGTGACCGCGTATCCGGCGCTGGAACCCGACATGAAGGCCGCCGGGGCCGCGTACGAGGACTCCGAGGCCGTGGTCGACGGCACGCTGGTCTCGGCCCGCGCCTGGCCCGACCACTCCGCCTGGATGCGGGAGTTCCTGAAGGTGCTGAGCGTCAAGGCCCCGGCGGCCTGACGCACGCGGCGGCGCCGGTGGCGGCGCAGAAGGGGAGGTTCCCCATTTCCTTGTGAAGGGTCCGGATCCGGGACTGACGTGACGGCGGTGGTGTGCTGAGGTGGCGGGGTCAACCGATGCTGCTTCAACCACCGCTGTTCGTACGGCAGTTGAAAGGACACCACCGTGACTGGACCTTTGGGCCGGCGCAGTTTCCTCGGCGCGGCCGCGGCCCTCGGCGGCGCCGCGCTCGTGGGACCGCTCGCACCGCTCGCCCAGGCCCGGCCCGCAGGGTCCCGGCCGGAGACCCTGCCCACCCCGCCCGGCTTCCAGCCCGAGGGCATCGCCGTCTCGCCGGGCGGCCTCGCCTACACGGGGTCGCTGATCGACGGTTCGATCTACCGCGTGGACCTCGCCACCGGGGCCGGGCGCATCCTGACCGGAGGGCAGGCTCCGGGCACGATGTCCGTCGGGCTCAAGCTCGACGGACACGGCAGGCTGCTCGTCGCGGGCGGGACGAGCGGGCAGATCCGCGTCGTGCACGCCGGTGACGGCCGGGTGCTGGCCACCCACCAGGCCGCCACCGGGACCGCCTTCGTCAACGACGTCGTCGTCGGCTGCGGGGGAGCCTGGTTCACCGACTCCTTCAACGACGTCCTGTACTTCCTGCCCGACGGCCCGGGCACCGGCCAGGGCCCGCGTGCCGTGGCGCTCGTCGGCGAGTGGGTCCCCACCCCGGGCGGCCAGGTCTTCGGCTCCAACGGCATCGAGCGGACCCCGGACGGCCGAGCGCTGCTCGTGGTCAACGACCACGCGCAGGCGCTCTTCCGCGTCGACCCGCGCACCGGGGCCGCCGCCGGGGTCCCGCTCGACGGCGGATCGGTGGGCAACGGCGACGGGCTCGTCGTCCACGGCCGCACGCTGTACGTCGTCCGCAACTGGAGCTATGCCGTCGACGTCTTCACGCTGAGCGCGGACGGCCGCCGGGCCCGGTTCGTCAAGCAGATCACCGACCCGCGCTTCGACGAGCCGACCACGGCGGCGGTCCACGGCGGCCGCCTCTACGTGGTCAACGCCGCCTTCGACTCCGACTGGTCGGATCCCGCCACCGTGTCGACGATCGTCAGCTGCCCGTTGTGATCACGGGGGCGGGCTCGTTCTTGTAGTTCGCCGATCCGAAGTTCTTCTTCACGGCCGCCTCCCAGGCGCCGTCCTGGACCATCTTCTTCAGGGCGGCGTTGATCTTGCCCTGGAGTTCCTTGTTGCCCTTCTTGACCCCGATGCCGTAGTTCTCGTTGCTCAGGCTCAGCCCGACCAGCTTGAACTTGCCGGTGTTGCCCTTCTGGGCGGCGTATCCGGCCAGGATGGCGTTGTCGGTGGTCAGGGCGTCGACCAGGCCGTCCTGGAGCGCGATGACGCACTCCGAGTAGCCGTCGAGCTCCAGGAGGCTGGCCTTGGGGGCCAGGTTCTTCCTGACGTTCTCGGCCGAGGTGGAGCCGGTGACCGAGCAGAGCTTCTTGTTGTTGAGGTCCTCGGCCTTGGTGATCGAGGTGTCGTCGGCACGGACCAGCAGGTCCTGGTGCGCGAGGAAGTACGGGCCGGCGAAGTCGACCTTCTCCTTGCGCTTGTCGTTGATCGAGTAGCTCGCCACGACGAACTTGACCTCGTTGTACTGGAGCAGCAGCTCGCGGTCGGAGCTGTCGACCCGCTTGAACTCGATCTGCTCCGGCTTGTAGCCGAGCTCCTTGGCGATGTACGTGGAGACGTCCACGTCGAAACCGGAGAAGGTGCCGCTCTGCTCGCGCAGTCCGACACCCGGCTGGTCGAACTTGATGCCGATGGAGAGGTTCCCCTTGGGGCCGCTGTCACCGCCGCACCCGGATGCGGTCAGGGCGAGGCCGATCACTGCGGCCAAAGCACCAGCCTTGGGAACCTTCATTTCTGCACTCTTTCCTAGGGAACGCGGGACGCGCTGCGGGATCGCCGGCAGCGGGTGGAACCGCGGGAACGTAAGAAGCGTCAAGACGCGTGTACGAGGAAGCTAGGAAGGCTGCAGCCGCGATGTCACTGGAATTGAGCAAAACTTGAGGTAACGATCCGGCGTGACCGGCGTTTCTATGGCGATTCGCTTCCTGAACGGGACAAAGGGGCCGGGCTCGGCGACAGGTGCGGCGCGGATCGCCGGAAATACGCCACTGCTGGGCGAAAGGGTGCAGGTCCGTTTTATCCGTACATTGCGCCTGCTTCGGTCGCAGCCGGGAACCCGCCGCGCTCCAGGTCGGCGTCGGCAAGGTGTGCGCCGTCCCCGGCGAGCGGTGGACGGGCCGGCCGGGCCGGGGAGCCGGCCGCGCGCCGTGGGCCGGCCACCGATGGCTTTCGGCCACACCAGGGGGTGCCGGGTCCTCCGCCGTGGCGGGGTGAGCCGTCCTTCCGGCCGCCGGGTTCGCCGCGGCACCCGCGGGTCCGCATCGGGGCGCCGACCCAACTCACCCCCACCGCAAGGGGGATGGGCCCAGGCGGCCCGGCCGGCCGAAGCCCCGGCCGGGCCGCGCCGGTCACGGACCGCAATCGGCCGAGTAAACAATCAAACTGGTGATCGAGTTCAGGCCGTTCCATGGGTATGATCTCCCGCAGCAAGGCCGTAGCGCAGAGGTCGTCGCGCCCAAGCATCGAGCTGGAGGACGTCGGTTCGAATCCGGCCGGTCTTGCGTCTTCTTCATGTCGTTGTGGACGCCGGGCACCGGCGAAGGACCGGTGGAGTGGTGATGACACAGCCGACACCCGTACGGTGCCCCGCGATCGAGCACCCGGACGTGCCGCTCGCCGACCCGGCCGCGCTCGACCCGCTGCTCGCGCGGCTCGCCGAGGCGGAGCGCGTCGAGGCCGACGAGGTCTTCCCGATCGGAACCCTGCGCGCGGACGGCCGCGTCGACCTGTGCAAGCAGGGCCTCGGACCGGCCGGCGCCGCCAGGGTGGCGGCCGTCGCCGCGGGCTCCGCCCACGCCCGGCACCTGCTGCTCGGCACCAACTCCATCGGCGACGAAGGAGTCCGCACGCTCGCGGGCGCCCTCACCGACGGACACGGGCTCCACACCCTCTACCTCGGCTGCAACCGGATCGGGCCCGACGGCGCGGCCGCACTCGCCGGCGCCCTCGCGGACGACACCACCGTCAAGGCCCTGTGGCTCAAGCGGAATCCAGTCTTCGTGGATGGCGCCCGGACCCTCGCCGGCCTGCTGCGCCGCAACCGGACCCTGCGCACCCTCGACCTGGTCAACACGGGCATCGGAAGCGAAGGGGTGCGCCTCCTCCTCGACGCCCTCCGCAGCCGTGAGACCCCGCTCGAACGGCTTTTCCTCGGCGGGAACGGCCTCACCGCCGAGGCGGCGCCGCTGCTCGCCGCCCTCATCCGGGAGACCGGGGTGCGCGAGCTGTACCTCCCGGCCAACCACCTCGGTGACGAGGGCACCGCGATCCTGGCCGCCGCGGCGGCCGCCGACCCCGCGCGGCCGGTCCGCCTCGGCCTCGGCGGCAACGGCATAGGCCCGGCCGGCGCCCGGGCCCTCGCCGACGCCCTCGGCGGGATCGAAGCACTCGACCTCGGACGGGCGATGTCCGAGCGCAGCCTCGGCTCCACCGGCAACGACACCGGCGACGAGGGCGCGTACGCCCTGGCCGCCGCACTCCCCGGCAGCCCGCTGCGCCGCCTCGAACTGCGCCACACCGGCCTCACCGGGCGCGGCGCGAAGTGCCTGCTGGCCGCCGTGCCCGAAGACTCCCCGCTGGAGTACGTCGGCCTGGGCCCCGGCCTGCCGCGCAAGGTGAAGCGCTCCTTCACCTCCCGGCTGCGGCCCACCCGGCCCGCCCACCCCGACCTCGGCGCCATCACGAGCGTGTACCGGTGAACGCCCGCGCCGAACTCCCCGACCTGACTCGCCTGCCCGGCGGATTCCTGGATCAGGACACCGCCACGTGGCAGCGGATCCGGCGCTACGCCGTGCCCCGGTGGATGATCGAGCGCGCCACCGCGCACCGGCTCGCCGGAGACTGGCGGGCCGCCTGTGCGGCCGCCGCCGTGGACATCGACTTCGACCTCACCGACCTCGCCGCCCGCCACGGGTCCGCGGTCGCCGAGGCGGTCGAGGACGACCTGCGCCACCTCGCCCCGGACCTCGTCCGCTGGCACCTGCCCCGTACCCTGGGCGGCCGCACGACCCTCCTCTCCGGCGTGCGCGTCCTGTTCGCCCGCTACGGGACCGGAGCCGCCGCACCGGTTCTGTCCGCCACCACCGGCCCCATGGCCGACGGCCCGCAGCGGCTGCGGCTGCACTGCGCCCCGGTCCCCGCGGCGGAACACGAAGACCTCTACACCTTCACGGACGGCTTCCGGGTCGAGAACTGGATCGCGACCCGCCCGCTCTGGGACGCCCGGCACACCGCAGAACTGCGTGAACGCCTGGCCGGCGGCGCCGACCGGCTGCCGTTCTTCCACCCCGACGGCACCCCTCTGGCCGCGCACGAGGTGCCCGCGGCCGACCCCGGCCCCGCCGACCCGGCCGCGCACGCCGAATGGGTCTGCCTGCTGCACGACCGCGGCGAGTACGCCGAGGCCTACGCGGCTGCCGGCATCGAGCGCAACCTGAACGTGTCCATGGGCGAGTACGGCCGGCCGCTGGAGCCGGAGCGGACCATGGCGACCCGCCTGCTCGACCTGACCCGCCTGGCGGCCGAGGTGCACCGCCTCCTGGCGGCCGGCGAGGGCGAACGCTTCTGGGTCGCCTCCCACTGGCCCGCCACCCTCGTCGTGGAAGCGGCCGGTGCCGGCGGGCTGCGGGCCCGGACCATCCCCTACAGGGAGGCGCGCGGACAGGTCCCCAGGCTGCCGCTGTTCGCCTGGACCCGGCTGCCCGACCTCGAACTCGTCCGCAACGGCCTGATCACCCCGAAGGAGCTCCACCCGCTGGTCGCCTCCGCCCTGTTCCCGCAGGCCGGACCCGCCGCCGGCCCGCCGCCAGGCCCGCCCGAGGCCCGGCCGGTACGGGTGCGCTGCCGCGGCGAGTGGCACGAGGTGCGCTCGCAGGGCGGCGTACTGGACCTGCTGCGGCACAGCGCCGATGAGCAGCAGCGCGAGCGCGCCATGCGGGCGTTCGGCGGCGCGATCTCCGGCTGCTTCGCCGTCCAGCACGACTGGACCACGGGAGAGGGGCGGCTGCCGCGCGCCCTGCAGGCCGAGCGGCGCGAGCTGTTCCTGCGCGCCCAGCACGGCGACACCCCCGGCGTCACGGCCCTGCTGGACGCGGGCACGGACCCCCGCGTCCGCGACGGCCGCGGCCAGACGCTGCTGCACGCCCTCAACCTCCTGGACCACGAGGAGCTGCTGCCCCGCCTGCTGGCGGCGGGCCTGGACCTGGAGGCCCGGTCCAATGCCGGGCAGACCCCGCTGCAGGTCGCGGTCAAGAACGTCGGCTCGACCGCCCTGGTCGAGGCGCTCCTCACGGCCGGCTCCCGCATCGACGTCATCGACGACATGGAGCTGTCGCTGGACCAGGTGATCCGCCGGTACAAGCGCACGGACCTCGCGTTCCTGCGCAGCCGGGTCCAGGAGGAGTTCCCCGGCATCGGCTCCGAGTGGTTCGACGAGTGGATGGACGAGCAGGAGGAATACGACAACGACGAGGACGACGACGCATGACCGCCCGCACGCCGAACCTCCTCGCCGCCGACGCCCTGGGCGCCCGGCTCCGCGCCACCCGTACCGAGCCCGCGGCCAACCCCCAACTCGAAGCCCTGGCACTGGCGGTGACGGCGAATCAGCCCGTCCTGCTGTGGGGTGAGCCGGGCATCGGCAAGTCCGCCGGCATGCAGCAGCTCGCCGACGCCCTCGGTGTCGGGCTGGAGACGGTGATCGCCAGCGTCCACGAGCCCTCGGATTTCGCCGGCCTGCCCATCGTCGGCGACGACCCCGCCACCACCGGCGTGCCGATGGCCCCGCCGGACTGGGCGGTACGCCTTGCCCGCACCGGCCACGGACTGCTGTTCTTCGACGAACTGTCCTCCGCCCCGCCCGCCGTGCAGGCGGCCCTGCTGCGCGTGGTCCTGGAACGCCGGATCGGCAGCCTGGTGCTGCCCGAGTCGGTACGGATCGTCGCGGCGGCCAATCCGCCGTCCAGCGCCGCGGACGGCTGGCACCTCAGCCCGCCGCTGGCCAACCGCTTCGTCCACCTCGACTGGACCCACAACCCGCGCACCGTGGCCCGCGGCCTGGCCGGAACCTGGCCCGAGGTCGCCATCCCGGCCGTCGACCCCGCTCGCGTCTCCGGGGCCGTCGCCCGCGCCCGCGGCGTGATCTCCGGCTTCCTGACCGCCCGGCCGGGCCTGGTCCACCACATGCCGAACGAGGCCGAGGGCCGTGGCCGCGCCTGGCCCTCCCCGCGCACCTGGGAGATGGCACTGCGGCTGCTGGCCACCGGGTACGCGGCCGGCGCCGGCCGGGAGGCCCTGGCCGCCGCGCTCACCGGCGCCGTCGGGGACGCGGCCGGGATCGAGCTGCTCTCGTACGTGGAACACCTCGACCTGCCCGACCCCGACCGGGTGCTGGCCGACCCGGACGCCTTCGCACTGCCCGAACGCGGCGACCGGCAGCTGGCCTTCCTCATCGCCGTGGTCGCGGCCGTCCAGGGCGAGCTCACCCGCCCCCGCTGGGAGGCCGGCTGGACGGTCCTCGCCAAGGCGGTCGACGCGGGCGTGCCCGATGTGGCCGCGCGTGCGGCCACCGACCTGGCCGCCATGCGCGACCTGGACTGGCCCGTGCCCGCCGGGATCGACGCGTTCCTCGAACTGCTCCAGCTCTCCGGCGCCCTGCCGGGCGCCGGCTGACCCGGCCGGTGACGCCGCCCGTGAACGGCCCGACGGAGGGCGGCCGGCCGACGGACGCAGTGCCCCCGGCCGCCCGCCTGGACCGGGCGAAGCTGCTGGCCGCCCGGTACAAGGCGGCCGAGGCCCGCCCCTACCTCGCCTCCGCCCTGTACGCGCTCACCGTGGTCCCCTCGGCCGGGGTCCCGACGATGGGCGTGGACCGGCACTGGCGCTGCTACGTCTCGCCCGCCTTCGTCGACGCCACGCCGGTGACGGAACTGGCCGGGGTGTGGATCCACGAGGTCGCCCACCTGCTGCGCGACCACCACGCCCGGGCGGCCCGGCTGCCGGCCGCCGACCAGCGCGACCGGGTCCGCGTCAACATCGCCCAGGACTGCGAGATCAACGACGACCTCCTCGCCGACGGGCTGGCCCTGCCCGAGGGCCGGATGGAACCCAGACTCTTCGGCCTGGCCGCCGGCGGGCTGTTCGAAACGTACCTGCCCGCGATCCCGGCCACCCCGCCGCACGCGCCGGACTGCGGCTCGGGCGCCCACGGAGCCCCGATGCCCTGGGAGCTCGGCGAGGCCGCCGGTCCCACCCGGATCGGCCGGGTCGAGGCGGAGGCGCTGCGCCGGCAGACCGCCCAGGCCATGCGCGCCCACCAGCGCATCCGGGGGAGCCTCCCGGCCGGCTGGCAGCGCTGGGCACAGGAGCTGCTGGAGCCCACCGTCGACTGGCGGCGCGCCCTGTCCGGGGCGGTACGGGAGGCCGCCGCCTGGGCGGGCGGCGCGGTGGACTACACGTACCGCCGCCCCTCGCGGCGCACTCCGGCGCTCGGCGGCCGCGTGGTGCTGCCCAGCCTGCGCCGGCCGCTGCCGCGGGTCGCGATCGTCATCGACACCTCCGGGTCGATGGGCGAGGACGAGCTCGCCGCCGCTCTCGGCGAGGTCACCGGCGTCCTGCGGGAGGTGGGGGTCCGGGGCAACCGGGTCGCCGTACTGGCCTGCGACGCGGACGTGCACACCGTGGCCCGGGTGACGAGCACCGAGCAGGTGGTCCTGGCCGGGGGCGGCGGCACGGACATGCGCGTCGGCATCCGCGCCGCGCTGGCGGCGGCGGACCGGCCGAACATCGTCGTCGTCCTGACCGACGGATACACGCCGTGGCCCGACGAGACCCCGTCCTGCCGGCTGATCGCCGCGCTGATCGGGGCCGACGCACCGCAGCCGCCGCACTGGGTGGAGACCGTACGCGTCGTGCCCGGCGCTTGAAGGCGCCGGCCCGACTGGCCGGGAACGTACGCCCGTCCGGACCGGCAGGGCCCCCGCGTGACAGCATGGACGGGGCAACACCCGGTATGCGGAGGGGGAGTTCGGTGAGCACGTCGACAAGCACGGTACGCAAGAGCCTGGCCAAGGTGGAGATCGCCCTGCGGTGGGATCCGAGCCCCGCGGGCACGCCCGCACACGACCTGGACATCATCGCGGCGGTCTACGGCGCCGCGGACCTCCACGGGGAGCCCGTCCACGTCGTGCACTTCGGCAGCCGTTCCCCCGACGGCACCATCACCCTGAACCGGGACAGCCAGACCGGCCAGGGCTTCGGGTTCGACGAGGTGATGACTCTCGAACTGAACCGGATGTCGCCCGCGTTGGGCCGGGTGGTGGTGGGCGTGGTCATCCAGGACACCGGCCCGCGCGGCGCCCGTACGAAGACCTTCGCGGCCATAGGCGGTACGGGGGTCCGCATCCGCGAGGGCTACACCGATCTCGCGGTGGCCGATTTCGCGGGTGTCCCGGCCGCCACCGCGGCCACGGTCGCGGAGTTCACGCGTGACGCGTCGGGGGCCTGGTCCCTGGACGCCGCCGTACGGGGCTTCGACGCCGGTCCGGAGGAGTTCGTCCGGGCCATGGGCACCCCGCGGTCCTGACGCGAGGGGCCGGGGGGCCGCACAGACCGGGCGGTGGTCACTCCCTCAAGCGAGTGACCACCGCCCTGTCCGGTGGCGCGCTGCCGCCGTCCCCACGAGGCAGCGCGGGCGGGTCGCCGTCCGGTCATCGGTGACGGCGGCCCGCCGGTTCAGGGGGCCTCCCGGTCCGGGTCCGGGACGGGTGCCAGTCCCAGGGCGGGCAGCAGCGCCGCGTCGACGAACCGGACCAGGTAGTCGGCGTCGGCGTACCGCCCCTCCAGCACCGGCCGGATCCGCAGTACGCCCATCAGCTGGGCCGGCAGGAACTCCACGGCCGGATGGTCCGCGGCGATCTCCCCGCGCTCCACGGCCCGCGCCACCATCGCGTCGAACGCGGCCAGTTCCGGCTCGACCAGCGCCTCGCGCAGGGCCGCCTGGAGCCCCTCGTCGCTGAGCACGGCATGCCCGAGGGCCTGGGTGAGCCGGGTGTCGCGCCCCGAGTTGCCGGCCGCGATCCGGGCCGCCTCGCGCAGGTCGCCGGCGAGCGTGCCGGTGTCCACCGCGACCAGCGTGCCCTGCCGGTTCGCGCGCAGGGCCGCCGCGACCAGCTTCGGCTTGGTCTTCCACTGCCGGTAGAGGGTCGACTTCCCGCAGCAGGCCCGGGCGGCGACGCCCTCCATGGTCAGGGCCTCGTACCCGTGCTCGCGCAACTGCTCCAGCACGGCGTCGTAGAACTCCTGCACCCGCTCCGGGGTGATCTTGGAGCGGCGCGCGGCGGGCGGCGTCGACGTCATGGTGAGCGGCTCTCCTCGGGGGCTCCGCGGCGGATGGTTCCGTGAGGGAAGTGTACGGGAACGCGAACGTATCGGTACACCGGCGTATCGATACGCGAATGTATCGATACACTTGCGTGTCGTTGTGTGCGCGGTCGAGGCCGGCCGCCGCGCAGCGGCGCACCCACCGCGTGGCCATCCGCGTACAGGCGGCGCGCGAGCACAGGAAGAGAGAGCGGGGGAATGAGCTCCCACACCACACCTGCCGGGCCGGCCGACGGCCCGGGAACCGGGCAGCGGCGCCGCCTCATACGCGAGCTGCTGCTCGTCGCGGGCCTGTTCGCCGTGTACAAGGCGGGCCGGATGCTCTCCACGGACCGTGCCGACGAGGCGCTGCGCAACGCCGGCCGGATCTGGGATGCCGAACGCACCCTGCACCTGCCCGGCGAGGGCGCGATCCAGCGGCTGCTCCTGCACGGGGCCGACGGCGGCGGGGCCGGGGACGCCCTCGTGCACACCGCGAACACCTACTACGCGGCCGTGCACTTCCCGGCCACCGTCCTCTTCCTGATCTGGCTGTACCTGCGCAGACCCGGCCACTATCAGTGGGCCCGGCGCGTGCTCGCCGTTCTGACCGGCGCCGCCCTCGCGCTGCACCTCGCCTTCCCGCTCGCCCCGCCGCGGATGCTCGACGCGGCCCACCTCGTCGACACCGGGCAGGTCTACGGGCCCTCCGTGTACCGGGCCGCGCCCGCCGCGGACACCCTGGCCAACCAGTTCGCCGCCATGCCTTCCCTGCACTTCGGGTGGGCGCTGATGCTGGCGCTCGGCATGATCGCCGCCACCCGGTCCCGCCTGCGCGTGCTGTGGCTGCTGCACCCGCTGGCGACGCTGCTCGTGATCGTCGGCACCGCCAACCACTACTGGCTCGACGCCGCCGTCGCCGCCGTGCTGCTCGGCGGGGCGCTGCTGGTCGTCCCGCGCCCGCGGGTCCGTACCGGCTCGCTGCCCGTCGTACGGCACCTGCCGGGCCCGCAGAGCGCTGCCGGGGCGCCCCGGGCGGCTCAGCGGGCCCGTACGGCACAGGAGGCCCCGGCAGAGGTCGCGGGGGCCGGCCGATGAACGCCACTGTCCTCGCCGTCGCGCTCTGCCTGGCCTCGGCCGTGGCCTACGCGGCCGCCGCAGTGGCCCAGGAGCGGCTCGCACGCGCCGCCGTGGCCCGCAGCGCCGGAGCCCTGCTCGGCAACGGGGCCTGGTGGTGGTCGGCCGGGCTGAACGCCGGCGCCGCGCTGCTGCACGCGGCCGCCCTGCGCTACGGGCCGCTGACTCTGGTCCAGCCGCTCGGCGCGCTCACCCTCGTCGCCGCCGTCCCGCTCGGAGCCCGCGGAGCCGGCCGCCGGGTCGCGGCCACCGAATGGCGGGGCACCCTGGCCACCGTCGTCGGGCTCGGCCTGCTCCTGCTCCCGGCCTCCGGACCGGCCCCGGACGACACCCTCAGCCTGGCCGAGGCGCTCGCCGTGTCCGGGGCCACCGCCGCCGTGATCGTGCTGCTGACCGTACGCAGGGACGTGCGCTCGGGGCTGCGGCACGCGACGGCGTCCGGACTGGCCTCCGCCGTGGCCTCCGCCCTGACGCAGACGGTGGCCGTCGCGGGCGGCCGCGGCGGACCCCTGCTCAGTGTGCGGGTCGTCGCCGTGGCCCTGCTCGTCGTGGTGTTCGCGGTCGGCGGGATGCTCCTGTCGCAGCGGGCCTACCGGGGCGGGCTCGGAGCGCCGCTCGCCGTGGTGAACCTGGCCAACCCGCTGGCCGCTGCCGCCATCGGCATGGTCCTGCTCGGCGAACGCCTCCAGGGCGGCGCGGTGGGGCTCCTGTTCGCCGTGGCCGGGGCGCTGGCGGCGGCGCGCGGGGTGCTGCTGCTGACGCGGACGGCCACGGGCACCGCGCCCGTGTCCACGCCCGCAGCCGGCTCCGGATCCACGCTCCCACCCGCATCTGCACCCGCATCCGCCGAGGCGCCGGACGCGGGATCCGCCGCCGGGCCGATCAGCCGTGTGGCAGCATGACGCCCATGGCTGACGGATCGTTCCTCTCGCTCTGGTCCAGGAAATCGGTGCTGTCCATCGGTTCGGTGGGTTCGGTCCTCTCCATCGGCTCCGTCGGCAGTGTGCTGTCGGTCGGGTCCGTCGGCTCCGCGTTCTCGATCGGCTCCGTGGGTTCGTGGCTGAGCACGGGCTCCCCCCTCTCCGCGCAGTCACACTGCTCCGTGCTCTCCCACCGGTCGAGCCGGGCGGTGCTCGCACGGCGGTCGCGCGGTGGCCTCGCGGCGGCCGCGGTGGTGGCCGCCGGGGTCGCGCTCGTACGGCTGCGCCGCTGCTGAGAACCGTTTCGCTGCTGTTCGCGTCCTCCCCGGTGAGAACGCGAACAGCCACGTACGAGCGAAGCGGAGTGAACGACCATGGGGATCGTCAGTTGGATCGTCCTGGGGCTGCTGGCCGGAGCCATAGCCAAGTTCCTGCTGCCCGGCCGTGATCCGGGCGGCCTCATCGGGACCACGCTCATCGGCATCGCCGGAGCCTTCACCGGCGGCTGGCTCTCCGCGAAGTTCCTGGACAAGCCGATCGGGCACGAGTTCTACGACCCCGCCACCTGGGGCTCCGCGATCGCGGGCTCGCTCGTGCTGCTCATCGGCTACCGGATCCTGTTCGGCAACTCCCGCGACTGAGCCGCGCCGCGGCCCCACCGCCTACGCTGGGGCCGCACGGCGCGACGTACGAGCTGCGAGGAGCCCCGAGCCACATGAGCGTCACCCCGGTCACCCCCGTCCCCACCAGCGACCTGTACGACGAGCACGGTGAGGGCCTGGCCATCTGCACCACGCCGTTCCGCCAGTTCGGCGGGCGCCGGCTCTTCGCGGGCCCGGTGCGGACCGTCTCGTGCCACGAGGACAACGCGCTGCTGCGCGAGCTGGTCAACACGCCGGGCGAGGGCGCGGTCCTCGTCGTGGACGGCGGCGGCTCCCTGCGCACGGCCCTGACCGGCGACCTCATCGCCGGAGCGGCGCAGCGCAACGGCTGGGCGGGACTGATCATCAACGGTGCGGTCCGCGACAGCGTCGCGCTCGGCGGACTCGACCTCGGCATCAAGGCACTGGGCACGGTCCCCCGCAAGAGCGGCAAGACGGGCGCGGGCACCGTGGACGTACCGGTCACCATCGGCGAAGCCACGTTCCGCCCGGGGGACACGGTCCACGCGGACGACGACGGCACGGTCGTCCTTCCCACCGCCTGACCCGGCAGGCGGCGGCCTTCGGGGGGGCGAGATCCGGCCACGGGCGGGGCGGGACCCCTGGTGCCGGTCCGGTGGGCCGGGATTCACTGCGGGGCCATGAGACGACACAGGATCACGGGCCTGCTCGGCGCGCTCGCGCTCGCGGCGGGCACCCTGGCCGCCGCCGCGGGACCCGCGGCCGCGGCCGGGCCGGCCGCACGCGCGAACGGGGCCCACGGCGCCCCGGATGCGGCCCGGGCGGGCCTGCCGGGCCCAGGGGCCGGCCCGGCCGCACCCCGGCCCGCTGCCGCCGCCGAGCCGCCCGCCGAGTTCGGGAGCGACTGGCACGACCCCCTCACCGCCGCCCCGCCCGTCGCGCGGCCCGCGACCCGGTCCTGCGAGGTGACCCTCGCCGAGGCGCAGTTCCGCGACTACACCCCCTATCTCGGGAGCTACACGCCCCCGGCGGCATGCGGCGGGGCCTGGGCCAAGGTCGTCCTGCGCCTCGACGGCAAGGTCAAGGGCCGCCAGTACGACCGCCTCGGCCACCTCTCCCTCGGCGGCGTCGAGATCCTGCGGACCTCCACCCCCGAGCCCTCGCCCGACGGCATCACCTGGTCCGTCGAGAAGGACGTCACCCGCTACCGCGACACCCTGAGCCGGCCACAGCCCGTGGAGATGCTGATCGGCAACGTCGTCAACGACACCTACACCGGCGTCATCGACGTCAAGGTCACCCTCACCTTCTACGCGGCCGACCGGGACCGGCACGCCCCCGCCCCCGGCACCCCCGACCGCGTCCTCCCGCTCGCCGGCCCGTCCGTCACCACCCCGCGCAACACCGAGCGGCTCCTCGCCGAGGTGTACGCCACCGGCTCCGGCGGTGGCTGCGAGGAGTACTGGTACATGACCGCCCCCGACGCCGCCCCGTACTCCTGCAAGGCCGCAGACGGCCCCTACCGCGAGGTCCGGATCTCCGTCGACGGGCAGCTCGCCGGCATCGCCGCCCCCTTCCCGACCGTGTGGACCGGCGGCTGGTCGAACCCCTTCCTCTGGTACGTCACCCCCGCGCCCCGAGCGTTCGACGTCCAGCCGATCGTCTACGACCTCACCCCGTACGCCGCGCTCCTCAACGACGGCCGCCCGCACCGGATCGAGGTGTCCGTCGCCGGCGTCCCGGCCGGGCAGAGCGGCTGGAGCACCCCGACGAACCTCCTCCTGTGGCAGGACGAGGGCCGCCCGGTCGTCACGGGTTCCCTCACCCGGCACGAGGAGGGCGAACCGGCCAACTCCGCCCGCTGGACGCCCGGTACCCAGCACCGCCTGGACACCGAGGGCGGCCACCGTCTCACCGTCGCCGGCCGGCTCGACACCTCCCACGGCCGGGTCACCACCACCGTCACCCGCGCCGTGCACAACACCTCCGTGCACCGCTGGACGGAGGGCGAGAACCAGGACGCCCTGACCGCCGCCTGGACCGACGAGGAGGACGTGACCCGCGGGGCCACCACCGTCCGCACCGCGCGCACGTACACGATGGACGGCGAGACCACCCTCGGCGCCGCGGACCGGATGCGCACCGTCATCGCCCTCGGCGACCGCGCCGAGACGGCCACCCTGCGCGGCGGCCGGACCGTGGACCGGACCCGGCTCGACGACCGGTACACGGGCGACGCCGCCTACACGGCGAACGTCCCGCGCGAGCAGCGGCACGCGGTCGGCACCAGCTCCGAGCACTACCAGCTGTACGGGTCGCAAACGGTCGGCGGCTGTTACGACCGCACCCTCGGCACCGTCCAGGGCACCGTGACGGTGGACCGCCGACGCTGCTGACAGTGGCGGCGCCTACGATGTCCGGCCATGGACATGAGTGAGGCCGAAAGACAGCTGGTCGACGGCCGCTTCGAACTGATCGCCCCCCTGGGCGCCGGCGGCATGGGCACGGTGTGGCGCGCCCGTGACATCGCACTGCACCGCGACGTCGCGCTCAAGGAGGTGCGCCCGCCGGACCCGGCGACCGCCGCGGCAACGCCCGGGCTCACGGTCCAGCTGCGCGAACGCGCCATCCGCGAGGCCCGGGCACTCGCCCGGCTCGCGCACCCGCACGTGGTGACGATCCACCACATCGTCGAGCCCGCCGACGCCGCGGTCGGACATCCGTGGATCGTGATGGAGCTGGTCAAGGGCGGCTCCCTGCACGACAAGCTGGAGTCGGGGCCGATGCCCGTCGCCGACGTGCTGCGGCTCGGCCTCGACGTGCTGTCCGCCCTGCGGGCCGCGCACGCCGAGGGCGTGCTCCACCGCGATGTGAAGCCGGCCAACGTGCTGCTGCGCCCCGACGGCTCGGCCGTGCTGACCGACTTCGGCATCGCCGCCCTGCACGGCTCGACGGCCCTCACCTCCACCGGCGTGCTCATCGGCTCGCCGGAGTACATCGCGCCGGAGCGCGCACGCGGCGAGGAGGGGCTGGCGGCCTCCGACCTGTGGTCGCTCGGCATGCTGCTCTACGTGGCCGCGGAGGGCGTCCATCCGCTGCGCCGGGCCACCAGCCTGGCCACCGTCGTCGCCGTGCTCGACGACCCGATCCCGGCCCCGGTGCGCTCCGGCCCGCTGGGCCCCGTACTGGAGCGGCTGCTCGTACGGGACCTGGCCGTGCGGCCCGACGCGGCGCAGCTGGAACAAATGCTCCGTGACGCGAGCACTGCTCTCGGCGGCGCCACTCCGGTCACGCCCCCGGTGATCCTGGGCCAGTACGGGCCGCCGAGCACACAGGCCGCGATACCGCAGCCTCAGCCCCACCAACCCCAGCTTCACCAGACCCCGATCCCGCAGCCCTACTCCCCGCCGCCGTTCACCCCCGGTGGCGGCTCCCCGTACTCGACCACCACGCCCGTCCCGGCCGTGCGCACCCCGCGCCGACGCCCGGCGCTGATCGTAGGCATCCTCGCGGTGGCCCTGGCCGGCGGTGCGATCGGCATCGTCAACTTGCTCCCCGACGGCCACTCCGGCGGCGGCAACGGCGAGGCGAAGGGCGGCGGCACCGCCGCGAGTGCGGCCTCCTCCACGGCCCCCAGCACCAAGGCGAGCACCCCCAAGGCGAACGGCAGCCCCGTGGCCGCCCCCAAGGGCACCCTGCTCACCCCCGCCAATGTGCGGACCGCGCTCGACGCCCTCAAGCAGAAGTCCGGCACCACCGAGTTCGTGGAGATGACGGTCTACGAGGAGTACGTGCTCGCCTCCATCCCCACCGGCCCCGGAGCCAAGACCTACGACCGCTACGAGTACCGCGACGGCGAGGCGAAGCGCACCGGCCCCGGCGGCACCGTCAAACCGGACGAGCCGCTGATCGACATGGCGGGCGTCAACTGGGACGCGCTGCCCGGCCTCCTCGACCAGGCCAAGCAGGAGCTCGGCGTGGCCAACCCGACCTCGCGCTACGTCATCGTCGAGCCCTGGCTCTTCGACCAGACCCCGTCCATGCGGCCCTACCTCAGCGACGAGTACGGCCAGGGCGGCTACCTCTACGCCGACACCCAGGGCAAGGTGAAGAAGGTCTACCGCTCCTGACATCGTGTACCCGTACGCACATCGAACCCGCGTACGGTCCTTCACGGTTCGAGGAGCACCCCCACCATGCCCAGCTGGCGCACCACCCTGACACGGGCCGGTATCCGCAGCCCCCGGCTGCGCGACGACTACACGCACGTCGCCCGCCGGGTCCTGCGGCGCGAGCCGGCCCCGTACGTGACGCTGCGCCTGCTCGCCGCGCCGCCGCTGGTGCCCTGGCTGACGGCGGGGGTGGCCTTCATGAACCTCGTCGACGACGTGGCCGAGACCGGTACGCCGCAGGAGCGCTCCGCCGGTCTGGCCGCGCTCTCCGCACAGGTGGAGACGGCCCTGGAGACCGGCGACAGCCCCGACCCGCTGCTGCGCGCATACGCCCACGCCGTCGCCTCCCGCGGGCTGCCCGTGCACTGGGTCTCCCGGTTCCTGGACGGCGCCGCCACCGCCGAGGCCCGCTTCGACGGCTTCGACACCGAGGAGGACTTCCAGTTCTACCTGGACGCCTACGCCTGGCCCGGGGTGCTCGTCTTCACCGGACTCCAGTACCAGGGCGGCCCCGACGAGGAACAGGCCTCCGGGTGGCGGCGGTTCGTGGACGCCGCCCAGCGGGTCGACTTCCTCGCCGACCTCGCCGGAGACCTGGCACAGGGCCGGCTCTGCCTCCCGCGCGCCCGCCTCGCCGAGCACTCCGTCACTCGGGCCGACCTCGAACAGGCCCGCGACACCCCGGCCGTACGTGCTCTCCTCGCCGCCGAAACCCGGCGCGCCCGCACCGCCCTCGACGCCACCGACGGCATCCTCGACCTGGTCGAGCCGGGCCTGCGCCCCGTGATCGCCACCATGTCGGAGCTCATGGGACACCAGCTGACCGCCGTGGAGCGGGCCGGCGTCCAGGCCCTGCGCAAGGACGTCGGCTACGGTCTGGCGGCCCCCCTGCGCACCCTGGCCCGCGCCCGCGCCCGCTCCCGTCGGCCGGTTACGGCCGACTAGCCTGATCACCATGCCTTCGCCGTCCCTGCCCCCCGAGGTCCGCCGCTCGGCCGGTGCCTACCTGGAAGCCGCCGACCGGGCGGTACCCGGACTCGTCGAGGGGCTGTACCTGCACGGCTCGCTCACCTACGGGGACTACCGCCCGGGACGCAGCGACATCGACTTCGTCGCGGTGCTGAGCGGGCGTCCGGCCGACCACGTCGTCCGGCGCCTCGGCGAGGCCCTCACCGAGCTCGGCCGCCACCACCCGCGCCCGTACTTCGACGGACTCCACGTCACCCGCGCCGATCTGGCCGGTCCGCCGGCCGACTGCCCGGACGTGCCGTGCATCGGGGAATGGGAGTTCCAGCCCGCCGGCCGCTTCGGCGTCAACCCCGTGACCTGGCACGAACTCGCCCGGGGCGCGATCACCCTGCGCGGTCCCCGGCTCGGGCCCGGCGACGTGTGGGCCGACGAAACGGCGCTGCGCACGTACTCCCACGGCAACCTCCGCGACTACTGGCTGCCGTCGCTCGCGAAACTGCGCGCCGGAGAAGGGGCCGTCGCGTCCGGGCCGGCGGAGCGGGCGCAAGGGCTGACGGAGTGGTTCGTGCTGGGCGTCGCCCGGCTGCACCACCTGCTGGCCACCGGCCGCCTCACGTCCAAGGGGGGCGCCGGCCGGCACGCCCTGACCGCCTTCGGCACGGAGTGGCACCCGATCGTGAACGAAGCCCTCCGCATCCGGAACGGAGCCGGCATCCCCTCACCCGGCTACGACTCCGACCCGGCCGCACGGGTGCGCGACACCATCGCGTTCGTCGAGCCCGCCATCGAGGCCGGCCTCCGGCTGGGCCCGTAGGCCCCCGGCTCGCGGACCGCCGGGCCAGGACATTTGTACCGGTGGGGTCCGTACATGCGGATCTGCCGGGGAGCCGCCGCGGTCCATAGCGTGGTGGGCATGACACAGACGACGAAGGCGACACGGACGCCGCGGCCGACGCGCACGACGGACACACCACACGACGAGCCCGCGATCCGGTTCCGGGCGGCCGCCAAGGCCTTCGGCCCCGTCCACGCCGTCGCCGGCATCGACCTCGACGTCCGGCGCGGCGAGACGGTCGCCCTGCTCGGCCGCAACGGTGCCGGGAAGTCCACCACCATCGCGCTGCTGCTCGGCCTGGACGAGCCCGACGCGGGCAGCGTACGGCTCTTCGGCCAGGCCCCCGGGCAGGTGGTCGGGGCCGGCCGGGTGGGCGCCATGCTCCAGGAGGGGCGCGCCGTACCGCGGATCACCGTGCGCGAGCTCGTCGGCTTCGTGGCCCGGACCTACCCGGCCCCCATGCCGGTCGCCGAGGCGCTGGAGCTCGCCGGGCTCACGGAACTCGCCGGCCGGCGCATCGACCGGCTCTCCGGCGGCCAGGCCCAGCGCGTCCGCTTCGCCGTCGCCCTCGCAGGCAACCCGGAGCTCATCGTGCTCGACGAGCCGACCGCCGCCCTCGACGTGGAGGCCCGCCGCGCCTTCTGGGAGTCGATGCGCGGCTACGCCCGGCGTGGCAACACGGTCCTGTTCTCCACGCACTACCTGGAGGAGGCCGACGCCCACGCCGACCGGATCGTGGTCGTCGACCGCGGGCGGATCGTCGCCGACGGCACGGCGGAGCAGCTGCGCCGCGTCGCCGGCGGGTCGCTGGTCTGCGTCGACCTGGCCGGGCGCCCCACCGAGGGCCTCGCCGAACTGCCCGGGGTGGTCTCCGTGGAGGTGCGGGGCGACCGGGCGCGGCTGCGGACGCAGGACCCGGACGCGACGGTCCTCGCCCTCGCCGCACTGGGCGCCGTCCGCGGGATCGAGGTCACCGCGCCCTCGCTCGACGAGGCCTTCCTCGCCCTCACCGACACCGCCGAAACCGCTTCCACCGCTTCCACGGGGAGTGCCCGATGATCAACGCCTACGTCCGCCTCGAAGTCCGCCGTGCCCTGCGCGACACCGGATTCGTCGTCTTCGGCATCGGCATGCCGGTGCTGATGTACCTGCTCTTCACCAACCTCGGCACCGACGAGGCCGAATGGAAGACGGCCTCCATGGTGGCCATGGCCGCCTACGGGGCCCTGGGCGCGGCCCTGTCGACGGGGACCGGCGTCGCCGAGGACAAGGGCGTCGGCTGGCTGCGGCAGCTGCGGGTCACGCCGATGACCCCGCGGCAGGTGGTGGTGGGCCGGGCCCTGACCGGCTCGGTGATCGTGCTGCCCGCCATCGCCGCCGTGCTCGCGGCGGGCGCGCTCGTCAACGGAGTCCGGCTGGGGGCCTGGCAGTGGGCGGCCGTCACCCTCGTCCTCTGGCTCGGCGCCCTCCCCTTCACCCTGCTCGGCATCGGCAACGGCTACCGGCTCACCGCCCAGACCACCGGCCTGGTCAACGTCGGCTGCAGCCTCGCGCTCTCCATCGCCGGCGGACTCTGGTTCCCGGTCGAGCTGTTCCCGCAGTGGCTGCGCTCCCTCTCCGGCTTCACCCCGGCGCGGCGGTTCGCCGAGATGGGCCAGTCCCTCGCCGCCGGGGCGGCCCCCGGCCTGGGCGCGGTCGCCGTACTGGCGGTCTGGGGCCTGGCGTTCGGCTCGTACGCGATGCTCTCGTACCGTCGGTCCGCGAGGACGGTGTGACGCATGAAGCGGGGAACGGGAGCGAAGATGCAGGGCGGGCAGGCGATCACGAGGGAGCGGAAGGCCGACTGGGAGGCCCGCAAAGCCGGATGGCGGACACGGGCGAAGCGCCGCAAGGCCCGCGGTGAGGCCCCCGGCCCCGGCCACGACCACGGCCCGATGGGCCCGACCAATGCCTTCGCGCTGCTGCCGTGGCTGCTGCTGGGCATGGGAGCCATCTCCAACGTGATCAAGGGGGAGACCCCCAACCCCTGGATCGGCGTCCTCGGCCTGCTGCTCTTCAACTCCCTCTACATCACCCTGGTGTTCCGCGCCTTCGACCGGCGGGCGCGGGAGGCGGCGAGCACCCGCTGGTGCCTCGCCGCGCTGGGCGCGGTCACCTGCGCCCTCGCGCTCGCCTACGGGGGCAACTGGCTGCTGTTCTTCCCGCTGTGGGGCCTGGCCACCGGCGCGGTGGTCCGGGGCCGCCACCTCGCCCCGGTGATGTTCGCCGTCACCGCTCTGGCCGGGGTGGTCGCGGGCCGCGAGGAGGGCCGGGACGTCCTCGGCATCGTCTACGGGACGCTCGTGTCCGGGCTGGTCACCGCGGCCATCCTCGCCCTGTCCGAGACGGTGAAGGAACTGCGGGAGACACGGCAGGAGCTGGCCCGGGCCGCCGTGGACCAGGAGCGGCTGCGGTTCTCCCGCGATCTGCACGACCTGCTGGGCCATACCCTTTCGGTGATCGTCGTGAAGTCGGAGGCGGCCCGCCGGATCGCCCCCCGGGACATGGACGCGGCCCTCGCCCAGGTCGCCGACATCGAATCCGTCGGCCGCCAGGCGCTCACCGAGATCCGGGAGGCCGTCACCGGCTACCGCGAAGCCAGCCTCGTGGCCGAACTCGACCGGGCCCGCAGCGCGCTGACCGCCGCCGGGATCGAGCCCGTCGTACGGCAGTCCGGGCCCCCGCTGCCCCCTCAGGCGGCGGCGCTGCTCGGCTGGGTGGTGCGCGAGGCCGCGACCAACGCCATCCGGCACAGCGGCGCGACCACCTGCGAGATCGAGGTACGCAGCTCTGCGGAACGGGTCACCCTGGTGATCACCGACGACGGGGGCGGCGTAGGCTCGACCCCGCCGGGCAGCGGACTGACCGGCCTGGCCGAACGCCTGGCCGCGGCGGGCGGCACCCTCGCCGGCGGCCCGGCTCCCGGCCCGGGCCGCGGCTTCCGGGTCACCGCCGAACTCCCGGTGGAGCCGGCCGGACCGGAGGGGGCGCAGAGCCCGGAGAACCCGGCGGGTCCGGAGAACAAGGAGTGCCGATGATCAAGGTCCTGCTCGCGGAGGACCAGGGCATGATGCGCGGCGCTCTGGCCCTGCTGCTCGGGCTGGAGGAGGACATCGAGGTCGTGGCGCAGGTCGGCGCCGGGGACGAGATCGTGCCCGCCGCGATCGAGGCGCGGCCCGATGTGGCCCTGCTCGACATCGAACTCCCGGGCCGCAGCGGGCTCGACGCGGCCGCCGAGCTGCGCACGCGCTGCCCCGGCTGCCGGGTGCTGATCCTGACGACCTTCGGGCGCCCCGGCTACCTGCGCCGGGCGATGGAGGCCGGGGCCGCCGGGTTCCTGGTCAAGGACGGGCCGGTGGAGGAACTGGCCGCCGCGATACGCCGGGTGCTCGCCGGGGAGACGGTGATCGACCCCTCGCTCGCGGCTGCCGCGCTCAGCGCCGGTCCGAATCCGCTGACCGCGCGCGAGGCCGACGTACTGAACGCGGCGGCCGACGGGGCGACCGTGGCCGACATCGCGGCCAGGGTCCACCTGTCGGAGTCGACGGTACGGAACCACCTGTCCTCGGTCATCGGCAAGACGGGAACCCGCAACCGCATGGAGGCCGTCCGCGCGGCCCGCCGCCAGGGCTGGCTCTGAGGGCTCGGACGGAGTGGGGCAGACTGGCGCGTACGCCGGAACCCGAAGAAGGAGCGCCTGATGCCGCAGATCACCGTGGACTACTCCGCATCCCTGTCCGACGCCTTCGACCGGCGGGGGTTCGCGGGCGCCCTGCACCCGCTGACCGAGAAGATCGTCAGCACCCCCGTCGGCACCTGCAAGACCCGCTTCCGGCGCGCCGAGGAGACCTTCGTCGCCGATGGAGCGCCGGAGCACGCCGTCGTCCATGTCGAGCTGGCTCTGCTGCCCGGCCGTACGGATGAGGTGAAGGCCGAACTGAGCCGTGCCGTACTCGATCTGGTCCGCACGTACACGGGCTCCGCGCCGGGAGCGGTCGTGCACTGGTCCGTGGACGTGACCGAGTTGGGAACGGCGTACTGCAAGTACGTGGGAGACGCGGGGGCGGGGGTCTGAGCGGGACGGCCCCTGCCCGCTGCCGGGTCAGTACGCGCCGTTGACGTTGTCGATCGAGCCGTAGCGGGCCGCCGCGTAGTTGCAGGCGGCCGTGATGTTGGCGACCGGGTCGTACGAGTCCATGGCGGTGCCCGGTACGTGGTAGGCCCGGAAGGTCGGGTCGATGACCTGGAGCAGGCCCTTCGAGGGAATGCCGGCCGCGGCGTTGGAGTCCCAGTTGTTGATGGCCCGAGGGTTGCCCGAGGACTCCCGCATCACATTGCGGTGAATTCCGTTGTAGGAGCCGGGGATTCCGTGCTTGGCCATGATGGCCAGCGACTCGCGGATCCAGCCGTCGAGGTTGTTCGCGTACGAGGTGGCCGGCTTGGACACCGCAGTCGCCTTCGCGGCAGCCGCCTTCGCCGCCGCGCCGAGGCTCAGCTTGAGCCCGGGGCGAATCACCGAGGGATTGCTTCCGATGGCGTTCCGGTTGGTCTCGTAGAGGGCCTGCCAGCCGCCGTTCACCGCATGCTCTGCGGCGATCTTCGAAAGGGTGTCGCCGACGGCCACGGAATAGGTCAGGGGAGCGGTCGCCTTTGCCGCCGCCACCTTGACCGCGGGCAGCGCGGCGGTCTTCACGGCGGGCACCGCGGCCGGCTGTGTGACGGCCGCCCCGGCCGTGGTCGCGCTGATCAGCGGCAGGGCGAGTGCGGCGCCGCCGGTGCCGGCGAAGGCCAGCTTGCGGATGAGCGGGCGCTGCTTCGACCGACGGTGCTTACCGGGTCCGGGCATGGCGGAATTCCTCACGTGCGGGTGCGGGGGGTCCCTGGCGGCGGCCGGATCCGGCAGCTGCCCGCTGGGAACGACGTGACCGTAAGCGAGCCCGCCGGACCGGAACAAGGCGTGAATTCCACCCGGTGATCGACTTCCCGGTTCCGGGGTGGTAAATGACCTTGGGGGTGCGTTCCGGGAATGGCGAAATTCCTTTCCTGGAAAAGGGAATCTCGCCTTCCGTTTAAATGATGTTGAGCCTATTCGGGTGACTCACATCACGAGCTCCCGGAGCCTCTCCGAGAAACGGACAAGTCGCCCATACCCCTATCTGATTCGGGCATCCCGCCCGTTGTTTGTGAATCGCCCATGGAGGGCGTTTCCCGGCAAGTTGCCGGTCCCGAAGGAGGGGCCTGGAGTTCCGCCAGCCGCTCCAGCGCCGCCGACACCGCCGCCTCGCCCGCCGGCAGCAGCGGGAGCCGTACGTCCGGCGTCGGGATCCGGCCCTGGGCGTGGAGCACCGCCTTGACCACCACCGGATTGGGCTCGGCGAAGACCGCCGCCGACAGCCGGGCCAGGCCGTGGCCCAGAGCCCGCGCCCGCGGGACGTCACCGGCCCGCCAGGCCGCCGCCAGCTCCGCGTACCGCGCCGTCGCGAGGTGCGCCGAGGCGAGGATCCCGCCCGACGCGCCCAGCGCCAGCAGCGGCGACAGGTACGTGTCGTCGCCCGCCAGCACCGCGAACCCGTCCGGCAGCTCCCCGAGCAGTGCCACCGCCTCCTCGCCGACGCCGCCGCCCGCGTACTTCAGCCCGGCCACCCCGGGCAGCTCCCCGAGGGCCCGCAGTGCGGCCGCGTCCAGGGGCTGCCCGGTCCGGTACGGGATGTGGTAGATGACCAGCGGTACGGGGCTCACCCCGGCCAGGTGCGCGAAGTGCGCCAGCACCCCCGCCGCCCCGGGCCGCACGAACGGCGGCACCGTCACCAGCGCCGCCCGCGCCTCGGGCCACCTCGCCAGCCGGGCGAGCGAAGCCTCGGCAGCCCGGGTGCCGCTCGCCCCGGCGCTCACGGTCAGCATCGCGCCCCGCTCCCGGCAGACCCGGGCGCAGACGTCGGTGACGAGATCTCGCTCCGCCTCGTCGAGGGCGGCGGGCTCGGCCGTGGTGCCGAGGGCGACGATCCCGGCGGCGCCCTCGTCGAGGAGCTGGTGGGCGAGTGCCTCCAGGGCGTCGGCGGCGACGTCCCCGGCGCGTGTGAAAGGGGTGACGAGCGGTACGTGAATCCCGTGCAGGGAGAGGTTCTGCGTCATGCCCACGATCTTCATCCGCCCGGAACGTCAAATCCAGTTCGCGTTTCTTACCTGAACCGTAAGCTGAGCCGATGCTCGACGTACGACGCCTGCGCCTGCTGCGCGAACTCGCCCGCCGCGGGACCATCGCCGCCGTGGCAGAGGCCCTCGCCTTCAGCCCTTCGGCGGTGTCCCAGCAACTCGCCGTCCTCGAACGCGAGGCGGGCCTGCCCCTGCTCGAACGCACCGGCCGCCGGGTCCGGCTCACCCCTGCCGGGCAGAACCTGGTCCGGCATGCCGAGGCCGTGCTGGAGCGGCTGGAACAGGCCGAAGCCGATCTCGCCGAGGCGCGCGGCGGACTGGCCGGCGCCCTGCGCATCGGAGCCTTCCCCACCGCCATCCGCGCCATCGTCCCGGCCGCCCTGGCCACGCTGGCCCGGCGCCACCCGGGGCTGGAGCCGATGGTGTCGGAGACCGACCCGGCGGCGGTCGCGCACGCACTGCGCGCAGGAGACCTGGACGTCGCCCTGATCCACGAGTACGATTTCGTGCCCGCGCCGCGGGAGCCGGGGCTCGCCACGGACCCGCTCTACCGGGAGGCGATGTACCTGGCCGCCCCGGCCGGAGCGGCGGCGCAGGCCCCGCCGGCCGCGGCCGACGGGGCACCCGATGCCGATGCCGCATGCGCAGCCGCAGCCGCAGCCGCAGCCGGTGCCCCGGGCGCCGATCAGGGCGCCGTCCTGCGGGCCCATGCCGATGCCTCCTGGATCACCGCCACTCCCGGCACCCTCTGCCACGCCATGGCGCTGCGGGCCTGCCAGGCCGCCGGTTTCACCCCACGGATCCGCCACCGCGTCGACGAGTTCCCCACCGTGCTCGCCCTGGTCGCGGCCGGCCAGGGCGTCGCGGTCGTCCCGCAGCTCGGGGTCATGGGGCCCGTGGACCCGGCCGTCTCCCTCACGCGTCTGCTCATGGAGCGCCGTACCAAGGTCGCCTTCCGCAGCGGCGCCGCCGCCCACCCTGCCGTGGCCGCCTTCGCGTCGGCACTTCGCGCCGCCGTACCACCGGAACTCGCCACTCCGAGTTCCGTGGTGTGACACAACTCCCCTCGGCCGCCGCGCCCGTGTACGTTCGTTGATCCAGACAGATCCGATCAGAGCGGGGTACGACGTGACGCATCGCGTACGAGGGGTCATCGCCCGGAGCAAGGGCGCACCGGTGGAGACGACGACGATCCTCGTGCCCGACCCGGGACCCGGCGAGGCCCTGGTCAAGGTGCAGGCCTGCGGGGTCTGCCACACCGACCTCCACTACCGCGAGGGCGGCATCAACGACGAATTCCCCTTCCTGCTCGGACACGAGGCCGCCGGGATCGTCGAATCCGTCGGCCCGGACGTCACGTCCGTCGCACCCGGCGACTTCGTGGTCCTCAACTGGCGTGCGGTGTGCGGCACCTGCCGGGCCTGCAAGCGCGGCCGTCCCTGGTACTGCTTCAACACGCACAACGCCACGCAGCCCATGACCCTGGAGGACGGCACCCCGCTCTCCCCGGCGCTCGGCATCGGCGCGTTCGCCGAGAAGACCCTGGTCGCGGCAGGGCAGTGCACCAAGGTCGACCCGGCCGCCGCGCCGGCCGCCGCCGGACTCCTCGGCTGCGGCGTGATGGCCGGCCTCGGCGCCGCCCTGAACACCGGCAACGTGGGACGGGGCGACTCCGTCGCCGTCATCGGCTGCGGGGGAGTGGGCAACGCGGCCGTCGCCGGCGCCCGCCTCGCCGGCGCGGCCCGGATCATCGCCGTAGACCTGGACGACCGGAAGCTGGAATGGGCGCGGGGCCTCGGGGCCACCCACACCGTCAACGGCCGCACGGAGGACGTGGTCAAGGCCATCCAGGGGCTGACCGGCGGAAACGGAGCGGACGTCGTCATCGACGCCGTCGGCCGCCCGGAGACCTACCAGCAGGCCTTCTACGCCCGCGACCTCGCCGGCACCGTGGTCCTGGTCGGCGTGCCGACACCGGAGATGAAGCTCGAACTCCCGCTCCTCGACGTCTTCGGACGCGGCGGCGCCCTCAAGTCCTCCTGGTACGGGGACTGCCTGCCCGAGCGTGACTTCCCCCTCCTCATCGACCTCTACCTCCAGGGCCGCCTCGACCTCGACGCCTTCGTGTCCGAGACCATCCGGCTCGACGGGGTCGAAGCCGCGTTCGCGCGGATGGAGCGCGGCGAGGTCCTCCGCTCGGTCGTCGAGTTCTGACGGCCCGCCGTCCTCGCCTGTTCCCCGTGCGCCCGCGCCGGCCGGCTCCGGCCGCCGCGGGCCCACGGCCTCCCTGCCGGTCGTGAGGATCCGTAGACTCGGCCGGGCCGCCACCCTGGCCGAGACCCGGCCGGGGTGCGGGAATCCGTACCCGCCTCGCACCCCAAGGGCCGTCCGTGACCATCGACCGCAGCTACCGCCAGCCCGGTGTCGTCCTCACCGACCACCGCTTCAGCGTTCCGCTCGACCACGCGCGCCCGGACGGGGAGCACATCGAGCTGTACGCCCGCGAGGCCGTCGCCACCGGCAAGGCCCCGGAGACCCTGCCCTGGCTGCTCTACCTGGAAGGCGGCCCCGGCTTCGGCGCGCGCCGCCTCGTCGGCCGGCAGGCCTGGCTGGAGCGGGCCCTCACCGAATACCGCGTCCTCCTGCTCGACCAGCGCGGCACCGGCCGCTCCACCCCCGCCAACCGGCAGACCCTGCCGCTGCGCGGCACCCCCCGTCAACAGGCGCAGTACCTCGCCCACTTCCGCGCCGACTCCATCGTGCGCGACGCCGAGGCCATCCGCCCCGGCCTGACCGGCGGCGCGCCCTGGACGGTGCTCGGGCAGAGCTTCGGCGGCTTCTGCACCACCCACTACCTCTCCACCGCCCCCGAAGGCCTGACCGCCGCCCTGATCACCGGCGGCCTCCCGTCCCTCGACGCCACCGCCGACGAGGTGTACGAGGCCGCGTACCCCCGCATCGAGCGGAAGAACCTGGCCCACTACGCCCGCTACCCGATGGACGCCGAGCGCGCCCGCCGCATCGCCGCCCACCTCGCGGAGCGCCCCGCCGAACTCCCGGGCGGCTACCGCCTCACCACAGAGGCCTTCCAGTCGCTCGGCATCCTGCTCGGCACCGGCGACGGAAGCCACCGGATGCACCACCTGCTGGAGGACGCCTTCGTCCCCACCCCGGCGGGACCGGCTCTCTCCGACGCCTTCCTGGAGAGCGTCCAGGGGCTGCTCTCCTTCGCCGCCCACCCCCTCTACGCCGTGCTCCACGAGCCGATCTACGCCCAGGACCCGGCCGCGCCCACCGCCTGGGCCGCCGAGCGGGTTCGCGCGGGCCACCCCGGCTTCGACGCCGGGAAGACCCTCGCGGGCAACGGACTGCTGCTGTTCACCGGCGAGACCATCCACCCCTGGCACTTCACCGCCGACCCCGCTCTGGCCCCGCTGCGCGAGACCGCCGAACTGCTGGCCGCCCGTACCGGCTGGGAGCCCCTGTACGACCCGGCCCGGCTCGCCGCCAACGAGGTGCCGGTGGCCGCCGCGGTCTACCACGACGACATGTACGTGGACACCGCCCACTCGCTGGACACCGCCCGGGCGATCCGGGGCCTGCGCACCTGGGTGACGGACGAGTTCGAACACGACGGCATCCGCGCCGACGGCCCCCGCGTCCTCGACCGCCTGCTGGCCCTCGTCCGCGACGAGGCCTAGGAACATCAGGCATCGCGACTCCCCCTTCCTCGTCCGCCCCTTCGCCTATTGTTCGAGGCATGACCGAACAACTCGATCAGCCAGCGCCCTTGGAGCCGATGCCCACCGACTGGCAGCGCGCCCTCGCGGTGGTCGCCCACCCCGACGATCTGGAATACGGCGGAGCCGCGGCGATCGCCGACTGGACGGACGGCGGCCGCGAGGTCGTCTACCTGCTGGCCACGCGCGGCGAGGCCGGCATCGACACGATCCCGCCCGAGGAGTGCGCCCCGCTGCGCGAGGCCGAGCAGCGCGCGAGCGCCGCCGTCGTCGGGGTGTCCGCGGTGGAGTTCCTCGACTACCGCGACGGCGTCATCGAGTACGGTCTGGACCTGCGCCGGGACATCGCGGCGGCCATCCGCCGGCACCGCCCCGAACTGGTCATCACCCTCAACCACCGCGACACCTGGGGCGGGCAGGGCGGCGGGGGATTCTGGAACACCCCCGACCACAAGGCCGTCGGCCGGGCCACCCTGGACGCCGCTTCCGACGCGGGCAACCGGTGGATCTTCCCGGAGCTCCTGGCCGAGCAGGGCTTGGAGCCCTGGAACGGGGTGCGCTGGGTCGCGGTGGCCGGGTCCCCGAAGCCGACGCACGCCGCGGACGCCGGCCCCGGCCTGGAGCGTTCGATCAAGTCGCTGATGGAGCACAAGGCGTACATAGAGGTGCTCACCGACCAGGACCCGGAGGAGTACTGCCGGGGCTTCCTCACCGGCTTCGCCCAGCAGGCGTCCGTCCGCTTCGGCGGGCGCCCGGCGGTGACGTTCGAGGTGTTCCCGCGCTGAGCCCCGCCCCTGACGGCGGCCCTCTTCAGCGGAGGCTGATGACGGGCCGGGTGGAGAACGCCTCGTGCATGCCTTCGCCGTCCGGTCCGTACGCGAACTCGGCCATGGACGGGTTGCGGTTGGCGGTGGCCAGCGGCAGCCACGCGAGCAGGCTGCCGTATCCGCCGCAGACGGCTTCGCCGCCGTCGCCGCCGTGGGCCGCCGTCGGGTCGCCGCTGAGCTCCGTACGGTAGCCGTCGTACGCGATGTGCAGCCCGAAGGCGTTCGGTTCGTGGCGTATGCCGCCGGTGCCCCCGTACGGCGGCTCGTCCAGGGGGCACTCGTTCCCCCACCGGAACAGGGTGCCCGACCCGGCCCCGCACGCGTGCTCCCACTCGTCGGCGCTCGGCATCCGCAGGCCCCGGGCCGCGAGCGCGTCAGGCGTCAGGGCCGGAGGGCCGGTCAGCGCCTCGTCCTCCACGGCCATGAGGACGGCCGCCTGTGTCGCGGTGCGCACCGGGCTGAGCACCTCGGCGAGGTACGGCTTCAGATCGAGCCCGTACCCGTACCCCTCGGCCAGGCTCTCCGCGTAGTCGGCAACCTGCTCGGGCGTCGGTATCCAGGCGTCCACGTCGAACCCGAGCCGCACCGTCCCGCCGGGTATCAGGGCGAACTGCCGCCCCTCGCGCTCGATGCGTGCGCGGTGCAGCGGACCGCCCAGGTGCTCGACGGTGTCGAGCAGCACCACCCGGCCGCCCGCCTGCGCGGCGGCCTCGTGGGCGATGCGCCCGGCTGCGGCCGGGTCGAGCGAACGCCAGTGGTCAAGGGTCAGATCGGCGAGTGACATGACCGGATCCTCGCATCCGCCTGTGACAACCGGCGCTCGGGAGGTGAACGGGCCGCGGCCCGGCCCGCGATCACCGATCACCAGATCGGTTTACCGAGCCGCGCGAACTCGGCGGCGATGGCCTTGCCCGGCCCGGTGCCGCCGCCGGTCACGAGGACCACCTGCCCGGCGTACGTACCGGGAGGAAGGACGGCGGCGCGGGCAGGCCGGGGCTGCTGCGAGGGGTGCTCCGTGCGCCCGTGGACGGCGTGCGGGCGCCCGGATCGATGGTGGGGCGGAAGTGGCCGGAATGACGCCTGTCGGTCCGGCCCCGACGGTTGTCCGCCGCCCCGACGGTTCACAGAGGGGCAAGCGACCGCTTAGTATGCCCGCGAAGCGTGGTTCCTCGACGGCGGCTGGAGGCCCCGGATGCAGGCATGGCGAGTACATACCCCCGGCGAACCCCGTGAGGCCATGCGCCTCGAAGAGGTTCCCGAACCGGTGCCCGGCGAGGGCGAGGTGAGGCTCAGGGTGCTCGCGGCGAACGTCAACTTCCCCGACGCGCTGCTCGTCCGGGGCCAGTACCAGATCCGCCCGCCGCTGCCCTTCACCCCCGGCGTGGAGATCTGCGGCGAGACCGAGGACGGCCGCCGCGTCATCGCCAACCCGAGCCTGCCGCACGGCGGCTTCGCCGAGTACGTCACCGCGTCCGCCCGCGCCCTGCTGCCGGCCCCCGAGGCCCTCGACGACGCCGAGGCCGCCGCCCTGCACATCGGCTACCAGACCGGCTGGTTCGGCCTGCACCGCCGGGCCCGCCTCCAGGCCGGCGAAACCCTGCTCGTGCACGCCGCCGCCGGCGGGGTCGGCAGCGCCGCCGTCCAGCTCGGCAAGGCCGCCGGAGCCACCGTCATCGGCGTCGTCGGAGGCAAGGCCAAGGCGCGCACCGCCGAGGAGCTCGGCTGCGACCTGGTGATCGACCGGACGAGCGAGGAAACGGCCGGGATCGCAGCCCGGGTCAAGGAGTTCACCGGCGGACGCGGGGCCGACGTGGTCTATGACCCCGTCGGCGGTGACGCGTACACCGCCTCCGCCAAATGCGTGGCCTTCGAGGGCCGGATCGTCGTCGTCGGCTTCGCGGGCGGCACCGTCCCCGCCCCCGCCCTCAACCACGCCCTCGTGAAGAACTACGCCATCCTCGGCCTGCACTGGGGCCTGTACGCCGCCAAGGACCCCGCCGCCATCGCTGCCTGCCACACCGAGCTGACCCGGCTCGCCGCCGAGGGCGCGATCCGGCCGCTGGTCAGCGAACGCGTCCCGCTCGCCGAAGCCGCCGACGCCGTGCAGCGCCTCGCCGACGGCACCACCACCGGCCGGCTGGTCGTCGTACCGGCCCTGAACGGAGGCGGCCCGCGGTGATCACCTCCGAAGAACTGGCGGGGCGCGTACGGGACCTGCTCCTCGCCCACCCGCCGGGGGAAACCGAGCGCACCGAGTTCCTGCACGCCCGCTTCGACGCCGGCCTCGCCTGGGTCCACTACCCCGAGGGCCTCGGCGGGCTCGCCGCGCCCCGCTCCCTCCAGGCCGCCGTCGACGCCGCACTCGAAGCCGCCGGAGCCCCCGACAACGACCCGCGCCGGATCGGCATCGGCCTCGGCATGGCCGCGCCCACGATCCTCGCGTACGGAACCGACGAGCAGAAGCGGCGCTTCCTGCGTCCCCTGTGGGCCGGGGAGGAGGTCTGGTGCCAGCTCTTCAGCGAGCCCGGCGCCGGCTCCGACCTCGCCGCGCTCGGCACCCGCGCCGTCCGCGAGGCAGCCACCGGCGACTGGATCGTGGACGGACAGAAGGTGTGGACCTCCAGCGCCCACACCGCCCGCTGGGCCATCCTGATCGCCCGCACCGACCCGGCGCTGCCCAAGCACCAGGGCATCACCTACTTCCTCTGCGACATGCACGCCCCCGGCGTCGAGGTCCGGCCGCTGCGCCAGATCACCGGCGAGGCCGAGTTCAACGAGGTCTTCCTGACCGGCGTCCGCATCCCCGACAGCCACCGGCTCGGCGCCGAGGGCCAGGGCTGGGACGTCGCCCGCACCACCCTGATGAACGAGCGCGTCTCCATCGGCGGCATGCGCATCCCCCGCGAGGGCGGCATGATCGCGCCCGTCGCCGCCGCCTGGCGCGAGCGGCCCGCACTGCGGACCCACGCCCTGCACCAGTCCCTGCTCCGGCTGTGGGTCCAGGCCGAGGTCGCCC
The DNA here is from genome assembly GCF_040302565.1 of Streptomyces sp. NPDC097981. Taxonomy (NCBI): domain Bacteria; kingdom Bacillati; phylum Actinomycetota; class Actinomycetes; order Kitasatosporales; family Streptomycetaceae; genus Streptomyces; species Streptomyces sp. NPDC097981. Next base: position 70,152 of record NZ_JBEORW010000010.1, read on the forward strand.
GGCTCACCGCCGAGCGGCTGCGCCAGCAGCTCGCGGCCGGGCAGCCCGGCCCCGAAGGGTCCGGGATGAAGCTCACCTTCGCCCGCCTCAACCAGGAGATCAGCGGCCTGGAGGTGGAACTCCTCGGCGAGGAGGGCCTGCTGTACGAGGACTGGACGATGCGCCGGCCCGAACTGGTCGACTTCACCGGCCGCGACGCCGGCTACCGCTACCTGCGCGCCAAGGGCAACAGCATCGAGGGCGGCACCAGCGAAATCCTCCTCAACATCGTCGCCGAACGCGTCCTCGGCCTGCCCGCCGAACCGCGCGACGACAAGGACCTCGCCTGGAAGGACCTGGCCCGATGAGCGCTGCCTTCGACCTGCTGTACTCGGACACGGAGGAAGAGCTCCGGTCCGCCGTACGGGCGCTGCTCGCCGACCGGTGCACACCGGCGGACGTACTCGCCCGGGCGGAGACCGGCCGGCCGCACGACCCGGAGCTGTGGCACACCCTCGCCGCGGAGATCGGCACCGCCGGGCTGCTCGTACCGGAGAAGCTCGGCGGCCAGGGCGCCGGCCACCGGGAGGCGGCCGTGGTCCTGGAGGAACTGGGGCGGGCCGTGGCGCCGGTGCCGTACCTGACGAGCGCGGTGCTCGCGACGGAGATCCTGTTGGGCTGCGACACGCCGGAAGTCATGGGGCTGCTCGGGGAGCTGGCCGCGGGCCGGCAGGTGTGCGCACCGGCGCTGCCGCTGACGCAGGCCCCGGGCGCGCCGCTGCCGGCGGCGGTACGGGACGCCGGGGGCGGGGTTCTGACCGGCACCGTCACCTCGGTGGCGGACGCGGTGAGCGCCGATGTGCTGCTGGTCCTCGCGGACACGGGGCTGTACGCAGTTCCGGCGGCGGAGGTGTCCCTGACCCCGCGGGTCCCGCTGGACCTGACCCGCCCGCTCGCCACGGTGACGCTGGACGGCGCCGCGGGGAGGCGGCTCGCCGACCCGGCGACGGCCCGCGCGGCGGTCGCCGGAGCACTGCTCTCGGGGGCCGGGCTGCTGGCCTCCGAGCAGCTCGGGCTCGCCGAGTGGTGTCTGACGGAGACGGTGCGGCACGTGCGCGGCCGCCACCAGTTCAACCGGCCGGTCGGCTCCTTCCAGGCGCTGAAGCACCGCCTGGCGCAGCTCTGGCTGGACGTCGCCTCGGCCCGCGCGGCGGCCCGCGCCGCGGCGGACGCACTGGCCACCGGGGCTCCCGACGCCCCGCTCACGGTCGCGGTGGCCCAGGCGTACTGCTCCGGGGTCGCGGTCCGCGCGGCGGAGGAGTGCGTGCAGCTGCACGGGGGCATCGGCATGACGTGGGAGCACCCGGCGCACCTGTACCTGAAGCGGGCCAAGGCCGACTCCCTGGCCCTGGGCACCGCGGGCCACCACCACGCCCTGGTGGCGGACTTCGCGGAACTCCCGTCCCCGTAGCGGTGTCCGGCCGGGGCCGGCGTGGGCCCCGGCCGGTGCCGGCGGGGGCCATCACTCCTTGTACGCGGGGATGCTCCGCATCGAGCCGGCCGACAGGACCGTCTCGCGTCTGGCGAGCTTCCCGTCGTGTCGGCCGCCGAGGCAGCGCAGGGTCGTCTCCGGCAGCCCGCCCTTGCCGGGATCGACGACCAGGAGGGTGCGCGTCCCGGCCCGGGTCGGGCCCCGCCGCCGAGGACGGCTCCCTCGCACTCACCACCGACCCGGCCGGCCGGCCGCCTGCATCCCGCCACCCTGTTCCACAAGCACCCCCGGCAGCCGATGTGACCTCGCCCGCCGCGCCGCGTTAGACCCCGTAGCGCGGACCACCGAGCGAGGGAGAGACCGCATGTACGCCACACCCGCCTCCGCAGCACTCACCCGCCGCACCGTCCTTCGTGCGGCCTTCACCGCCGCGGTGCTCGCCGGCACCGCGGCGGCCCTGGCTCCGGTACTTCGCGCCTGCCGCCCGCGGCAGAACCTCACCCCGGCCCCCCTCACCGAAGAGACGTACCGCGGGCGGCACATCGCGGTGGACCTTGCCGGGGTGCGCATCGACGGCCGTCCCCTGCACGTCATGCGCCGCGCCGACGGCAGCTACCTGAGCGGGATCAACCACTTCCAGTCCTTCGCGACCCGGCTGGAACTCGCCCGCGCCGCCGTCGACGAACTCGGCACCACCCAGCTGTTGTTCGCGGCCCCGCACCACGGCTGAGGAGCCCCGCATGTACACCCGGCAGAACCAGAAGAACCTGACCAGCGCCCAGAAGAGGCGGTTCACGGCGGCCGTGCTGGAGCTCAAGCGCAACGGGTCGTACGACGACCTGGTGCGCACCCACGGCAAGTACTTCGTGCCCGACCGGGACAGCAAGCGCCGCGTCGGGCACATGTCCCCGTCCTTCTTCCCCTGGCACCGGCGCTACCTGCTCCAGTTCGAGCGGCTGCTCCAGGCCGTCGACCCGGGTGTCTCGGTCCCGTACTGGGACTGGACCGCGGACAACAGCCCGGTCTCCTCCCTCTGGGCCGAGGACTTCCTCGGCGGCACCGGCCGCGAGAGCGACCGCCGGGTGACGACCGGCCCCTTCGCCTACGAGAAGGGCAACTGGGAGATCACGGTGGGCAACTCGGAGGCCCGCTTCCTCACCCGCAACCTCGGCCGCCCGCAGAACCCGATCGCCCTGCCCACCGCGGCCGAGCTGCAGTGGGCGCTCGACGACCCGACGTACGACACCTCGCCGTGGGACTCCACGGCGCAGGGCGGCGGGTTCCGCAACAAGCTGGAGGGGTGGGCCGCGCCGAAGAGCGAGCGCTGGCGCAACCACAACAAGGTCCACCAGTGGATCGGCGGCCACATGACGGGCGGCACGGCCCCCAACGACCCGGCGTTCTGGCTGCACCACGCCTTCGTGGACCTGCTCTGGGACAGCTGGCAGCTGAAGCACCCCGACTCCGGCTACCTGCCCGCGGCCCCGCTCGCACCGGGCGACCCCCAGCGCGGCCGGGTGATCGCCCTCGACGAGCCGATGCCGCCGTGGGACGTCACTCCGCGCGACATGCTCAGCCACCAGGGCCTCTACCGCTACGAATGACCCGGCGGACGAAGCGGAGGGAACAGAAGGGAAAAGAAGGGCCCCCGCCGTGCGGCGGGGGCCCTCGGTCCTCGGTCCAGCCGGGTCGGCCGGTCAAGCCGGCCGACAGGTGCAGGCGGTCAGCCGCCGTAGCCCTCGGTGTGGTAGACCTCGTCGCCCGACGCGTTGCTGCAAGTGTTGCCGAACGCCGGGTTCAGCAGAGCGATCACGTTCACGGTGTTGCCGCAGACGTTGACCGGGACGTGCACCGGGACCTGGAGCACGTTGCCCGACAGGACGCCGGGGGAGCCGACCGCCGCACCGTCCGCTCCGGCATCGGCGGCCGCCAGACCGGCACCGGCGGCCAGGGCGCTACCGGCCACAGCGGTGACGGCGATTGCCTTCGCGATACGCGACATCATTATCTCCTCCTGAGACGTGGGGTGCCGCAGGGACTTGCGGCATTTGACATGTCATACAACGCAGCGGGAGCCCGGGGGTCACGGCTGCTGGGCCCTCGTGATGGAGGGAAACCGCACGGACGCGAAGTACGGCTTGATCTGGCTCACGGACCCCGGCCCCAGCACCGCCGCCGGGCTGCCCGCGCAGCCCGGCTCCCGGTAGAAGGTCGCCGTCCCGCGCGTCGAGTTGGTGACCGCCCGGGAACCGCCGCCCTTCGCCTCCACACAGCCCTGCGGGGCGGTCAGCCCGTGCACCCGGTCGTCCCGGCCGACGTACTGGAAGTCGGGCCCGGCGGCCTGCGCCGTGCCCGCCGTGCCCGAGGCCACGAGCAGGAGCAGGGGGACCGAACCGGCCCGGACGAAGCCGCGGATGCCGGGGTGGATACGCATGGATCGCATGCCCGGTCCAACCCGGGCCGCCCCGGGACGGGTCACGCCTTGTCACCCGTCGGAGGGCTGTGCGACCGTGCCCGGGAGGCGGAACGCCCGATTCGGCGTTTCAGTGGATGCACGGGTTCGGCAGGGTGCCGCTCCGGCGCGGTTCTACGGAGGAGTCGATGAGCACAGCGGGCGGCAGCGGCCGGCCCCGGGTCCGGACCGGGTACGGCGTCGTCGAGGGCCGGACCGGGCCGGACGGCACCGCCTCCTTCCGGGGCATCCCGTACGCCGCCCCGCCCGTCGGCGCCCTCCGCTTCGCCGCGCCCGCGCCCCCGGCCGCCTGGGACGGCGTACGCGACGCGGGTGCCTTCGGGCCCACCGCGCCCAAGGTGCCCTACCCGGCGAAGTTCGCCGCCCTGCTGCCCGACCCGGAGATCCCCGGGGACGACTGCCTGAACCTCAACGTGTGGACCCCGGCCCCGGCCCCCGGCGCCCGGCTGCCCGTCATGGTGTGGCTGCACGGCGGGGCGCTCACCCGTGGCTCCTCGGCCGTCCCCGTCTACGACGGCTCCGCCTTCGCCCGCGACGGGGTGGTGTTCGTCTCCGTCAACTACCGCCTGGGCGTGCTGGGCTACGGACTCTTCCCCGACGCCCCCGCCAACCGCGGGCTCCTCGACCAGATCGCCGCCCTGACCTGGGTCCGCGAGAACATCGAGGCCTTCGGCGGGGACCCCGGCCGCGTCACCGTCTTCGGCGAGTCCGCCGGAGCCATCAGCGTCGGCGCCCTGCTCGGCGCCCCGCGTGCCACCGGGCTCTTCGCCGGGGCGGCGCTGCAGAGCGGTGCCCCCGAGGTGCTGCCGCGCGAGAAGGTGCGCGCCATGGTCCGGCGGATGGCCTCCCTGCTCAAAGTGCCCGCGACAGCCGGGGCCTTCGCCGCCACCGCCCTGCCCGACCTGCTCGCGGCCCAGGGCGCCGCCATGCGCCGCTCCGGCCCGCTCGTCGCCGGGCCCGCCTTCGGCCTGGTCGCCGACCCGGACACGCTGCCCGCGGACCCGCTGGAGGCCGCGGCGGCATCGGACGTCCCGCTGCTGCTGGGCTGGACCACCGAGGAGTACCGGCTCTGGCTCGCCCCCACCGGCGCGATGAAGCCGATGGACCGGCTCGGTCCGCTCACCGTCGCCCTGGCCCGCGCCCGCACCGGCAAGGACCGGGCTGCCGTACGGGCGCTGCGCGCCGCACTGCCCGGGGCGGGCCCTGCCGAGCTCGCGGGACAGCTGTTCACCGACCGGCTGCTGCGCGACCCGCTGCGCCGGCTCGCCGGGGCGCGGCGGGCCGCGCCGAGCTTCCTGTACGAGTTCGGCTGGCGCTCCGGAGTCCCGGGCCTGGGCGCCTGCCACGCCCTGGAACTGGGCTTCGTGTTCGACACGCTCCACGTGCCGGAGTCCGCGTGGCTGGCCGGGCCGGACGCCCCGCAGGAGCTGGCCGACCGGATGCACGCGGCCTGGGTGCGCTTCGCCGTGACCGGGCAGCCGGGCTGGACGGCCTGGGACGGCAACGGCCCGCCGATGGTGTTCGGCGGGCCGTTGCGCGAGGAGTCGTTCGAACCGGCGGTTACTCCACCGGTCCTTCCAGGACCTTGCTGATGAACTGGATCGGGCCCTCGCCCATGTTCGGGACGTAGGTCTTGGCGTTGTGCTGGCCGCCGGGGATGACCCTCAGGCTGGTGTGGATCGGGCCCTTGGTGTACGTCGCGACGAACTTCTGCACGTCGGGCAGGGTCTTCTTGTTGTTCTCGTTGTCGCCGACCTGGAAGGCGAGGTAGACGTCCGGAGCGCCCTTCTTGTCGATCATGGCCTTCGCCAGCAACTCCGGGTTGTTCTCCGCCTTCTCCTTGTCGTGGCCCTTCCACAGCGAGGAGTCGGGCACGATGTCGGGGCCGGAGCAGATGGCCGCCTTGAACTTGTCCGGGTGCTGGAGCACGGCCTTCAGGCTCGCGAAGCCGCCGGTGGAGGAGCCCATGTAGGCCCAGCCGTCACGGGACTTGATGGTGCGGAAGTTCGCCTTCATCAGGTCCGGGACGTCCTCGGTCAGCCAGGTGCCCATCTTGGGCTGGCCGGGGATGTCGGAGCCGTCCCAGTAGATGCCCTTCTCGTCCCCGGCCGGGTTCAGCACCGGCATCGCGAGGATGAACGGCTTGCTCTTGCCCTCGGAGTACCACTTGCTGATGCTGGTCTGGAGCCCCAGGTCGGTGCCCATCCAGTAGTTGCTGGGATAGCCGGCGCCGCCCGGCAGGGCGATCATGACCGGGAAGCCGCTCTTGGCGTACTTCGGGTCGTTGTACTCCTTGGGCGCCCAGACCCACACCTTGCCCTTGAAGCCCGACTTCTTGCCGTCCAAGGTGGTGACGGATACGTGCGTGCCGTCGCCCAGGGTCATGGAGTTCTTGAATTCGGCCTGGGGGCCGGTCGGCATCAGTGCCTTGGAGTTGGCCGACTGCTCGACGGCGCCCGCGCCGCCCTTCTTGCCGCCCGCCGAGGGCTGGCCGTAGGAGACGCTCGATCCCTTGTCGGTGAAGGGGGGTATCTCGAAGTGCCACATCACCCCCGCGGCTATGCCGGCGAGCGCGAGGACGGTGACGCCCGCGATCAGCCAGCGCTTGCCCCGGCGCGGCCGCTGCTCCTCGTACTCGGGCTCCTCGGGCCCGCCGTACGGTGGCTGCGGTGGCCCGTACGGGGGCTCCTGGTACTGCGGTTCGTACGGCTGCGCGTACGACGTGCCGTAGGGCTGCTGCTGGTACTGCCCTTCCGAGCGGTACGGCTGGTGCTGTCCGTCGGGTGAGTACGACATGTGCGGTTGCTCTCCGGCTGGTGCTGCCCCGTCGGGGGGTGGTCTCTTCTGTTCGAAGGATGAGCCTACGTGCTCCGTGGTTCCCCTTTTTCCCTGCTCTTGGGTTGACCTAGGGCAGGCCGTTGCCGAACACCCGGATGGTCACCGGAGTTCCCGGTCTGTTAGCCGTCTGTCCCTGGCCCATGCACATGCCCCTGGGTATGGTGCGTCCGCGCCGCCCCCAGACCCCCCTCGCCCGGAGGTATTTCCCGTGTTTGGCATGCCCTCATCACGGCCTCGCCGCAAGACCGCCCTCGCCACCGCCTTCGGCCTCACCGTCGCCGGCGCGGCCCTGTGGGCCGGCATCGGCGCCGCCCAGCCCGCGCACGCGGCGGGCTTGCCGGCCCCCGACCACGTCGTCGTCGTGGTCTTCGAGAACCACGCCTACAACCAGGTCATCGGCAGCTCCAGCGCCCCGTACATCAACTCCCTCAAGACCGGGGGAGCCAACCTCACCCAGTCGTACGGCATCACCCACCCCAGCCAGCCCAACTACCTCCAGCTGTTCTCGGGCTCCAACCAGAGCGTCACCGACGACAGCTGCTACACCCCCGGCTTCAGCTCCGCACCCAACCTCGCCTCCGAGCTCATCGCCGCGGGCAAGAGCTGGGGCAGCTACAACGAGACGCTCCCCAGCCAGGGCTCCACCACCTGCAGCAGCGGAAAGTACGCGCGGAAGCACAACCCCTGGTTCGCCTTCTCCAACGTGCCCACCAGCACGGCGAAGACGATGACCCAGTTCCCGACGGACTACACCACCCTCCCCAAGGTGTCCTTCGTCGTCCCGAACCTGTGCAGCGACATGCACGACTGCTCCGTCGGCACGGGCGACACCTGGCTCAAGAACAACCTCAAGGCCTACGCGGACTGGGCCAAGACCCACAACAGCCTGCTCGTCGTCACCTTCGACGAGGACAACCGGCTCTCCGGCAACAAGATCCCGACCGTGCTCTACGGCCAGCCCGTCACCCCGGGCAGTACGTCCGGCACCACCTACAACCACTACGACATGCTGCGCACCCTGGAAGGCCTGGCCGGCCTGACCACCCACGCCGGGAACGCGGCCACCGCTCAGGACATCACGGGGATCTGGGCTTCCTGACCATGTACGTTGCGGACAGTCGCGGAACCCCCGCGCCCGCCGTGACCCCCGAGCCGCAGGCCGCCGCCCCGGGCACCAGCCCGGGGCGGCGCGCCGCCCTCGCCCCCACGGTGCTCGCCCTCGGCACGGTCAGCCTGATCACCGACGTCTCCTCCGAGATGGTCACGGCCGTGCTCCCGCTCTACCTCGTCGCAGGCCTCGGCCTCTCCCCGCTCGGCTTCGGGCTGCTCGACGGGCTCTACAACGGCATCAGCGCCCTGGTCCGGCTCACCGGAGGCCACCTCGGCGACCGCTTCGGCCGCCACAAGGCCCTCGCCGGCCTCGGCTACGGCCTCTCGGCCCTGTGCAAGCCGCTGCTCCTGCTCGCCCACACCCTGCCCGCCATCGGTGCGGTACTCGCCCTCGACCGCACCGGCAAGGGCCTGCGCACCGCCCCGCGCGACGCGCTGATCTCCCTGGCCGCCGCCCCCGAGGACCGCGGCCGGGCCTTCGGTGTGCACCGCGCCATGGACACCGCCGGCGCCCTGATCGGTCCGCTCCTCGCCTTCCTGATCCTGCGCGGCGCCGCCGACGGCTACGACGCCGTCTTCACGGTCAGCGCCTGCGTCGCCGCCCTCGGCGTGCTCGTGCTCGTGCTCTTCGTCCCCGGCCGCCGCACCGAACCCGCCCCCGGCGCCGAGCCCGTCTCCCTGCGCGCGGCCCTCGGACTCCTGGGCCGCCGCGACCTGCGCCGGATCAGCCTGTGCGCGCTGCTGCTCGGGCTGTGCACCGTCAGCGACGCCTTCGTCTTCCTGCTGCTCCAGCACGCCACCGGGATCGCCGACCGCTGGTTCGCGCTGCTCCCGCTGGGCACAGCCGCCGCGTTCTTCCTGCTCGCACTGCCGCTCGGCCGGCTCGCGGACCGGATCGGCCGCTGGCGCGTCTTCCTCGGCGGCCACCTCGCACTGCTCCTCGCGTACGGCCTCCTGCTGGCCGGCGGGCGACCGCACGGGCAGGAAACAGTCCTGCCCTACGCCGTGCTCCTGCTGCACGGCGGCTTCTACGCCGCCACCGACGGCGTCCTGATGGCCGCGGCCGCCGGAGCCGTGCCCGAGGAGCACCGCGGCGGAGGCCTCGCCCTCGTCCAGACCGGCCAGGCCCTCGCCCGCTTCGCCGCCTCGCTGGGATTCGGCGCCGCCTGGACCGTCTGGGGCGCCCGCCCCGCCCTCGCGGCCGCAGCCGTGCTGCTGGCCGCCGCGGCCGCCGTGTGCGCCCTGCTGCGCCCCGCGGACGGGGAAACCGGCCGGGCGCGCGCAGCCGCCACCTGAGACGGCGCCGGCCGTCCGAAGTCCCCCACATCCCCGAAAGGCCCCCATGACCCTCCAACGCCGGATCCTGATCCTCGTCTGCGCCGCCGTCCTGCTCGCCGCGGTGGGGGTGCTCGCCGTCGTACGGGCCTCATCGCGGGCCGAGGAGAAGAACCAGCCCCAGACCGGCGGCCCGCAGACCAGCCGGGGCCAGGTGTCCCTCGCCCCGGGTGAGGGCAAGCGGCGGATCGTCTTCCGGAACATGGCGTGGGGCCCGCACCGCGATGAGCTCGCCACCGTCCCCGCCGATGCACCCCAGGGCCCCCGGACCACCTCCGGCGTGAGCTGCCTGCGCTTCCACGCGGCGGCCGGCACCGGGATCTGCCTCCAGGCCGACAAGGGCGGGGTCCAGGAGAGCTACCGGGCCGTCGTCCTCGACGCCCGTCTCCAAGAGGTCTCCGCGCACCCGCTGGCCGGCATCCCCACCCGTGCCCGGGTCTCGCCCGGCGGACACCTCGTCGCCTGGACGGTCTTCGTCGGCGGTGATTCGTACGCCGGGACGGACTTCTCCACCCGGACCTCGCTGCTCGACCTGCACACCGGCACGTTCGACGCCTCGCTGGAGGACTTCACGATCCGCAAGGACGGCAAGGCGTACCGCAACGCAGACGTCAACTTCTGGGGTGTGACCTTCGCCGCCGACGAGCGGACCTTCTACGCGACGCTCGCCACCGGCGGCCGGACCTACCTGGTCCGCGGTGACCTCGCCGAGCGCACCGTGACCACCCTCCGCGAGAACCTGGAGTGCCCGTCGCTGTCGCCCGACGGGACACGGCTGGTGTTCAAGAAGCGGGTGCCCGGCCTGTCGCCGGACGCTCCGTGGCGGCTGTACGTCCTGGACCTGGCCTCGATGCAGGAGACCCCGCTCGCCGAGGAGCGCAGCGTGGACGACCAGGTGGTGTGGACGGACGACAAGACCGTCGTCTACTCCCTGCCCGGCGACTTCGGCGCCGATCTCTACGCCCTGCCGGCCGACGGCAGCGGCGCTCCCGCCCCGCTGATGGCATCGGCCCTCGCCCCGGCCTTCCTCGGCTGACGCCGGGAGGAAGGACCGGGGCGGGGGCTGCGGGCCGGGCATGCGGCCGGAGGCAGGACCGTTACGCCGGGATCAGTGCCTTGCGCCGCCGCTTGCGCTGGGCCCCTGCGGCCAGCTTCAGCTCGATGATCGACCGCACGGCCGGCCACTCCTCGTCGAGGATCGAGTAGAAGGCGGTACTGCGCACGGCACCGTCGAGGCCCCGCGAATGGGCCCGGCGGACCCCCTCGCAGGTGAACCCGAGCCGCTCCATCGCCGCCCGCGAGCGCCCGTTGCGGGCGTCGGCGCGCAGTGAGATGCGGCGCACGCCCCAGGTCTCGAAGGCATGGCGGAGCATGAGCAGCTTCGCCTCGGTGTTGATGCCCGTTCCCTGGGCGCCTGGGGACAGCCAGGTATTGCCGATTTCGGCGGCGTCGGGGATCGCCGTGACCGGATCACCGAACGGGATGCCGGGCACGGCGGGCCACACCAGCGGCCCCTGCCAGTAGTCGAGTTCCAGGAACCGGGTCGAACCGACGACCCGGCCGTCGGTGGCTCTGACCACCGCGAAGGGGAGCGATCGACCCGCCGCCTGATCTGCGAGGGCGCGGTCGATGTACTCGTGGGACGCCTGCACCCCATGGGGTACGGGGGTGAAGGCGTAAGTCGTACGATCCTCGGCCCCGGCCACGGCCAAGGCCTCGGTGTGGTGGGGGGCGAGGGGCTCGAGCCGCACGGTGCGGCCGGCGAGGAGTACGGGTACGGGCACGGAGCCTTCGGTCCTTCTGGGCGGTGGGGTGGTTGCACAGTGTGCGCTCCTGACGTCGCCCCCCGTGCAAAACACGGGTGAAAGGCAACGGGCTGTCAGGTGAACGCGAGTGGCTCAATGTAGCCCCTAAATGTGCTCTCATGAACCCCCAAATTGGCAACGCCGCGGCCATGTTTTTCGATGACTTTGGTCCCCGGCCCGGAGCACCCGTAATCCTGATCCGCGGACATCCGTTCCACCGCACGGCCCGGGCCCCCCGGACGGCGGCCCCGACGGCCTTCGGCGGATGTGAAAAATACCTCTGACCTGCACGGATACCGGGAAGCCCGGGCGGCTCCGGGGAAGGCCCCGGCCGTCGGCCCCGCGGATGGCCACGGGCCCCTCCCCGACCGCCCGGACGTCGGACAGACGGTCGCCGCAGCCCATGTGAAAGAGCGGGTTCCGGGGCATCGCGCGGCGGAGCCGGGCGGACCCGTCCGAATGGCCCACTCGACCGGGGTCGGATTGGACCGGTCCGCCGGGCCACCCGACTGATCCAATGGACCGGTGACGCTACGTATCCTGCCCCCGCCGGGGCCGCCCCGCCGGCTGGCCGCCGCACAGCTGAGCAACTCCGTCGGAGACGGGGCCTACTACGTGTGTTCGGCCCTCTACTTCACCCGGGTGGCCGGTCTCTCACCCGCCCAGATCGGCCTCGGGCTGACGCTCGCGTGGGCGGTCGGCTCGGTCGCGGGCGTTCCGCTGGGGGCGCTCGCCGACCGGCGGGGCCCGCGCGGCACTGCGGTGCTGCTGGCGCTGGCCACCGCCGCCTCCGTGTCCTCGTTCCTCTTCATCCGCTCGTTCTGGGCCTTCCTGCCCGCCGTCGTCCTCTACGCCACCGCCCAGTGCGGGCTGGCGGCCGCCCGGCAGGCCCTGCTCGCGGCGCTGGTGGCCCCGCAGCAGCGGACGGGCGTGCTCGCCCACCTCCAGGCCGTGCTGAACGCCGGGCTGGCCCTCGGCGCGGCGCTCGGCGGGCTCGCCCTGAGTGCCGGCACGGAGCGGGCCTACCTCGCGGTGTTCGTGCTCGACGCGGTGAGCTTCCTGACCTGCGCCGCCGTACTGCTGCGGCTGCCCGCGGTGGCCCCGGTACCGCAGCGGGCGGCGGGGGAGCCGCGGCTGGCGGTGCTCCGCGACCGCCCGTACGCGCTGGTCACGCTGCTGAACGCGGTCCTGCTGCTGCGGATGCCGCTGCTGAGCCTCGCGATCCCGCTGTGGATCGTGGAGCGCACCAGCGCCCCGGGCTGGCTGGTGTCGGCGCTGTTCGTCCTCAACACCGCGGCCGTGATGCTGTTCCAGGTGCGCACGGCCCGTCCGGTGACCGATCTGGACAGCGCCCGGCGGGCGGTCCGGGTGTCCGGAGTGGTCATGGCCGCCTCGTGCGCGGTGTTCGCCCTCTCGGCGCTTCCCGGGTCGGGCCTGGCGGCCGCGGCCCTGCTCGTGGCGGGGGCGGCGCTCCAGGTGGACGCGGAGATGCGGCAGTCCGCCGGGTCCTGGCAGATCGGCTTCTCGTTGGCGCCGGCCGAGCGGATCGGCCAGTACCAGGGCTTCTTCGGCACCGGGGTGCCGATCGCGCGGACCCTGGGGCCACTGGTGCTGACCTCGCTGCTCCTGCTCTGGGGGATCCCCGGCTGGCTGCTGCTCGGCGCGGTTCTGCTGGCCGCCTCGTACGGGATGGGTCCGGCGGTCCGCCGGGCCGGGGCGGTTCGGGGCACCGGGCCCGCGGGGAATGCGGGGACCGCCGCGCCGGCTGCCCCGTACGAGATCGACTGCCAGGGGAGCCCGGCATGACCGGCGCCCTCACCCTCACCTTCAGCGGCGACTACGCGTACGGCCCCGACGAGTCCCGGCCAGCCTCGTTGCGCACGGCCGTGCCCGGGGCGGTCGCCCCCCTCGCCGTGATCCGCGAGTCCGCCGCCTGAGATCATCCGTGCATGGACTTCGTCAGGGAACTGGTCCGCTTCGCGGCCACGGGGCGGCTCGGCGCCTTCCACGTCGGCGCGCACCTGCACGACCTGGTCGCCGCGCACGGCGAGCCGGACTGCTCATGGCCCGTGGACCGGGGGCGGCGCTGGCCGCACGCCTTCCACCACGGGAGCCTGGAGAACGTCTACTGCCGGTGCCGGCTGCTGCACTCGATGAGCGTGGACACCTGGCGTGACGAGGTGGTGATCCCGGGCCCCTGCAAGGGGGAGCCGTACCGCGGACCGGTGCCCGTCACCGAGTCGCAGCTCACCGGGGCGCTCGCCGCCGCCGGGGTCGACCGGCGCACCGAGTGGTCCGAGCGGCTGCCCGAACAGCGGACCCTGTACGCGGAGCCCGTGCCGCGGACCCTCGTGGCCTTCGTCTTCGTGGCCCGCCTCCGGGACACGGAGCCGATGGCGCGGGACTGGCCGCTCCACACGGTCTCCTCGTACACCCTGGGCCACCGGGAGTGCCCGCCGACGGACCCCGCGCTGCCCGACGACGGATACGGAGCCTGAGGTGGAGGACGTACTGCGCCGACTGGCGGCCGTCGGGCCCTTCTTCAGCGTGCCGTGCGGGCAGGAACCGCCCGGGGACGGCTACCGGCCCCTGAACGAGCTGTACGGGGCGCGACTCGAACCGTACGTCGCCGAGGTGGGGCGGCGGATCGGGACCGGGCCGGGGCGGGTCGCGGCGTCGACCGCGCAGTTCGGGATCGCCTCGCGGCTGTGGTCGCTGGCGCTCGGCTGTGCCGCACTGGGCGGGCGGGTGCCGGACCTGGGAGCCGACCGGGTGTGGTGGCGGCTGCCCGCGGCGGGGTCGCTGGAGCTGTGGCTGCCCCGGCCCGGGCAGGGCGACCTGCCCGCCGGCGCGCTCGGGGAGACCGTGCTCGGCAACCTCGGGTCCCTTGACGCCCGGCTGCGGGAGCGGTATGGCGTCTCGCCCAAGGTGCTGCGCGGTAACACCGCGTCGGGGCTGGTCGGGGCGCTCCGGGTGCTGACCGACCGGGTCCCGGGCGGCCCGGCGGTGTCTCTCGTCGCGGAGCTGCTGGCCGAGGGCGGGGCGCTCGGCGGGACCGGCACCTTCATCCACGAGGAGGGCCTCGGGGTGGCGTTCGCACGGCGCAGCTGCTGCCTCTACTACCAGGTGCCCGGCGGCGGCCTCTGCGGCGACTGCGTGCTGCGGACCAGGTAGCCCGGCAGGGCCGTTCGCAGCAGCCGAGGGTGTGGCGGGCGCCGACCCACCGGGGCCGCCCCCTACGGTCCCTGCCATGACGCACGCCCGCACACCGCAGCCGGAGCCCCCGCCGGAGTCCCGGCCGCAGACCCCGCCCGGGCTGTCCCGTCGCTCCGCCCTCACCGCACTCGCCGCGGGCGCCGGGGTGCTCGCCGTCGGCGGGACCGCCGCCTGTGAGGCCGCCGTGCCCCGGGCGGGCGCGGCGGCCCCCGATCCCTCACCCGGAGCCATGAAGCTGTTCGCCGACCCCGGATTCGACTTCGCCGGGCTCCTCGCGCTCGGTGCGGCCGGCATGCGCGCCTCCGAGGTCGGCGAGGTGCTCACCGCCGTCAACGCCATCAACACCGCCGGCCTGTCCGCGCAGACCTTCACCGACACCTTCCGTTCCTGGGGTGACCGGCTCGCCGCGCCCCCGGCGGCCGGGCGGCCCGGCGGCGGAGCCCCCTCGCAGACCCGCCGGTTCCGCTCGCTGAGGGCCGCGCAGTACTACGCCCAGGCGCTGTTCTACGTCCTCGGCACCAGCAGCCCCGGCGACGAGGAGGCGCTCTACCTGGCCGGCCGCAAGGCCTGGGACACCTTCACCAGGCTCTGCTCCCCGCCCGCCGTCCAGGCGCAGGTCCCTTACGGGAAGACCCGCCTGCCGGTCTGGTTCTTCCGGCCCGACGGCCCGGACGAGCCCCGCCCCACCGTCATCCTGACCAACGGCAGCGACGGGCAGAACGTCGACATGTGGACGTACGGCGTCGCGGCCGCCCTCGGCCGGGGCTGGAACGCCCTCGTCTACGACGGACCGGGACAGGGCCGGCTGCTGTTCGTCGAGGAGATCCCCTTCACCACCCGGTGGGAGCAGGTGGTCACCCCACTCGTCGACTGGCTCGATGCCCGCGAAGACGTCGACAGCGGCCGGATCGCGATCACCGGCCTCAGCATGGGCGGCAACCTGGTCGCCCGCGCCGCCGCGTTCGAACGCCGGCTCGCGGCCGCGGTGTGCATGCCCGGCGCGCCCAGCCCCTGGCTGGGCTTCCCCAAGGAGATCCGCGACATCGTCACCGCGGACAAGGCGGAGACCAACCGGGTCTGGAACGAGGACGTCGTCCCCGGACTCACCCCGGAGCTCGCCTACACGGTCAGGAAGCGCTTCGAGATCTTCTCGAAGGAGGCCCTGCGCGAGGCGCGTGCCGGCCGGGTGTTCAAGGACCTCTGGACCCCGGCCCAGGTCGCCATCGGGCTGGACATCACGAAGGTCGTGCCGCGGATCAAGGCGCCGACGCTGGTCCTCGACTACGACTTCGAGCAGTTCTACCCCGGCCAGCCCCGGCAGATGTACGACCTGCTCCGCTCGAAGCGCGAGTACGTGAAACTGACGGAGGCCACCGGGGCGCAGTTGCACTGCTCCCCGATGGCCCCGCAGCAGCACTGCGACGTCGTCTTCGACTGGCTCGCCGACGTCCTGCAGCGTTAGTCCGGCAGCGTCAGAACGTGAGGTTCCAGGCGTCGATCTTTCCGGTGTCCGCGCTGGCGTTGTCGTTCACGCGGAGCTTCCAGACACCGTTGGCGACCTCGGAAGAGGCGTTGACGGTGAAGGTCTGGATGATGTTGTCGGTGCTGCCGCCGGCCCGGTTGCTCAGGGTGTAGACGGAGCCGTCCGGGGCCACCAGGTCGACCTTGAGGTCACCGATGTAGGTGTGCTTGATGTCCACGCCCACCTTGAGGGTGGCCGGCGCGTTGCCGGTCACTCCGCTGACGGTGATGGGGCTCTCGACGGTGGCGTTGTCGTTGATCGCGAAGTCGCCGAGGTTCTCGAAGTACTTCCCGGGCGGCGGGGTCGAGCCCACCGCCTTCAGCGCGTCGACCTGGCCCTCGCCGAAGAACGAGTTGTTGGCCGCGGTCCCGGTGCAGCGGTTGTCCGACGGGCAGGCGATGTCGTTGGCCTGGGTGGCCAGCTTGTCGCGCAGCTGCGCCGGGGTGATGCCGGGGTTGGTGCTGGCGAGCAGCGCCGCGACGCCCACGACGTGCGGAGTGGCCATCGAGGTGCCGCTCTTGGTGCCGTACTTGCCGCCCGGCAGGGTGGAGTAGACGTCGCTGCCCGGGGCCGCCACGTCGATGACGCCGGAGCCGAAGTTCGAGAACGAGGCCTTCGTCGTGCCCGTGCCGTTCGCCGCGACCGTGACCACGCCCGGGAGCTCGGTCGGGATGTCGAGGCAGGCGTTGGTGATGGTGCGGGTGACCGGCGTCGAGTCGTTCGGGCTCGCGGTGTCGGTCGTCTTGTGGGCGAGGTCGTAGTCCTCGTTGCCCGCCGCGGCGACCTGGAGGGAGCCCTTGCCCTCCGCGTACTCCTGGGCGCGCTTGACGCCCTCGATGATGGCGGCCTGGTCGATGTTGTCCGGGCAGTTGAACTGCCACGGGTCCGTGTAGTAGCTGTTGTTGGTGACCTTGAAGCCGTGGTCGCCGGCCCACACGAAGCCGCAGATGGTGTTCTCGGCGAAGAAGAACGCGTTGCCCGGCTCGGCGACGCGGACCGCGGCGATCTTCACGCCCGGGGCCACGCCGACGACGCCCTTGCCGTTCTTGGCGGCCGCGATGGTGCCCGCGACGTGGGTGCCGTGGGTGTCCACGTCCCGCCAGGCGCCCGCACGGGTGTCGGGCTTGCCGTAGGCGCAGGAGACGGAGTCGGCCGCGTTGAAGTTCGGCGCCAGGTCCTGGTGCTGGTCGTCCACACCGGTGTCCAGGATGCCGACCTTGACGGAGGCGGAGCCGGTGGTGACGGCCCAGGCCTGGTCGGCCTTGATCTGGCTCATGTCGGCGCGGACGGGCTCGCCGGCCGGGGTCGTCGACTGCGCCGGGTTGGCAGGCAGCGCCGGGTTGTAGGCGTCGGCGGGAACGTCCGAGGTACGGGTGGCCCCGACCTGCTGGACCCCGCTGACCCCGCGCATCGTCGTGGCGAAGCCGGCGGAGGCGGAGTGGGCGACGATCACGCCGATGGCGTCGAAGTTCGAGAAGACGGTGCCGCCGTTGGCGGCGATGGCCGAACGCACCGCGGAGCTGTCACCGGGGGCGGTGATCACGAGGTAGGCACGCGTGCCGGCAACCCAGGTCGCACTCTGGGAAGACGGCGCGGCGGCCTTGGCGGCCGGGGCCTTGGCGACCGGGGCGGGGGCCCCGGACGACGGGACGGGGGCGGTGCCGGCGAGCGCGGCGGGGGCCCCGAAGGCGAGTGCGGCGCCGAGCGTGGCGGCCAGCACGAGGGTGCGTCGAGGTCGGCTGGATATGTGGGGTATCAATGCGTCCTCCGAAAGACGGCCCGGTGGTGCTGGTGGCACCTACCGGGCCGTACGAAACGAGTGGTGGACGCAAGATGTCAGACACGTGCCCCGGTATGGAAGTACCTTTTACCGCACGACACTTCGCCGCCCCATGGCCGAAAATCGACCATGGGGCGGCGTACGGGCCGACCGGGCTGGGCACCGTGGGGGCGAGCCCTGCCCGGCCGGCCCGTGACGGGCGGGCCGGCTATGCCGGCACGCCCTCCCTGACGCCGTCCGGCGACTGCACCGGCACGGTGAGGGGCTCCGTGCCGTGGTCGTCGTCGACCAGCGTGGTCTCGTCGAACTCCAGTCGCCCTGCCAGGACTTCACCGGCGCGTTCGCGGTCGAACTCCTTGGTCCAGGTGCCGATCAGCACCGTCGCCACGGCGTTGCCCGCGAAGTTCGTCAGCGCCCGGGCCTCGCTCATGAAGCGGTCGATGCCCACGATCAGCCCGACGCCGTCGACGAGTTCCGGGCGGTGCGACTGGAGCCCTCCGGCCAGCGTCGCGAGCCCGGCGCCGGTCACGCCGGCGGCGCCCTTCGAGGCCACGATCATGAACAGCAGCAGCGAGATCTGCTCGCCGAGGGCGAGCGGCTTGCCCGTCGCCTCCGCGATGAACAGCGAGGACATCGTGAGGTAGATCGCGGTCCCGTCCAGGTTGAACGAGTAGCCCGTCGGCACCGTGATCCCGACCACGGGCTTGGAGACGCCCAGGTGCTCCATCTTCGCGATCAGCCGGGGCAGTGCCGACTCCGAGGAGGAGGTGGAGAGGATCAGCAGGAACTCGCGGCCGAGGTAGCGCAGCAGTGAGAACACGTTGAGCCCGGTGCACACCCTCAGCAGGGTGCCGAGGACGACGAACACGAACAGCAGGCAGGTCGTGTAGAAGCCGATCATGATGACGGCGAGCGACTTCAAGGCGTCGATCCCGGTCGCGCCGACCACCGCCGCGATCGCGCCGAACGCGCCCACCGGCGCCGCCCACATGATCATCGCCAGTACCCGGAAGACCAGCTTCTGCACGTGTCCGATCCCGCGCAGCAGCGGCTCGCCCGTCGGCCCCATGGCCTGGAGCGCGAACCCGCACAGCAGCGCCACGAGCAGCGTCTGGAGCACCTGGCCGCCGGTGAACGCGGAGACCAGGGTGGTCGGGATGATCCCCAGCAGGAACTCGGGCGTGCTCTGCGCCCCGCCCGCCTTTGCCTGCGCCTCTCCCGCGTGCTTGGCGGCCTCCGTCAGGTGCAGTCCGCTGCCCGGCTCCAGCAGGTTCCCGACGAGGAGTCCGATGGCCAGCGCCACAGTGGACATGATCATGAAATAGCCGAGGGCGAGGCCGCCCACGGCGCCGACCTTCGCGGCCTTGCGCACCGACCCGATGCCCAGAACGATGGTGCAGAAGATCACGGGCGAGATCATCATCTTGATGAGGTTCACGAAGCCGGTGCCCAGCGGCTTGAGTTCCACGGCCGTGCCGGGTGCGGCGAAGCCGACGGCGATGCCGAGGATCACCGCGGCGATCACCGCGATGTAGAGATAATGGGTCTTGTCGCGTCTGGCGGCCACGTCGCCTCCTGGTGGTGAATACGTCCCGGGAGGACCATCGCCCGACGCTGTGACCCCGGTCACCGTTGCGTTCATTGAGTTCACGTCCGGGTGCACACTGAACGCCATGCCCCGGTTCCTTCGGCCGCCGCGCAGTCTCGCCGGCCAGCTCTTCGCCATGCAGGTGCTGCTGGTCGCCGTGGTCGTGGCCGGCTGCGCGGTCTTCGCATACGCCACCGCCCGCGGGCAGGCCGAGGAGGCAGCCCGGCGCCAGGCGGGGGCCGTCGCGCGCGCGGTCGCCGACTCCCCGTCCGTCCACGAGACCGTACGCGGGGCCGGGCGCGGCGACCCCTCGGCCGCGCTCCAGCCCTACGCCGAGCGGGTCCGGGTCGACTCCGGCGTGGACTTCGTGACGATCATGGCCCCGGACGGGCGGCGCTGGACCCACCCCGACCCCCGCCGCATCGGCGAGCCCTACATGGGCAACACCGCCCGCGCCCTGCGCGGCGAGACCTTCAGCGAGACCTACACCGGCACCCTCGGACCCTCCATCCGCGTCGTCACCCCGCTCATGGACGGCGGCCGGGTGATCGGCATGGTCAGCGCCGGCATCACCGTCCGCGCGATCAGCGCCCGGCTCGCCCGGCAGCTCTCCGTCCTCGCCTGGGTCGCGGTCGGCGCGCTCGCCCTCGGCGGAGCCGGCACGTACGTCGTCAACGCCCGCCTGCGCCGGCACACCCACGGGATGAACGCCGCCGAACTCAGCCGGATGTACGACTACCACCAGGCCGCCCTGCACGGAGTCCGCGAGGGCCTGCTGATGCTCGACGGTCAGCGCCGGATCACCCTGATCAACGACGCCGGACGCGAACTGCTCGGCCTCCGGGGGGACATCAGGGGCACCGGCGCCGCCGACCTCGGGCTGCCCGCCCCGCTCACCGGAGCCCTGCTCGCCGACCGGCCCCGGGTGGACGAGGTGCACCTGACCGCGGACCGGGTGCTGGTCCTCAACAGCTCGCCCGTCGCCGGCGGCGGCCGCCGCGGCACCGTGGTCACCCTGCGCGACCACACCGAACTCCAGTCGCTGACCGGCGAGCTGGACCAGGAGCGCGGGTTCACCGAGGCGCTGCGCTCCCAGGCACACGAGGCGGCCAACCGGCTGCACACCGTGGTCTCCCTCATCGAACTCGGCCGCGCGGACGAGGCGGTGGAGTTCGCCACCGCCGAACTGGAGCTGGCCCAGGCCCTCACCGACGAGGTGGTCACCGGCGTCGGAGAACCCGTCCTCGTGGCGCTGCTGCTCGGCAAGGCCGCCCAGGCACACGAGCGGGGCGTCGCACTGGTCGTCACCCCCGACAGCCGCGCCGTCGACGGCCGGACCGGCAGTCTCCCGGCCCGGGACCTCGTCACCGTGCTCGGCAACCTGCTCGACAACGCCGTCGACGCCCTCACCGGTGTCCCCGGGGCCCGGATCGCCGTCACCGTCCGGCCCGAGGAGGACGGGCTGCTGCTCCGCGTCACCGACAACGGCCCGGGGCTGCCCACCGGAGCCGCCACCGATGTGTTCCTGCGCGGCTGGTCGGGCAAGGGAGAGGGGCGCGGCCTCGGCCTCGCCCTGGTCCGGCAGGTGGCCCACCGGCACGGCGGCAGCGCGGTGGCCGCCGAAGTGCCGGGCGGGGGAGCCGAGTTCACCGTACGACTGCCCATGCGAAGGGAGCCGACCCCATGAGCGGGGCACGTGAGGCACATGAGGCACGCGAGGCGCCCGGGGTGCGCGTGCTGGTCATCGAGGACGATCCGGTCGCCGCCGACGCGCACGCGCTGTACGTCGGCCGGGTGCCCGGGTTCACCGCCGTCGGCGCCGTCCACTCGCTCGCCGAGGCCACCCGCGTCCTGGAGCGGACCCGGGTCGACCTGCTGCTGCTCGACCTCACCCTGCCCGACGGCCACGGGCTGCGCTTCGCGCGCCGGCTGCGGGCGTCCGGGCATCCGGTGGACGTGATCGTGGTGACCTCGGCGCGGGATCTGGCCGTGGTCCGCGAGAGCGTCTCGCTCGGGGTGGTCCAGTACGTGCTCAAGCCCTTCGCCTTCCCGACGCTGCGCGAACGGCTGCTGCGCTACGCCGAGTTCCGGGCCACGGCGGGGGAGGCGGCCGGCCAGGACGACGTGGACCGGGCGCTCGCGGCCCTGCGTGCCCCCGGCCCCGCCGAGCTCCCGAAAGGGCTGAGCGCGCCGACTCTGGACCGGGTCGGCGCGCTGCTGCGGGCGGCGTCCGAGGGGCTGACCGCCGCGGGGGCGGCGGAGGCGGCCGGGATCTCGCGGATCACGGCCCGCCGCTACCTGGAGCACCTGGTGGACACCGGGCGGGCGGACCGCACCCCCCGGTACGGCCAGGTCGGCCGCCCCGAGCTGCACTACCGCTGGCTGGCGGCGGCCGGGACCGGTTCCGTGTCGAAGGTGTAGAACTTGCGGTGGTCCAGCAGGTCGGCCGGGGTCACGTCGTTCCACGGCCGCAGGGTGTCGTGCAGGTCGACGACGTTCGCGGTGCCGGCGGCCGGCAGGTACGTGGACTTCGGGTTGCGGGCCTGCCACTGCGACCACAGCTTGTCGATGTAGGCGTGGTGCATCCAGAACACCGGGTCGTTGGGGGAGACCCCGGTGGCCATCTGGCCGCCGACCCAGACGTGCACCCGGTTGTGCAGGTTGGCGCCGCGCCAGCCCTCCAGGTGGTTGCGGAAGCCGTTCGAGGAGCTGTTCCACGGGGCCATGTCGTACACCGGCATGGCGAGGACGGCGTCCACCTCGGCCTTGGTCGGCAGCTCGGCCACGCCCGAGCCGAGCGCGCGCCGCAGGTAGGCGCGCCCGTCCACCCGGACGTTCACGTTGAACTTCCCGGTGGCGTACGCGAACGGCCCGTCCATGACCTGCCCGTCGCGGTCCCGACCGGTGCCGCCGAGGAAGTCCGCCGCCCACAGGGAGGAGCGGGAGGTGCGGTCCGCGGTCCAGTCCCAGTACGGGAGTGCAACCTTCGCGTCCACTTTCTGCAGCTCGGCCTCGAACTCCAGCAGGAAGCGGCGGTGCCAGGGGAGGAAGGAGGGGGAGCGGTGGCCGACCCGGTCGCCGGAATCGGTGTCGCTCATGATGAAGCCGTTGTGCGTGGTGACGAACCGGTCGTAGACGCCCGTCCGCTTCAGTTCGAGCAGCGCGTTCGTGAAGGCCCGCTTCTCCTCAGGGGTGAGGGCGGCCTGGTTCTTGCGGACCGTCATGCCGTGCCTCCCATGGGTGCGAACGGGGCGAGGACGGCGCCCTGGAGCTCGCGCACGGCGGCGCGGGCGAGCGACGCCGGATCGGCGAAGGTCTCGTAGTGGTTGACCACGCTGATCCAGGTGCCGTCGGCGTTGCGCATGACGTGCAGTTCGCGGCCGTCTATCCGGACGGTGGGCAGACCGTCGTGGCCGCCCCCGTGGTGGCCCCCGTGGTGGCCGCCCCCGCTCTCGCCCGGGGTGATCTGGATGCGGCGGCCCTGGTACACCTCGTCGACCGTGCCGGGGGGTATGGCGGCGCGGGAGTCGGTGGCGGCTGCGTGCGCGGTGGCGCCGGCTATGCCGAGGGCGGTGAGTGCGCCGGCGGTGGTGCCGAGGGCTTGCCGGCGGGTGATCTTGTTCATGTGGCGAAGAAGTATCAGTACGGCGAGGGCCGTTGACCGCTATCCGGACATCAGTGGATAAGTTGCCGATAGAACCACTTGGCCGTTCTTCCTGTCCGGACCGGCTCCGGCGGCCCGGACGGAAAGATCTCCGGATAAAAGTCTATTCAACAGTAATTTATCCGGCTGTGCAGGGGCCCTATGAGGGGCATCACACCGTGGAGTCGGCCGGAAGCTCTCGGTGGCGACGTCTGAATCCTCCATCAAGGCGAGTGAAGCCGCATTTGCTGCGGTTGGGCACTTATAGTCCGGATATGGCTCTTCATGAGACGAAGGACGTACACGCCGGTGACGCAGACGCGGACGTGTTCACGTCCGCACTGAGCGGCCAGGTCCTCCCCAAGTACCGGATGCCCGACGACCACTCGCCCACCGAGGTGGTCTACGAGCTGCTCAGCAACGAGCTCCTCCTCGACGGCAACGCGGCCCAGAACCTGGCCACCTTCTGCACCACCTGGTCCGACGACGGCGTGCACCGCCTGATGAACCAGTGCCTCGACAAGAACATGATCGACAAGGACGAGTACCCGCAGACCGCCGAGATCGAGGCCCGCTGCGTCAACATCCTGGCCGACCTGTGGAATGCACCGGCCGGCGGCGCGGCCACCGGCTGCTCCACCACCGGATCCAGCGAGGCCGCCATGCTCGGCGGCCTCGCCCTCAAATGGCGGTGGCGCACCCGCCGCCAGGCCCAGGGCCTCCCCGTCGACCGGCCCAACCTGGTGTGCGGGCCGGTCCAGATCTGCTGGGAGAAGTTCGCCCGCTACTTCGACGTCGAACTGCGCCAGATCCCGGTCGAGGCCGACGCCACCGGCCTGCGGGCCCATCAACTCGCGGAGTACGTCGACGAGAACACCATCGGCGTCGTCGCCATCCTCGGCGTCACCTACACCTGCGACTACGAGCCCGTCGCCGAGATCGCCGCCGCGCTCGACCGGATCCAGGCCGAACAGGGCTGGGACGTCCCGATCCACGTGGACGGGGCCAGCGGCGGCTTCATCGCGCCCTTCCTCCACCAGGACGTCGTGTGGGACTTCCGGCTGCCGCGCGTCGCCTCCGTCAACACCTCCGGGCACAAGTACGGTCTCGCGCCCCTCGGCGTCGGCTGGATCGTGTGGCGCACCGCCGACCTGCTGCCCGCGGAGCTCGTCTTCGACGTGGACTACCTCGGCGGCGACATGCCGACCTTCGCCCTCAACTTCTCCCGCCCCGGCGGCGAGGTCATCGCCCAGTACTACCTGTTCCTGCGGCTCGGCCGCGGCGGCTACCAGCGCGTCCAGCAGGCCTGCGTCGACACCGCCCAGTACCTGGCCGGGGAGATCGCCGGCATGGGCCCCTTCACCCTCCTCTACGACGGCCGCGGGGGCCTCCCCGCCGTCTCCTACCGGCTCACCGACCAGGCCGCGGCCGGCTTCAGCCTCTACGACCTCTCCGACCGGCTGCGGATGCGCGGCTGGCAGGTGCCCTCGTACCCGCTGCCGGCCGACCGTGACGACACGGTCATCCAGCGCGTGCTGATCCGGCACGGCGTGACGCGCGACCAGATCGCCCTGCTCGTCGCAGACATGCGCCACGCGGTGGAGCACCTCACCACCACACCCCCGCCGGTCCCGGCCGCCGCACCGCGCTCCGGGTTCCATCACTAGGCGGCGGTGTACCCCTTGGGGAGGGCCGCCGGGCGGTTGCGGCTGCCGCCGCGGGTCCACATCGCGCGCGCCGGGATCGCGTACCGCCGCGACATGCGGAACGCGGTCAGCGGGCTGCTGCTGACGGACTCCTTGTACGCCACGGCGGCCCGCCCCGTCAGGTACCAGCGGCGCGGGGTGTCGTCGCCGTGGGTGAACTGGACGACCGCGTCCCGGCGGCCGAGGCTCACCGGCTGGTGGACGTAGCCGAACCGGAAGGGGCCGGGCTCGCGGCCGGCCAGACGCAGCGCGATGGCGTCCGCGGTGTACACGGCCGTGGGGATGCCGCTCTGGCACGTGCCGTGCACGACCCCGTACGACTGGCTGACGGCTGCGGCGTCCCCCACCGCGTAGACCGACGGATGGGAGACCGAGCGCAGGGTGGCGTCGGTGACGATCCGGCCCCGTCCGTCGGTGGTCAGGCCGGCGTCGGCGGCCAGCGCGGGCACCCGTACGCCGGTGGTCCACACGACGGCGTCGGCGCGGACCCGCTCGCCGCCGGTCAGCTCCACACCGTCCGGCAGGACCCCGGCGATCTCCGCGCCGGTGCGCACCCGGACGCCGAGCCGATCCAGCGCCCGATGCAGGTAGCCGCGGGCCCGATCGCCGAGCATGGGCGCGGGGGCCCCGCGGCTGAGCAGTTCGACCCGCAGCCCCGGCCAGGACTCGGCGAGCTCGGCGGCCGCCTCCACCCCGGTGAGCCCGCCGCCGCACACCGCGACCGTGCCGCCGGCCGCGGCGATCGCCGGGAGCCTTCCCGCCAGGTCGAGGGCCGCCGAGGCGTCGTCGAACGTGTACGCGTGGGTGTCGGCGCCGGGCACGGTGCGGGTGTCGCAGACGCTGCCGATCGCGTGGACCAGCGTGTCGTACTCCAGCACCCGGCTGCCGTCGGCGGTCTCGACCGCGACCTCGCGCAGGTCCGTGCGGATCCCGCTCGCCCGGCCCTGGACGAAGGTGATGCCGGTGCCGGCGAGCAGGTCCTCGATCCGGTGGTCGGCCAGCCGCTGCCCCGTGGCGAGCTGGTGCAGCCGCAGCCGCTCGGTGAACCGGTCGGCGGGGTTGACCAGGGTGACCCGGCCGCCGCCGCGGCGGATGCGGTGGGCCGTACGGATCGCGGCCGTCAGGCCCGCGTACCCGGCGCCGAGGACCAGTACGCGGTGGTTCGAGGGGGTGTCCATGTCGCGACCTCCGGGAGAGGATCCGCCGGGGGCCTTGCCGCCCCGGCATGTCACCCCACGGACGAGACGGCACGGCCACGGCGTGACGCGGGCCGGCTGTGACCCCCGTCACGCTGGGCTCAGGCGGGCTGCACCCCCGTCAGCTTCTCCGGGTTCGTGATCAGGTGAATGGCGTCCACGGCCCCGTCCACCAGGTGCAGCACCAGGACGCTGACCGGCGTCCCGGCCGAGTACGCGACGATGGCGGGACCGCCGTTGACGTCGACCAGCTCCGTGGTCAGCTGCTCCGGCAGACGCCGGGCGAACGTGGCGAACGCCCGCGCGACCGTCTCCGCGCCGTGGATGGTCTTGCGCGGCGCGGGCGCCAGGCCGCCGCCGTCGCTGACCAGGGTGACGCCCGGTGCCAGCACCTCCAGCATCGACGCGAGGTCGCCGCCGGCGCTGGCCTCCAGGAAGCGCAGCGTCACCCGGCGGCGTACCGCCGGGTCCGTGTCGTAGCGGGTACGCCGGTCCTCCACGTGCGCCCGGGCCCGGCGGGCGGTCTGCCGCACGGCCGCCTCGTCGCGGCCGACGATGTCGCCGATCTCCGCGTACGCGTACCCGAACGCCTCCCGCAGGACGAACACGGCCCGCTCCAGCGGCGACAGCGACTCCAGGATCAGCAGCATCGCAGTGGACACGGTGTCCGCCAGGGCCACGTCATCCGCGACGTCCGGGCCGGTCAGGAGCGGCTCGGGCAGCCACGGCCCCACGTACGACTCCCGGCGGGCCTGGGCGCTGCGCAGCCGGTCGATCGCCAGCCGGGTGGTCACCCGGACCAGGTACCCCTCGGCGTCGGCCACCTCCAGCGCGTCCACCCGGCTCCAGCGCAGCCAGGCCTCCTGGACGACGTCCTCGGCATCCGCGGCCCGGCCCAGGACGCGGTACGCCACCGCCTGGAGCAGGCCCCGGTGCTCGTGGAAGGCACGATGCGCCTCGCTCTCGACCGTCTCCACCACAGCCACCCCGTATCCGTGTTCGTGTCCGCTCCGCGCACCCGGCGCATCCCATCATGATCCACTGTGGCGCGCCGGCCCCGGCTCGGCCGACCGCCGTCGCTCAGGCGGACGCCGACCAGCGCATGCCGAGTGCGTCGAGGGCCGTGACCCGGTCCGGGGCGAGGGCCGACGCGCGCGAGCGCTGGTTGGCGATCCAGGCGCCGAGGCGCAACTCCCGGTCGCCGACCCGTTCCACGTGCGCGCGCGGGACCCGGAGGTGGTGTTCGCGGGTGTGGAACTGCCGGGCCGCGGCCAGGTGGTCCGCCCATTTCTCGGCCTGGGAGCGCCGCGGTTGCGGGCGCTCGTCCCCGGTCGCCTCGGTCACGCCCAGCGCGTGCTCCAGCAGCCAGCGCTGAGACCAGGCCAGTTGCTCCCAGGCCAGCCGTTGGGTGCGGATCCAGCGGCCCAGGTCCTCGCCCTGGACGACCACCTCGCCGGGGGCGAGCGGGAGGCGGCCGCCCGTGTCGAGGTGGACGCGGGTCAGGTGGAACGCGCGCTGCCAGGAGATCTCCCAAGCCGGGCACCAGGACGCGTCGATGGCCTCCAGGGCCTCCCGGCGCTCCTCCGGCAGGGCGCCGGGGCCCTCGCGGCGGGCGGCGGCCCGCTGGTTCTTGACCCACACCCCGACCGGGGAGCCGCGCCAGGTGGCCTCCACCGGCGGCAGCAGGTGGCCGTGGTCCGCCGCCCAGCCGCGGGCCGCTGCGAGCCCCTCCTCGAAGGCCACGTCGAAGTGGCTCCACACCATGCCGAGTTCGTCCAGCTGAGCCACCCGCTCCCGGCCGAGGGCGCCCCGGCGGTGCGTGCGCCGCACGTCCGCGATCCACTGGCCCAGCGGGAACCGGGCCAGCCCGGGCGGCCAGGCTTCGGCGGCCGGCTCCGGACCGGGCGCGGCCTGCGTACCGGGTGGGGCGGCCGGGCCCGGCGGCGCCTGCGGGGCCGGCGGTGCCTGCGGGGCCGGCGGTGCCTGCGGGGCCGGCGGTGCCTGCGGGGCCGGCGGAACGTGCGGACCCGGCACGGTGCGTGGCCCGGCCGGCACCTTGAAGGTGAACGGCACGCGCAGGTCCCCGGCCCTGGCCGCGTAGATCCGGGCGGCCTCCACCCCGCGCCGCCATTGCTCCCGCTCCGGATGCAGCACGCGCAGCCGGATGAACGCCGCCAGCAGTGCCGGATCCCGGGGGGTGGAGAAGCTCAGCAGGGCCTGCGCCCCGGCCCGCAGGCCGGCCCCGGTGCCGGCCTCGGCCCGCGGGCGGCTCGGCGCCTGCGGCTGGGCCAGCGATTCGACGAGCCGGGTGTCGTGGGCCCGCAGGGCCTCCAGCAGCCGGGCGAGGTCTCCGTACGACCGCGAGGTCAGCATCGACTCGGGTGTCTCGCCCGGCCCGAGCAGCACCGGGACCACCAGCGAGGCGACCTTGCCCTCGCCGGGCCGGATGCGCAGCGCACGGCCGACGGCCTGCACCAGGTCGGGCATGGAACCCCGTACGTCGGCCCAGAACACGGAGTCGCACTCCTTGGTGTCCACGCCTTCGCCGAGCACCCGGACACTGCCGAGGAAGGCCCTGCCGGCGGCGCGGTCCGCCGCGAAAGCGTCCAGAACCCGTCGCCGGTGAGCCGCCGTGTGCTCCCCGCACAGCCAGTCCGCCCAGACCGTACGGGGATACGCCGCCACCGGCGCGTCGCTCGCGGCCCGCAGCCGCTCCGCCACCGCCGGCAGCCCGGCCGCGAAGGCCTCGGCCTCCCTGGTCAGATGGTGGAAGACGAGGGTCCGCCGGAACCCCTGCTCGGCCGAGGCCTTCACCAGCGCCGTCTGCAGGGCCGCCAGCCGCGCTCCGCGCACCGCGTCCGAGCGGGCGTCGGCACCCAGCAGCACGGCCGCCTGGAACCCAGGATCGCTGACGTCCACGCACACCACCCGGTACGGGGCGCAGATTCCGCGGTCGACGGCCTCCGCGAGGGTCAGGGTGTGGCAGCGTGCGCCGAAGGGGCCGTCGGCGTCGTCGTCCATGGACGCGACGAGGTCGCCCCGCCCCCGGCCTTCCCCGGCCGCCGTGCCTGCCTCGCCTTCCTCCGGTCCCTCGGCGCCCTGCCAGACCCGGGGTGTGGCCGTCATGTACAGCCGCCGGACCGAGGGGATCCGGCTGTTGTCGTGCACCACGGCCCACGGCTTGCCGATCCGCCCGGACGTACGGTGCGCCTCGTCGACCACGATCAGGTCCCAGCCCGGCAGCCCGGCGAGGTGGGCCTGCTCGATCGTGCCGAGGCCCAGTGAGGCGTACGTGGCGAACACCGTCACCCGGTCCACCGGACGGCCGGCCCGGCGGGCCAGTTCGGCCGGATCGGTGGTGGTCGGCATGCCCGCGTCCGCGTCGCGCAGCGAGCACACCGCGAAGGAGCGCCCGGTCCGGCCGCCCTCCCGCCAGGCCGCCGCCGTCTGGACGAGCAGGTCCAGCGAGGGCACGAGGACCAGTACCCGTCCGGCCCGCAGCTCCTCGGCCGAGCGCACGGCGACCAGGGACTTCCCGGAGCCCGTGGCCATGATCACCTGGGTTCGCAGCCCGGCCCCGGGCACCCGCCCGTCGGCGGGCAGTACGAGCGCCCGGAGCACGGCGTCGACGGCCTCGCGCTGGTGGGGACGGAGTTCCTTCTTCGCCATGCGCTGTACCTCGTCCGCCCGTGTCTGCTCTGATCAGCCTTTTCGGCTCCAGTCTCCATCTTGCACGGAGATTGAGTCATCCGGGGCGAGTGCGGGAAGAGCATGGGGTTGCGCGTGACGCCGTTGCGCGGCCGCTCCGCCCGGCCCGGTGGAGAGCAGGCGGGCCGTGCTCACATCCGGGCGCCGAAGTTCTGTGTCCACCAGGGGCCGCCCGGGCCCGTGTGGATGCCGACGCCGATGTCCTTGAAGGAGCAGTTGAGGATGTTGGCACGGTGGCCCGGGCTGTTCATCCAGGACTCCATGACCGAGGCCGCGTTCTGCTGGCCCCTCGCGATGTTCTCCCCGTACGTGGACCAGCTGTACCCGGCGGCCGTCGTCCGCTTCCCCGGGTCGGCCCCGTCGGGGTTGGTGTGCGAGAAGAAGTCCCGGGCAGCCATGTCGTCGGAATGCCCCTGGGCGGCCGCCCGCAGCTGCGAGTCCTCCTTCAGCGGGCCGCAGCCGGCCTTCGCGCGCTCGGAGTTGACGAGTGCGATGACCTGGCCCGCGACTCCCGCCGGGGCGGGCCCCGGCGCAGGTGCCGACGGGCGCGGCGCGGGAGCTTTGGACTTGGCCGGCGTAGGGCTCGGATTCGGACTCGGGCTCTCGGCGGACGGGCTCGGCGAGGCCGAGGCCGACGGCGACGGGGAGGCCGACGCGGAGGGCGGGGCCGACTCCGATGGGGACGCGGAGCCGGATCCGGACGCCGACAGCGCGGACAGCGGGGCGGCGGGTGCGGCGTCGGTCTGCTTGTCGCCCGAGCCGGGGAGCCCGCCGAGGTAGGCGAGCCCGCCGCCCGCGACGCACGCGGCGAGCACCGCGCCGCCGACCACGCGGCGGCGGCTCTGCCTGCGCTTGCGCAGGGCGCTGCGGCCGCGACCGGGGACGGCGTCCGGTATGCCGCTCTGGCCGGAGACCGTGGGGGTGAGCTGCGTCGCGGTGTCGGAGAAGTCCGAGGCGTCGAAGCCGGCGCCCGGACCGGCGCCCATGCCCGTGCTCGCGTCGGCGGCTCCGAGGCCGCCCGCCTGGGCGCCCGCGCCGCCGTCGAAGCCGTACGCCGCGGGCGCCGGGGCGAAGCCGCCCGCCGCGGCCGACCGCACGCCGGCCAGCAGGGCCGCCGACACCGGGACCAGGGTCAGGCCCGCCAGCAGCCCCTCCGCCGGGAGGAGTCCGTTCCACAGTCCTGCGCACCGTATGCACTCGCGCGCGTGCCGGGCTATTCGCTTGCGCCACAGCGTCGAGGGCAGCCCGTCCCAGCCGGCCGTCACCGACCGCAGCCCCTCGCACGGGGGCTGGACGGCCAGGGCCCGCTCCACCACCCGCGCCGACTCCAGCTGCGCCTTCATCCGCTGCACCCGCACCGCCGTGTGCTGCGGGGACAGTTCCAGGGCCGTGGCCACCTCGGCACGGGTCAGCTCACCGGCGCACTCCAGCCACCACAGCGACAGCAGTGCCCGGTCGTCGGTCTCCAGCCAGCGGGTGGCGCGGGCCGTCTCCTGCCGCTGGCCTTCGAGCTGGAGCCGCAGCACGGTCAGGTCCACGAAGTCGGCGCCCGGGTCGGCCAGCTCCCAGGCGGCTTCGAGTCCGCTCTCGCCGGGAGCGGTGTGCCGGGCCTGCCAATGCGCCCGCACCCGGTTCATGGCGATCGCGACCAGCCAGGACCGGAAACTGTCGTCCGACCGCAGGGTGCCCAGCCCGTCGAGCGCCCGCAGCATCGTGTCCTGCACCACGTCGTCCACGTCGCAGGAGCCGTTCAGGGCGCGCCCGACGATGTTGTAGACGAGCGGCAGATAGGTGCTGACGAGCTCGTCCTGCGCGCGGGGATCGCCCGCGCGAGCCGCTGCCACCAGCGCTGCCGTGTGCTGTGTAGTCATGTGAGGTTCCCTGTCCGTACCGGCGGTCGATGATGCCCGATACCTGGGAGACCGTCGAGCGCGGGCCGGATAACGCTTATCCGGAAGAAGAACCCGGGGAATTTTCCGGAGCCTCCAAAGGCTCTGGATCCTCCGGGTCGTAGCGCCGTGCCGAGGCGTCCACCTGGGCGAGCCGCCGCATCGCCGCGAGCATCGCGTCCCCCAGCACGGTGCCCACCACCACGCGTTCGACGAGCTCCTCCGGCCGCCGCCGGCGGGCCACGAAGTCGAGGTCGGCGGCGGCGACCCGCTCCGCGGCGGCCGCGAACTCGTCCAGGTGGTCGAGGTAGTCCCCGTGCCCGACCGCCAGGAAGGAGGCCATGGCGGCGGTGAGCGCCTCCACCGCCCGGTGCCTCGTCCCGACCTTCCAGCCGCGCCGCGCGATCAGCTCGTCGGCCATGGCCGCGGCCCTGCTCCGTACGGCGCTGTCGGAGTCGACCGGGTCGGCGAGGGCGAGATCCACGGTCCGGGCGGCCGCGCCGAGGAGTTCGTGCACGGGCTGCTCGCGGTCCTCCACCGCCGCGACCACTTTCCCGACGGAGGCCAGCGGCAGTCCGCCGATGTCGGTGAGGGCCCGGACCAAGTGGAGGCGGCGCAGGTGCGCTTCGCCGTATCGGGCTTGGTTGGGGCTGGTCAACTCCCCGGCGGGGAGCAGCCCTTCACGGAGATAGAACTTGATCGTGGGCACCGGGATGCCGCTCGCACGGCTCAACTCTCCTATGCGCACAGCGATTTCTCTCTTTCGGGCGAGCCGGGGCCTTGCGGCGGGGGACCTTGTTATGGATAGTGAAGCTATCGGAAAGTGGACAGTGTGACTATCCATTACGGGGGAATCGCAGAATGCGGAGCCACATCGCAGGATGGCATCGGCCGCTGCTGCTCTTCACGGCGGCCATGGGGGTGATGACCCTGGTCTCCGGGGTCGGGCTGCTCGTGGACGACCGGATGCTCGTCGGGTCGCCGATCTGGCACAAACCCCTCAAGTTCTCCCTCTCGTTCGCGCTGTACGGGCTGACCCTGGCCTGGATGCACTCGCTGCTCACGCGGTGGCAGCGGACCAGTTGGTGGGCAGGGACCGTCGTGGTGGTGGCCGGCATGGTGGAGATGGTGATCATCGTGGGACAGGTGGTGCGCGGCAAGCGCAGCCACTTCAACACCGAGACCTCGACGGATGCCGCCCTGTACAGCCTGATGGGCAGCACGGTGGTGGTGCTGTGGCTGGCCACCCTGCTGATGGCGGTGGTGCTGTGGCGCGAGCCGCTCGCCGACCGGGCCACCCGGTGGGGGATCCGGCTCGGCTCGGTGATAGGGCTGGCGGGTCTCTCCGTCGGCATCCTGATGACCCTGCCCACCGCCGACCAGTCGTCGGGGCGGATCACCGACACGGCCGGCGCGCACGGCGTCGGGATCACGGACGGCGGACCGCACCTGCCGGTCACCGGCTGGGAGTCCACCGGCGGCGATCTGCGGGTCGCCCACTTCGTCGGCATGCACGCGCTCCAGGTGCTGCCGCTGCTGGCGCTGGCGCTCACGTCCGCGGCCCGGCGGTACGGATGGGCGGCCGACACGGGGGTGCGGCCGCGCCTCGTACTTGTGGCGGGTTTCGGGTACGCCGGGCTGGTCGGGTTGACCATGTGGCAGGCCCTGCGCGGGCAGGCGCTGACCTCGCCGGACGCGCTGACGCTGGGCGCCGCCGGGGCGTTGGCCGCGGCGGTGGCCGTGGCGGCCGGGCTGGTCCTGCTGATCGGGGCCGCCCGGGGCCGGGGCGGGTCGGCCGGCCCCGGTGCAGCCGCAGGCCCCGCCGCCCGGGCCGGGGCTCCGGCCGATGCCGGGGCCGGCGGCTGAGTGCACACCGGCCCGGCCGACGAGGGGTCCCGCGTCCGCACCCGGACGCGGGACCTTTTCGCTTCACAACAGCGGAGCCAGCGCCTCCGCGGCCGCGCGCAGGGCCGGCGCGTATGCCTCGATCTCCTCGCGGGAGACGAGGAACGTGACCGTGGTGACGCTGACCCCGCCGATCGGGCGGCCCTCAGGGTCCAGGACCGCGGCGCCGATGCACCGGATGGTCGGCTCGTTCTCCTCGTCGTCCACGGCGAAGCCCCGCGCGCGGACCGCGTCCAGCTCAGCCAGCAGCTCCTCCGGGCCGGTCAGCGTCCTCGGCGTGCGGCGCGGCAGCCCCGCGCCCGCGATCAGCGCCCGTACCTCCTCCTCGGGGAGGTGCGCCAGGATGGCCTTGCCGATCGCCGTGCTGTGCAACGGCATCCGCATCCCGACCCGCGAGGCCGTCCGGAAGGGGTGGTCGCCCTCCAGTTTCCGGATGTAGGTGAGTGTCTCCCCGCTGTGCAGGGCGAGATGGACCGTGTGGCCGGCGGCCTCGCGCAGCTCGCCGAGGATCCGCCCGATGCTCTGCGGCTCGCCCTCGCCGACCAGGGCGGACAGCGTGCGCAGCCGAGGGCCCACCCCGTACCGCGCTCCGCCTTCCAGGCGTACGAAGCCCTGCTCGATCAGTGAGGCGAGGATCCGGAAGGTGCTCGACTTCGGCACGGCCGCGGCCGCCACCACATCGGTGAGCCGGTGCGGCCCGCCGTGCGCGGCCACGGCTTCCAGGATCCGCATCGACTTCTCCAGCGCCGTACCGGCGGCAGAGGTCCGGCCGCCGCGCACCGCGCGCGCGGCCGCGTCCGTCGTGTGCCCGTGATCGGGCATGCGCTCTCCAAATGCAGGGCGGGTACGGGCGGTTACGGGTAGGGTCTCTGCGGGAGTGTTCCGGTACACGATACTGCGTGCCACTACGCGGAACACCAGGGAGGGGTCCTGTGTCCTGCCACCTGTACGACGCGATGGCCGCCCAGTGCCTGCTGCCGGTCCTGCGCAACGCCGACGCGGACGAAGCCGTCCACCGGACCACCGCCCTGCTGGCCGCCGGCTGCCGCACGGTCGAGCTGACCACCTCCACCCCCGGCTGGGCCGAGGCCGTCGCCCGGACCGCCCCGCTCGCCGACGCGTACGGGCGGGCCGCCCTGATCGGCGTCGGCACCGTCACCACCACCGCGGACGCCGAGACCGCCCTCGACGCGGGCGCGGCCTTCCTGATCTCCCCCTACCCGGCCCCCGAGGCCCGCGCGGTCGCCGCACGACGCCGCGCGGTCCTCGTCGAGGGAGGCTTCACTCCGGGCGAGATCGCCTCCGCCGTCCGGCACGCAGGGGCCGCCAAGGTCTTCCCGGCGCACGTCGGCGGCCCGCAGTTCCTCCGCTCCCTCAGGGCGGTCCTGCCCGGCGCGTTGTTCATCCCGACCGGCGGCATCCGGCCCGGCGAGATCCGGGAGTGGCTCGCCGCCGGGGCAGCCGCCGTCGGCATCGGCAGCGGCCTGCCCGACGATCCGGGCGAACTCGCCGCCCTCTTCACGGGGCTGGCCCGGCCGTGCTGCACCGGCTGCGCCGCCGCGGGTCGCTGAGTATGGCGCCCGGTGCAGGCTACGACGTACTCGTCCTCGGCGAGGTCCTCGTCGAGATCCACGCCGGCACCGCCCTGCGCGACGCCGCCGACGGCACCCCGGCCCGTATCTCCTACTCCGGCGACGCCCTGAACGCGGCTGCCGCCGCCGCGGCAGCCGGGGCCTGGACCGCCCTGCTCACCGTCGTCGGCGACGACGAGCTCAGCGTCCCGCTGCTGCACCGCGCGGCCGAGCTCGGGGTGGACGTCTCCCACGTACGCCGCGCCCCGCGCCCCAACGGCGCCTACCTGCTGGCCTCCGACACCGAGGGCGACCGGGCCTTCGTCTACTGGCGTACCCACAGCGCCGGTTCCACCCTCTCCACCCGGCACGTCGAGTCCTGGCGGTCACTGCTGACCGGCACGAAGGCCCTCATCACCAGCGGGATCACCGGGGCCCTGTCCCCGAGCAGCCGTGACGCGGTGGTGGCCGCCGCCGGGACCGTGTACGACGCCGGCGGGCACGTCTCGTACGACCCCAACTTCCGCCCCCGCCTGACCGGCCGGGCCGAGGCCCGGGAGCTGCTGGCCCGGATGGCCCCGCTGAC
Organism: Streptomyces sp. NPDC097981; assembly: GCF_040302565.1. Classification (NCBI taxonomy): domain Bacteria; kingdom Bacillati; phylum Actinomycetota; class Actinomycetes; order Kitasatosporales; family Streptomycetaceae; genus Streptomyces; species Streptomyces sp. NPDC097981. The sequence goes on from NZ_JBEORW010000010.1 coordinate 105,494, forward strand.
CGGGCTGCTCAAGACCTCCTGCCCGGCCGACGCGCAAGCCCTGGTCGGCACCGGCGAACCGCGCGCCGCCGCGGCCCGCTACCGGGCCCTCGGCGCCCGGACGGTCGTCGTCACCGCGGGCGCCGGCCGGCTGCTGCTCGACGACGGAACACGGGCGGACTACCACCCGGTACCCGTCAACCCCGCCCCGGTGGACGCGACCGGCGCGGGGGACTGCTTCACCGGCACCGCCACCGCCCGGCTCGCCCTGGGCGACCGCCTCGCCGACGCCGTCGCATACGGCACGGCGGCCGCCTCCATCTCGGTGTCCGGCCGCGGCGGCACGGGCCGCGTCCCCGCGTTCCCCGAGACGGCAGCCCTGGCCGCCGCCCACGCGGCGAACAGGTGTACCGGCGGGCGCGGCTAGTCGAGCCAGTCGAGGTCCGGGTACTCCAGGCCGTCGGGGCCGAGTCCGGTGTTCTCGGCGTGCTCGCGCATCCTCGGGCCGTACTCCGGGTGGTCGGCGAGCGAGGTGTACGTGTCGTGGTCCAGGTCGAGGACCTCGGCGAGATCGGCGAGGTAGACGTCGAGGCCGGGGTACATCACGGCGACGTACGCCAGGTCATCGATGTCGGTGACCAGGACCGGGTACTCACCGGTGGAGTCCGGCGTGCCGAGGTAGAGCAGGCGGCGCGAGTCGCAGCCGCCGACGAGCGGCAGGCACACGGCCGGCAGCAGCTTCTCGAAGTCGGCGAACATCCCGGCCATGAAGTCGCCGGAGCCGTACATCCACTCCGCCGTCGCACCCAGCCCCCGGTCGCCGAACACCGGCTCCCGCGCGTCGTCGTACCAGCCGACATTGGCGAGCCAGGAGCTGTCGAACTCCAGCCAGCGGCGCAGGCTCGGCGGCAGCGCCCTGCCGCCGGGGAGCCTCAGCCGGTCGATCACCTCCGGCGCGAGCGGCACCGGTTCGTCGATGTCCGGCGCGTCCGAGGTGGGCCAGCCCTGCTGTCTGACCCGTTCGATCACCTGGTCTATCAATGCTGCTCCGTGCATGTTCTCGTTCACGTGGTGCACTGTGCCACACGGCACCGACAGCGCCGGCCCGCCTCGTTCTATGCGGCCTTGAGCAGCGCGATCTCCTCCAGGGACAGCCGTACCGCCCCCGTGGCGATGTTCTCGACGAGGTGGCCGGGGTTCCCGGTGCCCGGGATCGCGAGCACGTGCGGGCCGCGGTTCAGGGTGAAGGCGAGCCGCAGCTGCGCCGCCGACATGCCGTGGGCCTTGGCGACGGCCTGCACCTGCTCGCCGTCCTCCCCGATCACCCCGGCCTCCTTGCCGGCGCCCGCGATCGCGAAGAACGGCACGAAGGCGATGCCCTGTTCGCCGCACGCGTCGAGGAAGGCGTGGTCCTCGGCCGGGGAGCCGATCCCGTACGGGTTCTGCACGCAGACGACGGGCGCGATGGACCGGGCCTCGGCGAGGTGGTCGGGGCGCGCGTTGGAGATGCCGAGGTGGCGGATGAGCCCGGCCGTGCGCAGCTCGGCGAGCGCACCGAAGTGCTCGGCGATCGAACCGGTGCTCTCGCGGCGCGGAATGCGCAGGTTGACCACGTCCAGGTGGTCCCGGCCCAGCTGGCGCAGGTTCTCCTCGACCTGCCCGCGCAGCTGCTCCGGCGTGGCCCACCACCACTCCCCGGCACAGTCCCGGGCCGGGCCGACCTTGGTGGTGATGACGAGGTCGTCGGCGTACGGGGCCAGCGCCCGGTTGATCAGCTCGTTGGCGGAGCGCGTCGGCGAGAAGTAGAAGGAGGCGGTGTCGATGTGGTTCACACCGAGCTCGACGGCCCGCCGCAGTACGGAGATCACCCGCTCGCGGTCGCTGGGCGAGCCGTCGGCGAGGTGCGTCAGCCGCATGGCGCCGAAGCCGATGCGGCGTACGGTGAGGTCGCCGAGCCGCCAGGTACCGGACGCCTCTGCAGTGATCGTTTCTGTGGTCATGGCGTGAGGGTAGCCGGGTCCGTGACCCAGCCCGCGGCGAGCACCAGGCGGGAGGCACGGTGGACGGCGACGAAGCCGAAGGGCCGGTCGACGGAAACCCGAACCTCGCGGACGCGGTACTGCGGCCGGGGCGGTGCCCCGCTCCGTACCGCGCCGCAACGGCGGTGACCGCAGCCCCTTCGAACCCCTCGGCGTTGAAGGCGGCCACGGCCGACTGGCGGGCGGAGCCGACCGCCGGCGGTTCGGGGCTGATTCCGGGGAACTGGCCGTTATCGTCGTCGGTCGCGGGATCGAGCAGATCGTGCTCGGCCCAGCCGTCGCGGGCCTCGCCGTCGGTGACGTCGTTGCCGGTGAGGATGCACCCCTCCCGGGCGATCAGGCCTCCTCGCCTCTCGCCATGGAGGTCAACTGCCCGCCGCCCCGTACCTCCCGTCTCACCGGGTGGACGCCGACCGGATCGGGCACCACGGCGCGACTCCACAGTCCATCCCTCTGACCAGCGGAAACAAGCCCTTGACCGACTGGCTCCGGACCGTCGGCACACAGACTCGGGCCGAACTTCCACCCACTTGACCCGAGAAATCAGTGGATCTTCCCGGCGCTCCATGACAGAGTTGGCCTCACCGAAGGGGTGTAGCTCAGCTGGTCAGAGCGCTGGTCTCCAAAACCAGATGCCGCAGGTTCGAATCCTGCCGCCCCTGCAAGCATTGAGACGCCATCGGGCCCGCCCCCTCCACAGGGGGCGGGCCCGATGGCGTGTCACCCGCCCGCCCCTGCGGCGGCGTGGAGGCCGTCGCGGTGATCGTGGACGGCCTCCTGCCCCGAGGCGCCGGGGTCAGCGGCACAGGGCTGTGTCCACGACACTCTCCAAACGCCTCGTGGCAGCCAGATCGATCGGGATGCTGGTCACCGCGATGCTCGCGGCGCGGCCGTCGTCGGTGACGCCACCCCGGGTCTCGTATCCCGCGAGGTCACCGCCGTGGCCCCAGTACACGCCGCCGCACGACAGCGGCCTGCTCATGAGCCCCAGTCCGTAGCCGGCGCCGGTGTCCCCGACGGGGACGGTGGTGCGCATCTGGGCGAGCTGGGCCGCCGGGAGGAGGCGGCCCGCCAGGAGTTCGGTGAAGAACCGGTTGACATCGGAGTTGGTGGAGATCAGCTGACCTGCCGCCCAGCCCGCGGAGGGGTCCGCTTCCGTGAAGTCACGCAGAGGCGCGCCGGCGGATTCCTGGCTGTAGCTCTTGGGGTGGGGTTCTCGGATGGTCCTGTCCCCGGCGGCCGGGAAGTAGGTGTGGCGCAGCCCGATGCGCTTGATGACGCGCCTGTCCATCTCCTCGGCGAGGGGCCTGCCCGTGACCTTCTGGACGATCAGGCCCGCCACTATGTAGTTCGTGTTGCTGTACGCCCAGTTCGCGCCCGGGGCGAAGTCGGCCTTGCGCTGGAAAGCCATGTCCAGGAGGTCGCGGGGTTCGAAGTACCGCTGACGAAGGGTGCTGTCGTCGACGAGGCCTTCGTAGTCGGGAAGTCCACTGGTGTGCTGGAGGAGCTGACGGACCGTGATGTGGCGTCCGTCGATCCCCTCCCCGCGCACGAGGCCCGGCAGGTAGGTGTCGACCGTGGCGTCGAGGCCGATCTTCCCTTCGCCGACCAGCTGCAGCACGACCACGGCGGTGAACACCTTGGTGTTGCTGCCGATCCGCACCTGACCGTCGTCCGGCACCTTCGCGCCGGTGGCCAGGTCGCCGACCCCGGCCGTGTACGTACGCGTGCGGCCGGCCCGGTCCTTGACGCTCGCCAGCGCGGCGGGCAGGCCGTCGGCGCGCACCAGCGCGTTCAGGCCCTGCTGGACGGTGTCCGGCTTCGTTGCGGCGAACGCCGCGGGCGGCGCGAGGGCGCCCATCGTCATGACGGCGAGGGCCGCCGTGACCGCAGCCGCTGCGGCCAGGCCCTTCTTGGTCTTCGTGCCTTGCGGGTTCATCAGGCGTCCTCCGGTTCGGGTGCTTCGGGGCACGATCCTGGCTTCCGGGGGCGCGGCTGCGCATCGCGGGAAGGCGGGAGAAAGTGCCCCCCCGATCGGGGGAGGCCACCGGTGAACTGCCCGGTCATACTGGCCCGATCATGATCAAGGGACTCCGGCCGCTGCTGCGCGGCTCCACGTACTCGGGCATGCTGTTCGCCTCTTGCGGCGCGCTGGCGAGCCTCTCGCTGCTGCCCTTCGCATTGCCGGTGCTGGCATGGCGATCCGCTCCCGAGGGAGTGCAGACCGTACTGGTCCTGCTGTCTGGGGGGCACTGATCGGCGTGGCGGGGCTGGCCCGCTTCACGCGGCGGGCGCTGATCGTGTCCGCGCGCCGACTGCTGAGGGTGCCGTTGCCGGATCCGGTGGCGCCCGGTGTGCCGTCGGCCGCCGACCGCTGGCGGACTCCTCTGTGGCTGCTGCTGCACGTGGCACTGGGGTGGGCGGGGATGCTGGTGAGCGGACTGCTGCTCCTCGCGGGCCTGACCCTCCCCGGAGGCCGGCTCGGTGCCGAGGTGGGACTGAGCCTGTTCGGCCGGTCGGTGCGGGTGGAGGGCGGCTGGCAGAGCTGGGCGGTGGGGCTCGGCTGCCTGCTGCTGGCGGCGACCGTGTGCGCGCTCGTGACGAACGCCCTGCGGTGGCTGGCGCCCAGGCTGCTGGGGCCGTCCTCCGCCGAGCAGCTCGCGCTGGCGGCCGAGCGGGAACGGCGGCTGGCCGAACGCAACCGACTCGCCCACGAGCTGCACGACTCCATCGGACACACGCTGACCGCGACCACGATCCAGGCCGCGGTGGCGGGCGAGGTGCTCTCCGCCGACCCGGTGGCTGCGCGCGCCGCACTGCGCAGCATCGAGGAGTCGTCCCGGGCCGCGCTGGAGGACCTGGACTACGTACTGGGCGTGCTGCGCGAGGGGAAGGCGGAGGCGGCGCCGACCCGGACCCTGGCCGACCTCCCCGAGCTGCTGGACCGGTTGCGGCACGCGGGCGCGGTGGTGGAGCCGGAGCTGTCGGGCGAGTTGGCGCAGGTGCAGGGGACGCTCTCCCGGGCGGCGTACCGGATCCTGCAGGAGGGGCTGACGAACGCGCTGCGGCACGGGGCGGGCGGTCCGATCGAGGTCCGGGTGGCGGCCGCACCGGACGGACTGGAGCTCAGTGTGGTCAACCGGACCGGGGCGGGGCCGAAAAGGGGCCCGGGCCAGGGTGCCTTCCCGACGTCCGGACACGGCCTGCCCGGGCTGGCCGAGCGCGTGCGGCTGCTGCACGGCGATATCGAGGCGGGTCCGCAGGGGCCGGCGCACTGGCGGTTGGCGGTCCGGCTGCCGGTACGGTGGTCGGCATGACCGGCACCCCCGTCACCCTCCTGATCGCGGACGACGACGAGGTGACCCGCAGCGGGCTGGGCACGCTGCTCGCGGCACAGCCGGGGATCGCGGTGGCCGGGGAGGCAGCCGACGGCGTCGAGGCGGTCGAGCAGGTACGGCGGCTGCGGCCGGACGTGGTCCTGATGGATGTGCGGATGCCGCGTCTCAACGGGATCGAGGCCACGCGGCAGTTGCTGGCCGAGTCGGCCGAACCGCCGAAGGTCGTGGTGATCACCACGTTCGAGAACGACGACTACGTCACCGCCGCGCTCAGTGCGGGGGCCAGCGGGTTCGTACTCAAGCGGCGTCCGGTCCCGCAGATCGCGGAGGCGGTGCGGGTGGTGGCGGCTGGGGAGGCGATCCTCTTCCCGACGGCACTGCGCAGGATGGTTGCCGCCCGCCCGCTGGATTCCGCCCGGGCGTTGCCGAAGGCGGCGCTGACGGGGCGCGAGGAGGAGGTGCTGCGGTCGATGGCCACCGGCCTGTCCAACCCGGAGATCGCGGAGTCGCTCACGGTGAGCCTGGAGACGGTGAAGACGCACGTCGGGAACGTGCTGACCAAGCTCGGCGCGCAGAACCGCACCCACGCGGTGGTGATCGCGTACGAGTCCGGTCTGGTGGTGCCGCGGTTCGCCGGCTGACGCGGACCGGCCGGCCCCGCCACCGGGTACCGGAGGTCCGGCCGCGGGCCGGACCGCCGGTACCCGTCAGGTCAGGCCGGTTGTGTGACGGCCCCGCCGAGATGGCGGACGAAGAAGCGGACCGCGCTGTCGGCCTCGAACCTGGGCAGGTCCTTGTGCAGGCCCGCGTTGGCATGCAGCGTCTTGTCCTTCGAGGCGAAGGCGTCGAACAGTGCGAGACCGGACTCGCGCGGGATGTGCTCGTCGTCCCACTGGAGCGCGAACTCGATCGGCACGGTGATCTGCCGCGCCGCCTCGACCAGGGACTCGGGCCAGAAGAGGCCGAAGACCGCGGCGGTGATCCGGGGTTCGACCGCCGCCAGGGGCACGCCGATCGCGGTGCCCATGTTCAGGCCGTAGTAGCCGACCTGTCCTTCGGCGCCGATCTCGGGCAGTTCCTGCAGGGCGTCGAGCGTCGCCTGCCACTCCGGTACGGCGCGCTCCGCCAGGTGGGCGTTGTACCGCCGGACGATCGGGCCGACGGGCTCGCCCGCCGCCATCGCCTGCTGCATCACGGCGATCTCCTGCTCGTCGTGCGCCGTGCGCGGCCGGCCGCCGTGGCCGGGCGCGTCGATGGCGGCGACATGGAAACCGCCGTCGGCCACGAGACGTTGCGCACGGCCCGTCATGGCCGGAGCCTTCCTGTGCATGCCGCCGCCGTGGCCCATCAGTACCAGAGGCGTGCGATCGGAGCCGGAAGCCGGCGACCAGAGTGCGCCGGTGACCTCACCCACGGTGAAGTCGCGTTCGATGACACCGTTCGACGATGTCTCCGCAGTGAAATGCGCAGAATGCATGGGGTGTTGCCTTTCGGGAGGGCCTTGTCGAGGCGCTCCCGGCGACACCGGTGTCAGTCGCCGACCGAGACGAAGAGGGGGAGCACCCACATGAATACTGCGTTCACGGGTCTCACCTCCTCGCACGATGTCACGGCCTTGCCGCACGCTACCAACGCGGCATCGCCGCGCCCAACTCCTTTTCCGGGGTGGTCGCGGATCAGCTGCCGGCAGCCAGGGCCGAGGGCGGGGCAGCGCCACTCCGGAGACCGGGCGGCGCTCAGTCCGTGCCGGATCCGGTCTTCCACGCGAGGCGGAGATGCTCTGAGGCATCGGCGGCTTGGCGAAGGCCCGCCTGGTAGGCCGGTTCCCAGGCCGTCCGGTCATTCAGGTCCGAGCCGAAAGCGCGTACTGATGCCGGATCGGGCTCGATGGTCACCGCTGTGTGCGCACCGGCGACCGCCAACTCCTGGTGGAGCAACTCGCGGGGAAACAGGTGCGCCTGCGGGTCGATCACGACGAGCGTGCGGGCTCCGGCCGCGAGCCGGGCGTTGGTCGCCGACTGCAGGGCGCCGTCCATGTACCGGCGGCCGTTGACGGTGATCGGTGGGTAGATGCCCGGGAAGGCCGTGCTTGCCGCCACGGCGGAGGGCAGCGGTGCGCCACTGGCGCGGTCGAAGACCTCCTGCTCGCCGGTCTCGGCGTCCAGTGCGGTGATGAGCAGCTTCCGGTCCGGCCATTGGTCAGCGCCGACCATGGCGCGCATCCGGGCGACATGTGCCTGCTCAGGGCCGGTCTCGGCGGCGAGCGCGATCCGGCCCGCTCGGCGCCGCGCCTCGGCCGGGTTCGACGCGGCATCGCCGAGCACGGCGAACGCCTCGCCCAGCCGGCGCCCGTCCACCTGGGGTGGGGTGCCGTCGGAGCCGGCGGGGCGCACAGGGGTGGCGAGTCGGCATGGGTCCTGACCGGTCGCCAGCACCGTGCCGACGATCGCGCCAGTCGACGTGCCGACGATCAGGTCGGCCTCGCTGAGATCCACTCCGCCGCGGCGCAGGCCGCCGGCCAGTCCGGCCATCCAGGCCGCGCCGACGGGGCCTCCGGCACCCAGTGCGAGCGCCCGGTCGAGCGTGTACATGACTGTCTCCTCCCGTTGTTGAAACAGTCGTACCATATATTGACGCAGGCTCAGATCCGAAGTACGGAGAGGACGATCCACCGTGGGGCGACCCTCAGATCCCACCCGGCGAGAGCGCACGCTGGCGCGAGCTACCGACTACGTACTGGGCCATGGCCTGGCCGGGTTGAGCCTGCGGCCGCTGGCCGCGGCTCTCGACACCAGCCCGCGGATGCTGCTCTACGACTTCGGCAGCAAGCAGGAGTTGGTATCTGCGGTCCTCGCCGAGGCCCGCCGCCGCGGTGCGACACGACTGGCCGAGAACCTCCCGCCGGAGGCAGCCTCTCCGGAGGAACGACTGCGCGGCATCTGGACCTGGATCAGCGCACCCGAGCGCGCCGCGTTCGTCCGGCTGTTCTTCGAGGTGCACGCCGACGGCCTGGCCCACCCCGAGCACTACCCGGACCGGGCCGAGGCGATCACGGACTGGTTCAACACGCTCAGCGCCACGTTCCGCGACATCGCCACCGGCTCTGACGACACCGTCACCCCCACGCTGGTCATGGCCGTCATCCGGGGCCTCCTGTTCGATCTCACGACCACCGGCGACCGCCGCCGTACCGACCGCGCCCTGGACCGCTTCTGCGAACTCCTCCGGCCTTGAGCGGGCCGTCAACGAGTTCGCGCAAGGACTCCGCACGTTGGACGATGTAGGGGCAGCCTCGGCGGTAGGCCTGCGGCTTTCGACCGCGAGCTCCACAAGCAGCGGAACAGGTCGGGCGATGCATCGGAGTCCGGTCTCCACCGCCGCTGTGAGCGCAAGGCAGCGCCACCGGTGTCCGAGTGGGTGAGCCGGTTCATGCAGCTCCGAGGAACCCCGGGTCGGCGCCGTCGAACTGGAGGCCGGAGTCGCGGCTCAGGTCGAGGAGTTCCGCCATGGGGACGGCACGACGGCTGGTCGCCGGTATATCCCGGCGAGCCTCGGCCGACCACGACGGCGGGAAGAACGACAGTCCTTGCCGGCCGTTCAGCATGGAGACCTCGCTGCGCCAGCCGTCCCATCGCAGGCCCTGGTAAAACTCCTCCAGCCCTCCGGAGAGGGTCCAGGACAGCCATGCCGAGTGGCCGGCACCCAGGGCCTCCCAGCGAAGGGCGTCGGGGGCGAAGTAGAGGATCTCGCCCGGCTCGCCGGGCCGACCGGCCTCACGGGGGTTACTCCCGTTGAGGGCGAAGACCCCGCCCAGTACATCGTGCGCAACCACGAGACCTGCACCAGGCTGCCATGCCGGATCGAACGTCGAGGGCATCGCGTTGATCTCGGCCAGGCCGGGCAGTGCCCGTCCTGGCCGGGCTCCTCGGCGACGCGCAGACAGCGGAGTCGGCGGCCCGGAATCCGGCGCTGCCGATGGCGGTCATGCGGCGCATGACCGCCTGAGCAGGCGGCTATCCGGCCGTGGGCTCCGTGTAGCCGTACGGGCGGGTGATGATCTCCATCCCGTGGCCCGAAGGGTCCAGGAAGTAGACGCCGCGGCCGCCGTCGTTGTGGTTGATCTTGCCCGGCTGCTTCATGTACGGGTCGGCGAAATACGGGACGCCGCCGTCCCGGATCTTCCCGAACGACACGTCGAACTCCTCCTCGGAGAGGAGGAACGCGTAGTGCTGGGAGGTGATGGAACCGGCCGGGACGGTCGCGAAGTCCAGGGTGACCCCGTTACCGGTGTCGACGGGGACGAACGGGCCCCACTCGGCCCCGACCTCAAGGCCGAGGATGTCCGCCAGGAACTCGGCGGCTTCCCGGTTGTTCCGGGAGTGGATGATCGTGTGGTTCAGCTGCACTGTCATGAGTGAATGCCTCCGCAAGGCACATCACGGGCACCTCCATGCCTCACCCGGTCGGTGACCGACACGCGATGCCGTGATCATGATCCTAAACGCCGCTTCCGGGCGGAGTCCACCGCATTCCGGTCACGGTCAGCCCCCGTACACCGCCTTGACATTGTCCTGAGCGGGATGCGTGCGCCCCGCCGGGCCCGCCGCGAACGCCCGCAGCAGGTTCTCCGTGACCCGGGTGGTCAGCGCCCCCGCCTTCGCGTCGAGGCCGTGATTGGCACCGCTGCGGCCGTCGCCCGTCGCATCGAGGGCCTCCACCCAGCGCATGGTCCCGGTCGCGAACACCCCGGCGCCGCTCGGCACGGTGTAGTACGCCGTGTCCTGGTGGCTGGGACGGCCCTCGCACACCACGGGGGAGTGCGCCAGGATCTCGATCGGCCGCGGCGTCGGGAAACCGGTGTTGACCTTGTCGTACTCCACCCCCACCAGGTGCGCGAAGTGGTCGCCGGCCCGCACGCCGGTGCCGTCGAACAACCAGTGGCCCGGGTTGGTCACCACGTACGGGGCGTCCACCGGGTAGCCGTCGTAGATCACGCCGAGCAGGGAGCTCTCCGGGTCCGCGCCGGGCGCGGAGCGGAAATCGACGGTGGCCGGGTGGCCCCGCTTGAACCCCGGGTCCTGGTCGTAGGAGGACTTGTAGCAGACCACCGTACGGTCCGGCCCGAGGTCGGACGGCTCCAGTCGGATCCTGCGGAAGCAGCAGTTCGCGCCGAGGAACGCGAGGTTGGTCCCGGAGTCCCGGGCCGTGGTGAAGTGGGCCCGCTGCTCGGGTGACCAGTACTCGTCGTGGCCGAGCGAGAGGACCGCCGCGGCCCCTTCGAGCAGCCGCTTCTCCCGTGCCACGTCGCTGGTCGTCGTGTAGGCCAGGGGTATGCCGAGCCGCTCGGCGAGGGCGAGCAGCGGGGCCTCGTACACCAGGAACAGGCCCGCGCCGTCGTCGTACTCGTACGGCCGGTCGAAGGTGACGGAGAGGGAGCGCGAGGCGTAGCCGCCGCCGGGGCCGTCGTAGCTGCCGTAGCCGCCCCAGCGGTTGTACGCCTGCCAGGTCGCGACCGCGTTCACGACGACCGTACGGCCGGCGGTCGCCGCCGAGCGGACGGTGACCGGGACGAAGCGCTGGCCCTCGCCGCCCTGTGCGTCGAGCCGCAGCAGGTAGCAGCCCTCGGGCCAGTCCTTGGTGTCAACGGTGGTCGTACGGGGCCACCGGGTGCGGACCATCCGGGTCGCGGAATCGACCGTGTGCTCGGGCTGGCGCACGCCCGGCAGGGCCTCGGACTTCCACACCAGGCGGGCCCGGGCGCCGCCGTACCAGCCCATCCGGTAGGCGGAGACGGTGAAACGGGGCGCGGTGGTGGACACGTGTAGTCCGAAGGACTCGCCGGGCAGGACGCTGACCCTGTCGGCGAAGCCCTCGATGGCCCGGGCCGGACCGGCCTTGGTCACGTGCCAGTCGCCGTGCCCCGGCTTGGCGTTCTCCGCCTTGACGTCGAAACCGGCCGGGCCGTCCTTCCTGTCAGCCCCGCCGGGCGCCGGCCCCCTGCCCTTCCCCTTGCCCGCTGCCGCGCCGTCGGCCCCCTCGGCGGCTCCGTTCGCGCAGCCGGCCGCGGCTCCGAGTCCGGCGGCGGTGGCTGCCCCCGTCGCGAGCGCGAGGAAGCGCCGCCTGCCCGCGCCGTCGCCGTCCCCAGCTATGTGCTCCTGATCCATGGTGGGCACGTTATGTCACGCTTGACGCCCCTCTGGCTACCGGCCCCGGCGGTCCCGCCTCACTCCAGCCGCACCACCACCTGCTGGCCGGCCCCCGCCGCCGTGGTGAGGTCCCCGAACCCGAGCCGCAACCGGGCGCCGACGGCCTCGGAGACCACACTCGGCGGCCGGGACAGCACTGCGGCGACGGGCCGGTTCCACACCAGGGTCAGCGAGGTCAGCACCCGGGCCGGGTCCGAGACGCAGACCGAGGCCGTACCGTCCGGTTTCTCCCGGACCGTCACCGAACAGGCTCCTCCCGCCTCCAGCGGGCCGGCCGATCCGGCCTGCCAGAAGTTGACCCCGGTGAAGCCCAGCGACGGTACCGAGACGCCCTGGGCCGTATCCGAGTTGGCGAGCACGGAGAGCCAACCCGGAGAGGCGGCCCGGGCGGCGGTCTGCGCCGCCCCCGCCCCCGGCAGCAGCTGGTGGACGTATCCGGCGCCGGCCGGGGCCGTGCCGTGGTCGTACCAGAGGGTCAGGTAGCGCCGGGTCAGCGCCGTGCCGGACCCGCCCCGGTTGACATCGCTCCACCGGCCGGTGCGCGCCTCCCGCAAGGCATTGAACGACCCGCCGCCCGACATCACGTACCCGCCGAAGCCCGCGAGGTGCGCCCATCCGGGGGAGGGGAAGGCCGCCGACCAGCCCAGGGCGGAGGGCTGGCCCCTGCCGTTCACGGTCAGCGCATGGGTCCCGGCGGCTCCCAGGTTGCGGTTGTCGACCACGGACTCGACCGCGGCCCCGTCCGTACAGCGGATCCCGGCTCCCAGACAGACGATCGTGTCGTCGAGGAAGAACCAGGACTTGCGGGCCGTGAGCGTGCTGCCCAGGCCCCGCAGGTGCTGGCCCACCGAGGCGTACTCCCCGTCGGTCGTACCGCCCACCCAGGCGGTGTCGGGCCGGGACGCCCCCCAGTCACCGCCCGCCCCGTCGGCGAGCACCTTCCGCGACACGGTGGTCCCGGGCAGCCGATACGGGTCCACCGTGGGCCAGAAGGCGTCCGAGTACTGGCCGTTGCCGTACGCGGCCCCCCACCAGGAGAGCATCCCGCTCCCGGTGTGCCAGCCGCGCAGGTTCTCCCCGTTGCCCGTCTCGTAGTGGGCGATCCGCTTCGAGGCCATGGACAGCGACGCCGCCCAGCCGGGCCGCCGGTGCGTGGCCCGGTCCATGGAGGCGAACAGCCGGTGCCCGACCGGCTCGGGCAGCGGCGTGACCGACGTGTCGGAGTCGACCTCCGCCAGCCGGGCGAGCGAGGACAGGGCGAGCGCCGGGTCCGCGAGGGGGCGGCTGTAGTGGTCCCGGGCTGCCCAGCCCTTCACCAGCCCCCGCCAGCGCGCCCGCTCGGCGACGCTCGCACCCTCCGCGAGGAGCAGGATCGCGGCGAGCACCGCATGCCCCCGGGCATGGTCGTCCTGCTGGACCTGCCGCGCGTCGGCGACCATCAGACCCCGGCTCACCGCCCGCCCCGACACGGCGTCCATGACCAGCCCGTTGAACAGGAACGGCGCCCAAGCCCGCTCGACCGCGTCGAAGACGATCTGCGCCCCGGGGTCCGTGACCTGCCACGGCGTGCCCTTCAGCAGCGCGAACAGCAGCCCCAGCCCGCCGAGCAGCACCGCCCCGTACGTCCCGGTGTACGGCACCCAGGTGTGCTGGACGAACGACCCGTCCCGGTAGAGCCCGTCGCCCGCGGTGACGTACGGGAACACCGGCGCGAGCGCGTCCCGGGCCAGGGCGGTCTTCGCCGAGTCCCCGCCGACCACCCCGCGCAGGGCCAGCACCCGGCACAGGTCCACCCGGTTCGCCCCCGTACTCGTCCCGGTGTACGAGCCGACGGCCGAGTCCGGGACGAAGTGGTCGACGGCCGCGCAGTACTCGGCGACCCGGGCGGCCGGCAGCTCCTCGTACAGCAGCACGCACAGGTCCAGCAGGGCCTGCGGGGCACCGATCTGCCAGCAGTACCAGTTGCCGTACCGCAGCCGGCCGGCGTGGTAGACGTCCGTGTGCAGATGGTCCAGCCCGGTCAGCAGGGCCGAGCGCAGAACGCCGTCCCCGGTGAGCCCGGTCCCGGGCCGGAGCCAGGCCTCTGCCATCGTCCGCAGCCGCTGGTAGCTCTGCATCATCATCTCGGGGTCGCTGCCGTACCCCAGGTCGGGCCAGAGCGAGCCGGCCTCCGGGGCCATGGCGGACCGCCATCCGCCGGCCAGGGCGCCCAGATCGGCGAGCCTCGAACGGAACGGCTCGGCCGTGGCGATGATGTCACCGCCCAGGAAGAGCCCGTGCCACACCGCCCGCATGGCGTCGTGGACCTCGTCCGCCGGCGTGGCTCCCGCCCGCGCGGAGGGAGCCCCCAGCAGGAGCCCCCCGCCCGCGGCGGAGAGAAAAGCGCGCCGACTCCACACGTCTGTCATCGCATGCTCCTTGTCCGATCCCGTACCCGGGCCCGCAGGCCCGTCGCCCGTCCCACTCGGAGTGCCTCACGCCACGTGCTCCCGGTAGCGGTCGATCACCTCCCCCAGCACCTCGGAGCCGTCCCGCTCCCACAGCCCCGGATGGAAGATCTCCACCTCCACCGGGCCCCGGTAGCCGGCCGAGTCGGTCAGCTTCCGGAAGGCCCGCAGATCGATGCAGCCGTCGCCGAGCTGCCCCCGGCCCAGCAGCACCCCCGCGGGGAGCGGGGTCACCCAGTCGGCCACCTGCACCGACACGATCCGTCCGCCCGCACCCGCCCGGTGCAGGTCGGCCGGCAGCCGCTCGTCCCACCACAGGTGGTACGCGTCGGCGACGACCCCCACCTGCCGTGCCGGGAACTGCTCGGCGATGTCCAGCGCCTGGCCGAGGGTGGAGACCACGCAGCGGTCCGAGGCGAACATCGGATGCAGGGGCTCGATCCCCAGCCGTACCTCGTGCGCGGCGGCCCACGGGACGAGCTCGTCCAGGACGTCGACGATCCGCCGCCTGGCCCCCACCAGGTCCCGGTCGCCGACGGGCAGGCCCCCCGAGACCAGGACCAGCGCGTCGGCGCCCAGCTCGGCCGCCTCCTCCACGGCTCGGCGGTTGTCGTCGAGGGCCGCCGCCCGCCCCGCCGGATCGGAGGCGGTGAAGAACCCGCCGCGGCACAGCGAGCTGACCCGCAGCCCAGCCCCGGCGATCAGCTTCGCCGTCTCGCGCAGCCCGAACTCCCGGACCGGATCCCGCCACAGCCCGACCGCGCTCACCCCGGCCGCCGCGCACCCCGCGACCAGCTCGGGTATCGACCACTGCCGGACCGTCTCCTGGTTGAGGCTGAACCGGGCAGGGGCCGGCCCCCCGCTCACGAGGCCACCCCGTACATCGCGAGGAGTCGTCTCATCCGCGCCTCGGCGAGCTCGGGATCGGGGAACAGGCCCAGCAGGTCTGCCTGTTCGTACGCGGTGGCCAGATGGGGGAGCGGCCGGGCCGACTGGAACCCGCCCACCATCGTGAAGTGCTCCTGGTAACCCGCCAGCCAGGCCAGCAGCACCACGCCCGTCTTGTAGTAGCGGGTCGGCGGGGCGAACAGGTGCCGGGACAGCGCCACCGTCGGATCCAGCAGCTCCCGGAAACCGGCGGGGTCGTCCCGGTCGAGGGCGAGCGCGGCCCGGGCGGCCAGCGGGGCGATCGGGCCGAAGATGCCCAGCAGCGCATCGCCGGTGAACTCCCCGTCGCCGGCGATCAGTTCCGGATAGTGGTGGTCGTCGCCCGTGTAGCAGCGCACGCCCGGCGGGAGTCTGCGCCGGATGTCCCTCTCCCGCTCCGCGTCCAGCAGCGAGATCTTGACCCCGTCCACCTTCTCCGGGCAGTCGGCGACGACCTTCAGGAAGACCCCGGTCGCCGCTTCGAGGTCGCGGTGGCCCCAGTACCCGGCCAGCTCCGGGTCGAACACCGGGCCCAGCCAGTGCAGTACGACCGGCCGGGCACTCTGCCGCAGCAGGCCCCCGTACACCTCCAGGTAGTCCTCCGGGCCGCGCGCCGCGGCCGCCAGGGCGCGGGAGGCCATCAGCACGGCCCCCGCCCCGCACGCCTCGGCGTGCGCGAGCTGCTCCTCGTAGGCGGCGGCGATCTCGCTCAGCGCATGCCCACCGGCCGGGTCGAGCTGGTCGGTGCCCGCGCCGCACAGGATCCGGCCGCCCACCGCCCGGGCCTCGGCGGCCGACCGGCGGATCAGCTCCGCGGCCGTCGGCCAGTCCAGACCCATCCCGCGCTGCGCCGTGTCCATGGCCTCCGCCACTCCGAGGCCCTGCGCCCACAGCCGGTGCCGGAACGCCAGCGTCGCCTCCCAGTCCACCACCGGACGGGCCTGCATCGAGGCAGCGAGCGGATCGGCGACCACATGCGCCGCCGCGTAGAACCTGCGGCTGCGCGCCGGACCGCAGACCAGCGGCGCGAGCGGGTCGGCACAGGGCCGGTGCAGGCGGTATCCGCCATCCGCCGCAGGGAGCCGGATGCTCACAGGACCACCTCCGGCACCGGCAGCCGCCGGCCCTCCGCAGAGGACCGCAGCCCCAGCTCGGCGAGCTGCACCCCGCGCGCGCCGGCGAGCAGGCCCCACTGCCAGGGCTCGTCGAGTACGACATGGCGCAGGAACAGCTCCCACTGGGACTTGAAGCCGTTGCCGACCGGGCCGTTGTCCGGGACCTCCTGCCACTGGGCGCGGAAGGCCTCCGTCTGGGGCAGATCGGGGTTCCACACCGGCTTGGGCGTCGCCCCGCGGTGCTGGATGCGGCAGCCGCGCAGCCCGGCGACCGCCGACCCGAGCGTCCCGTCCACCTGGAACTCCACCAGCTCGTCACGGTGGACCCGCACCGCCCACGAGGAGTTGATCTGTGCGACGGTTCCGCCGTCCAGCTCGAAGACTCCGTAGGCGGCGTCGTCCGCCGTTGCCTCGTACGGTTTTCCCTCCTCGTCCCAGCGGCGGCCGATGTGGGTGCGGGCCAGGGCCTGCACGCTGCGGACCCGGCCGAACAGCTCGTGCAGCAGGTACTCCCAATGGGGGAACATGTCGGCGACGATGCCCCCGCCGTCCTGCGCCCGGTAGTTCCAGGACGGCCGCTGGGCCGGCTGCCAGTCGCCTTCGAACACCCAGTAGCCGAACTCCCCGCGCACGGACAGGACCTCACCGAAGAAGCCGCCCTCGACCAGCCGCTTCAGTTTCAGCAGGCCCGGCAGGAACAGCTTGTCCTGGACCACACCGTGCTTGACCCCGGCCGCCGCGGCCAGGCGGGCCAGCTCCAGCGAGGAGGCAAATGTCAGGGCCGTCGGCTTCTCGCAGTACACGTGCTTGCCGGCCGCCACGGCCTGCCGGACCGCGGCCTCGCGGGCGCCGGTGACCTGCGCGTCGAAGTAGATCTCGACCTCGGGGTCGGCCAGCACGGCCGCCAGGTCCGTGCTCACGTGCTCCAGCCCGTGCTCTTCGGCGATGGCCCGCAGCGCCGCCTCCCGGCGCCCGACCAGCACCGGCTCGGGCCACAGCACCCTGCCGTCGCCCAGGTCCAGCCCGCCCTGTTCGCGCAGGGCGAGCAGTGAGCGGACCAGATGCTGGCGGTACCCCATCCGCCCCGTCACGCCGTTCATGGCGATCTTGATCGTCCTGCGCTCCACGGTGCCCCTCCTTCGTGCTCGCCGTACTCTCCGCCGCGCTCTCGTGGTGGTGCAGAGAACTCGATAGAAAGCGCTTTCACTCTCATCAGGCTAGGCCCGGGAATCTCTGCCGCGCAACACTCGTTCGAGTGATAGAAAGCGCTTTCTGAATGAGAGAGTATGGAGATCCACACACCGGATGAGACGATGACCCGGGACGAGCAGGAGGGTGCAGGATGGCGGTGACTCTCGCCGAGGTCGCGGCGCACGCGGGCGTGTCGCCCGCGACGGTCTCGCGGGTGCTCAACGGCGGATACCCGGTGGCCGGCGGCACCCGGACGCGGGTGGAACAGGCCGTCGAAGAGCTCGGCTATGTGGCCAACGGCCCCGCCCGCGCCCTCGCGGCCGCCAGCTCCGACCTGGTCGGCGTCCTCGTCCACGACGTCTCGGACAGCTTCTTCGGCATCCTCGCCGGATCCTTGCAGAGCGCCCTCGCCCCGGCCGGCCAGGGCGACCCCCGCCGGCTCGCCGTCGTCTGCAACACCGAGGGCGCCCCCGCAGCCGAACTCGCCTATCTCACCCTGCTGGAGGGCCAGCGCGCCGGCGGGGTGGTCCTGACCGGGGGCGCCGTCGAGGAGCCCGGGCACACCGCCGCGCTCACCACCCGCATCACCCGGCTGGCGGGCACCGGCGCCCCCGTCGTCCTGTGCGGGCGGCCCCCGCTGCCGGTACCGGCCGCCCTGCCCGTCGCCACCGTCATGTTCGACGACCGCGGAGGGGCCTTCCGGCTCGCCGAGCACCTGCTGACGCTCGGCCACCGGCGCATCGCGTACATCGCCGGACCCCCGGGACTGAGCACCACCCGGGAGCGGCTCGGAGGACACCGCGAGGCCCTGAGGCGGCACGATCCCGCCCTGCCCGAAGCCTGCGACCCGCTCACCGTGCACGCCGGCTTCGAGCGCTCCGCCGGCTACGACGCCACCCGTGAACTGCTGCGCCGCGGGGCATCTTTCACCGCCGTCGCCGCGGCCAACGACACCGTCGCCACCGGAGTTGCCGCGGCTCTGCGCGAGGCCGGCCTGCGCATCCCCGAGGACGTCTCCGTCGCCGGCTTCGACGACCTCCCCTTCTGCGCGGACACCGCCCCCGCGCTGACCACCGTCCGCGTGCCGCTGCGCGAGGCGGGCATACTCGCCGCCCGCCTGGTCACCGGCCGCAAGCCGCTGCCCCCGGGCGGCATCACCACCCTGCCCACCGAACTCATGGTGCGCGGCTCCACCGGGCCGCCCCCGGCCGACGGGAGCCGCCCGTGAGATACGCCTTCTCCACGCTCGGCCTGCCCGGCACACCGCTCGACCGGAGCGCCGCCCTCGCCGCCGCCCACGGCTACCAGGGCCTCGAACTGCGCGCCCACGCCGAGGAGCCCCTCCACGCCGACAGCCCGCCGGCCGACCGCACGGCGGCCCGGCGCACCCTCGCCGCCGTCGGCGTCCGCGCCCTCGGGGTGGCGGGGTACGCCCGGGTGGCCGCCTCCGGCGCGGACGAGCCGGTCCTCGCCGAGCTGCACGCCCTTGTCCGGCTCGCCGCCGACCTCGAAGCCCCCTACCTCCGGGTGTTTCCCGGCGGAGGCGGCCGGCCCGAGGCAGTCGCCGATGCCCACGCCGTCCGCCGGCTGGCCGCCGCCGCGCCGTTCGCCGAGCGGCACGGTGTGCGGATCCTTCTTGAGACGCACGACTCGCACCGGACCGGGGCCGCCGTCGCTCGGGTGCTGGACCGGGTCGCGCATCCCGGCGCGGGCGCGCTGTGGGACGTACTGCACACCTGGCTCGGGGGCGAGCAGCCGGCCGAGTCGCGGCAGGCGCTGGACCGGCATCTGGGGTACGTACAGGTGAAGGACGTGGCGTCGGCGCACGAGCTCACCCCCCTCGGGCTCGGCACCGGAGTGCTGCCGCTCGCCGAGGCGGTGGCCGCCGTACCGCCGGACGGCTGGCTGTGCTGGGAGTACGAGAAACGCTGGTATCCCGGCGCCGCCCAGCTGCCGGGGCAGCTTGCGCGGGGCCGGGAGTACCTGGAGCATCTGGCGGCCTAGGCGACGGCGGCAGCGGCAGTGGCAGTGGAGGCGGCCCCTCAGGCCGAGTAGGCGAGCCGCCCGCGGTCGACGGCGTAGCGGAATTCCAGACCCAGGGCGTACCGTTCCAGCTCCTCGACCGCCGTCGCCGCCAGCCGGTCCAGCTCCCCGCCCAGCGAACCCGCCACATGCGGGGTGAGCAGCACGTTCGGGAGGTCGTACAGCGGGGATCCGGCGGGCAGCACCTCGGGCTCGGTGTGGTCGAGTACGGCGTGCAGCCGCCCCGCGACCAGCTCCCCGGTCAGGGCCGCGGTGTCGACGAGCGAGCCCCGCGCGGTGTTGACGAGCGTGGCGCCGTCCGGCATGAGCGCCAGCCGGGACGCGTCCAGCAGATGACGGGTCCCGGGCAGCTCGGGGGCGTGCAGGCTCACCACGTCGCTGCGGCGCAGCAGTTCGTCCAGCGCGCAGGACTCGGCGCCCAGCGCGGCGAGCCCGGCCGTGTCGGCATACGGATCGTGGACGAGCACCCGCAGATCGAAGGGGCGCAGCAGTTCCATGACGCGCCGGCCGATGAGGGAGGCACCGACGATGCCGACGGTGCGCCGGTAGTTGCCGACGGCCGGGTAGCGGCGCAGCAGATCGATCGGGCGGCGCGCCGCACGGTAGGCCTGGGCGGATTCCAGGACCCGCTTGTTGGCGAACAGGATCGCGGCGAGCGTGTACTCGGCGACCGGCACGGCATTGGCGGCAGCGGCGCTGGAGACCAGCAGCCCCCGTTCCCAGCAGGCCTCCGTGACATGGTGTTTGACACTGCCGGCGGCATGCACCACGGCACGCAGCCGCGGCATCAGCTCCAGCGCCCCGGCGTCGAGCGGCGGGCAGCCCCAGCCGGTGAACAGCACCTCGGCCTCCGCGAGACGGCGGCGGAGCTCGGGCACGTCGTGCTCGAAGCCGGTCAGCAGCAGGTCGGTGTCCACATCGGCGACCCGGACGAGCTCGGGCAGCATCCGGCCGCTGAGGACGGCGGCCCTGGTTCCGGGGCTCATGGCGAGCACCGTGGCGGGGCGGCGCCGGTGCGGGAGGGAATGGTGGGTCACTTGATGGCTCCTGCGGTGAGACCCGAGCGCCGGAACCGCTGCAGGCCGAGGAATGCCGGCGCGAGAAGGACGACGGCGACGAGTGATCCGGTGATCACCAGGGGACAGAGCTCGCGCTGCCGGCAGACGCTGCGGTTCCACATGTACAGGCCCAGGCCGACGGGGTAGAGCCGTTCGTCGTTCAGCATGGTCAGCGCGCCGTGGAAGTCGTTCAAGATGGCCGTGAAGGTGAACAGGAAGATGGTCACAAACCCCGGCCGCAGCATCGGGAACGACACGTGTGCGAAGAGCCCCGGTTCACCCGCACCGTCGACGCGGGCGACGTGTCCGGCTGGGGCACCGGACTCGGCCGCACCACCGTCGTCACCCTCCGGTGAACCCCGCCGGCCTTCCCCGAGAGATGCTCTTCCCGTGAAGCGAACCAGCACCCGCCTGGCCGACGGCCGCGAGATCCTCTACTACGACGCAGACGCAGACGACGGCGCAGACGGCGGCGCGGCCCGCGCCGTCCCCGACACCCGGCCCCTCGACGCGTCCGCCACCCCCTGCGAGGTACGCCGCGACCCGCTGCTCGGCGACGCCGTCGTCATCGCCTCCCACCGCCAGGCGCGCACCTACCTGCCCCCCGCCGACGCCTGCCCGCTGTGCCCCTCCACCGAAGGGCACGCGAGCGAGATCCCGGCCCCCGACTACGACGTGGTCGTCTTCGAGAACCGCTTCCCCTCCCTCGCCGGCGACACCGGCCGCTGCGAGGTCATCTGCTTCACCTCCGACCACCGGACATCCTTCGCCCAGCTCGACGAGGAACGGGCCGCACTCGTCCTGGCCGCGTGGACCGACCGCACCGCCGAACTCTCCGCCCGCGAAGGGGTCCGGCAGGTCTACTGCTTCGAGAACCGGGGCACCGAGATCGGCGTGACCCTCGCCCACCCGCACGGGCAGGTCTACGCCTTCCCCTTCATCACCCCGCGCACCACCCGCATGCTCGCCACTGTCGCCGCCCACCGCGCCCGCACCGGCGGCAACCTCTTCGAGGAGGTGCTCGCCGCCGAACGCGCCGAGGGCACCCGGGTCGTCCTCGAAGGGGAGCACTGGACCGCCTTCGTGCCCTACGCCGCACGCTGGCCTTACGAGGTCCACCTCTACCCGCACCGCCGTACCGCCGACCTGACCACCCTGGACGACGCGGCCCGCGCCGAGTTCCCGCGCCTCTACCTGGAGCTCCTGCGCCGCTTCGACCGGCTGTTCGATGCGCCCGCACCCACCCCCTACATCTCCGCCTGGCACCAGGCACCGGCCTCCGGCGAGGGCCGGGCCGACTTCGCGCTCCACCTCGAACTCTTCACGGTCCGCCGCACCGCTGACAAGCTCAAGTACCTGGCGGGAACGGAATCCGGAATGGAGGCTTACATGAACGATGTCCGGCCCGAGGACGCGGCCGTGCGGCTGCGGGAGGTGGCGAGCCGATGAACCACACCGCGGACGGATTCCGCCGGTTGTACGGGTCGGCGCCCGAGGGAGTCTGGGCGGCTCCCGGACGGGTCAACCTGATCGGCGAACACACCGACTACAACGACGGCTTCGCGCTGCCCTTCGCGCTGCCGCAGCGCACGGAGGTGGCCGCCGCCCGGCGCGCCGACGGGACCGTCCGGCTCCACTCCGCCGACGTTCCCTCCGGCGTGGTCACCCTCCGCCCCGCCGACCTCGACCCGGCCCGTCCGCCCACCGGCCCCGAGGGCTGGGCCGCGTACCCGGCCGGGGTGCTCTGGGCCCTCCTGGACGCCGGCCTTCCCGTCGGGGGCGCCGATCTGCACGTACGGTCCGACGTGCCGGCCGGGGCAGGCCTGTCCTCCTCCGCCGCCCTGGAGGTGGCCACCGCACTGGCACTCACCGACCTGTACGGCATCCCGCTCACCCGGCCCGAACTGGCCGCGCTCGCCCGCCGCGCCGAGAACGCCTACGTCGGCGTGCCGTGCGGGGTGATGGACCAGGCGGCCTCGGCCTGCGCCACCGAGGGCCACGCCCTCCACCTCGACACCCGCACCCTCGCACGACGACACATCCCCTTCGACTGCGCGGCGGCCGGACTGCGCCTCGTGGTCATCGACACCCGCGTCAAGCACGACCTCGCCGACGGGGCCTACGCCGAGCGCCGCGCCACCTGCCACGGCGCGGCCGCCGCACTCGGCCTGCCGGCCCTGCGCGACCTGCCGTACGAGGAGCTGGAGCAGGCCCTGTCCCGCCTCGACGACCCGCTCCGGCGCAAACGGGTCCGGCACGTGGTCACCGAGAACGAACGGGTCGTACGGGTGGAGGAGCTGCTGCGCGCCGGACGGCTGCGCGAGGCGGGTCCGCTGCTGACCGAGGGCCATGCCTCGCTGCGCGACGACTACGAGGTGTCCTGCCCGGAGCTCGACCTGGCGGTCGCCACCGCCAACGCGGCGGGCGCGTACGGGGCCCGGATGACCGGCGGCGGTTTCGGCGGCTCGGCCCTGGCCCTGATCGACGCGGCTGCCGAACCGCTGGTGGCCGAGGCCGTGACCGAGGCCTTCGTACGGGCGGGCCACAAGCCGCCGCGCATCACGGCGGCGGAGCCCTCCGCCGGCGCGGGCCGCAGGGTGTGACGGACGGCGGGACGGGAGGTCCGGGGCGGCCGGCAAGGCCGGACCGGGCTGCCTAGACTGGCCACTTCGCCGATCAGCAGCCGGACGCCGGGCCCCGGACGAGTGTGGAGGAACCCACCGCATGCGCTACATCCCGCTGGGAAGTTCAGGTCTTCAGGTCTCCGCCGTCGGACTGGGCTGCAACAACTTCGGCGGCCGCCTCGACGCCCGGGCCACCCGGGCCGTCGTCGACGCGGCCCTCGACGCGGGGATCACCCTCCTCGACACCGCCGACATCTACGGCGGGCGCGGCGGCTCCGAGCGCCACCTCGGACAGGCCCTCAAGGGCCGCCGCGACCAAGTGGTCCTCGCCACCAAGTTCGGCTACGCCGGCATGGACATGGAGTACGGGCCCGCCGCCGGATCCCGCGGCGGCCGCGCGTACATCCGGCGGGCCGTCGAGGAGTCCCTGCGCCGTCTGGACACCGACCACATCGACCTGTACCAGCTGCACAGCCCCGACCCGGCCACCCCCGTCGCCGAGACCCTGGCCGCGCTCACCGAACTCGTCGCCGAAGGCAAGATCCGCTACATCGGCCACTCCAACTTCAGCGGCTGGCAGCTCGCCGAAGCCGCCCACGTCGCCCGCGAAACCGGCGCGGCCCCCTTCGTGTCCGCGCAGAACGAATGGTCGCTGCTCCAGCGGAGCGCGGAGCAGGAACTCGTGCCGGCCGCCGTGCACTACGGCCTCGGCGTACTCCCGTACTTCCCGCTCGCCAACGGCCTGCTGACCGGCAAGATCCGCCGGGGTGCGCCCGTCCCGGCCGGCTCCCGGCTGGAGGGCCGCGACACCTACCTCACCGAGGAGCGGCTCGACACGGTCGAGGCACTGGCCGCCGTCGCCGACAAGCACGGCCGCAGCATCCTCGAACTCGCCATCGGCTGGCTCGGCGCCCAGCCCGGCTGCTCCTCCGTCATCGCGGGCGCCACCTCCGCCGAGCAGGTACGGGCGAACGCGGCCGTCGCCGACCGCCCCCTGGAGCCCGCACTGCTCGCGGAGATCGACGCGATCGCAGGGGAGTGAGCCCCGGCGCGGACGCTCAGACGGGCGAACCCGACAGAGCCTCCACCTTGCCGGTGACCAGTGAGTAGTAGGCGCCGACGACGCCCAGGGCGCCCTTCTTCACGAGGGGCCCCAGGTCGGCGTTGGCCCGCAGATCGTCCGCGGTCACCTTGATCTGGTGGTGGGTCATGGTGTCGACGGGGTCGGCGCCCGGGTTCTTCACCGTCAGGTCGTACGCCGGCACCATGGCCTTCGCGATGGCCTGCAGATTGCCGGGCAGTGGTTTGCCGGACTTCAGCGCCTTGTACGAGGCCTCGACGGCGCCGCAGCGCTGGTGGCCGAGCACGACGATCAGCGGAGTGCCGCCCGTCATCGGCCCGTACTCGACCGAGCCGGTCACCACCGGGCCGACCGCCTGCCCGCCCGTTCGCAGCACGTACAGGTCCCCGAGCCCCGTGTCGAAGATCAGCTCGGGCGCCACCCGGGAGTCGATGCACGAGAGGACCACCCCGAACGGGTCCTGTGCCTCGGCGACCAGCTCGCGCCGCTCGGGATCCCGGTCGGGGTGATCGAGGTTCCCGCTCACCCAGCGCTTGTTGCCCTCCATCAGGCGCACGAACGCGGCCTGCGGGGTCGCCGGCCGCGGCTGCGGGGCGGCGGTCGTCGCCCTCGGGGCACGCGCGGCCGAGCATCCCGACAGTGCGACGGCGGTGGCCGCCGCCAGGCCGCCGGCCAGCACGGCCCTGCGATCCGGAAGTCCTGCTGTGTGCATCGGTGGTACCCCTCGGTGCCGCGCAGACGTGTCCGTACGTCGTGACGACGACGATTGTTCAGCGTGCCGGGGGACCCGGACGGCAGGCGCACGCGGGCGGGGACCCCGTTGCCACGGACGGCCCACCCGCCGGCCAGGTCCGTCCGCCGGCCGGGTCCGTCCGCCGGCCGGCCGTCCGACGGGCGGCTCAGGACACGATGTCCTTGCGGGAGAACCCGCGGAACGCGAGCGCGAACAGCACCAGCGCGTACGACGCCGACACCGCCGTCCCCTTGATCATCCCGTCCCACTCCAGCTGCGGTTGGAGCGCATCGGCCCACGCGAACTGCCAGTGGGCGGGCAGGAACTCCCGCCAGGATCCGAGGGCCGTCACCGCGTCCAGCACGTTGCCGACGATCGTCAGGCCGACCGCGCCGCCCACCGCGCCCAGCGGCGCGTCCGTCCGCGTCGACAGCCAGAACGCCAGTCCGGCCGTGACCAGTTGCGACACGAAGACATACGCCACCACCAGGGCGAGGCGCGGCACGGTGTCCGCGGCCGCCAACGAGCCTCCCGTGGGCAGCTTCAGCGGACCCCACCCGTACGCGGCCGTGCCCGCCGCCAGCGCCACCACCGGCAGCAGCACCATCGCCGCGAGGCTGAAGCCCAGCGCCACCACCAGCTTGCTCCACAGCAGCCGGGCCCTCGGCACCGGAGCGGCCAGCAGGTAGCGCAGCGAGGACCAGCTCGCCTCCGACGCCACCGTGTCCCCGCAGAACAGCGCCACCGGCACGACCAGCAGGAAGCCGGCCGACACGAACAGGCAGGTGGCCGCGAAGTTCGCGCCCGAGGCCGTCGCCGTGTCGATGAGCGTGACCCGGCCGTTGCCGCCCGCGCCCCCACGGCCGCCGTCCTGCCCGCCGCCCACCGCGAAGGCGATGATCATGACGAAGGGGAGCGCGGCGAGCACCCCGCCCATCACCAGCGTCCGCCGCCGGCGCCACTGGCGCAGCGCCTCCACGCGCAGCGGCAGCGTACGGCTCGCCCGGTAGCCGGCGGCCACCTCTGTCACGGCGCTCACGCCGCACCTCCGATCAGGGTGAGGAACGCGTCTTCGAGGCGGCGGTGCGGCCCCACTGCGGACACCGGCACCTCCAACCGCACCAGTTCGGCGATCAGCCCCGCGGCCGTCGCACCCTCCAGCCGCACCAGCAGTCCGTCGTCTGCCGCCGCCACCGACCCCACACCCTCCAGCGCGGCCACCTTCCCCACGATCGCCTCGTCCGCCGGCCCGGCCAGCGTCACCAGCAGGGTGTCCCCGCCGCCCGTGATCTCCGTGACCTCGCCGGCCTGCACGAGCCGGCCACGGTCCATGACCACCAGGTGGGTGCACGACTGCTCGACCTCCGACAGCAGGTGGCTGGAGACGATGACCGTCCGCCCGCCCGCCGCGTACCGGATCATCACGTCCCGCATCTCCCGGATCTGCGGCGGGTCCAGACCGTTCGTCGGCTCGTCGAGGATCAGCAGGTCCGGCATCCCGAGCATGGCCTGCGCGATCGCGAGGCGCTGCCGCATGCCCTGTGAGTACGTGCGCACGGCACGCTCCAGCGCGTCGCCGAGCCCGGCGATCTCCAGGGCCTCCGCCATGTGCGCGTCCTCGGCCGGGCGCCCGGTGGCCTGCCAGTACAGCTCCAGGTTGGCCCGCCCCGACAGGTGCGGCAGGAAGCCGGCGCCCTCGACGAACGCCCCGACCCGCGACAGCACCGGAGCCCCTGCCCGTACGGGGTGCCCGAACACCCGGATCTGCCCGGCGTCCGGCGAGATCAGCCCCATCAGCATCCGCAGCGTGGTCGTCTTCCCGGCGCCGTTGGGCCCGAGCAGGCCCAGGACCTGCCCCTTCTCCACCCGGAACGACAGGTCCCGCACCGCGTACCGGTCCTGTGCCTTCGCGTACCGCTTCGTCAGACCGGCGATTTCCAGTGGTACGTCGGCCAGCGCGGGGTCGGGCTGCGCTGCGTCGGCCCGCGTCCCCGCACTCTCCCGGCCGGCCCTCCGGATCCCCAGCAGCGCCGCGGCCAGCAGCGCCGCACCCAGCGGCAGCCCCCAGGTCCACGCCGGCAGCCCCGCCGGGGCCGTCCGCACCCCGTCGGCCACGGGAACGGCCAGGGCGCCCTGCACCCCCACCGTGTAGGTGGCCGGCGCAGCCGGGGACCCGTAGCCGAGGTCGGTGGCGGCGACGACGAGCCGCAGCCTGTGCCCGGCCTGCACGGCGTGGTCGACGGCGGGAAGCCGCAGCTCCACCGTCGTCCCCTGCTGCGCGTTCTCCACCCGCACCGGGGCGACCAGCTGGCTCGGCAGCACCGCCTGGCGCCCGTCGGGCCCGACGTCGTACACCTTTCCGAACAGGACGGCCGAACCGTCCGCCGCCGTCGACCGCACGTTCAGGGTGACGGTCGGGGTGCCGGTGATCCGCACCTCCTCGGTCAGCAGCTGCGATTCGAACAGGGCGTTCTGCCCGGGGAAGTCCAGCGACAGTCCGGCCCCGAAGGCGGCGAGCTGCCCGCCGATCCCGGGCAGCGAGGACAGTGCGGGCGGGGCGCCGCCCGCCGGATTGGCGAAGCTCTGCTCCCGGCCTGTCAGCGCGAACGGCCGGGGACCGGCGGCGAGCCCCGGGTAGTGCTCACCGCTCGCGCCGCGCAAGCGGACCGCCCCGTCGGTGGAGTCGATGCCGCCGGAGCGCGAGACCCGGAAGGCCGGGCCGGTGTCCGAGCCCGGGTCGTCCTTGAGGTAGCGGTCGAACCAGGCGGCCACACGGGCCTCGACCCGGCCGGACTCGCGCATGCCGCCGTCGTGCCCGCCGGCCGCCCAGTCCACGGAGACGGGCGCGCCGTTCGCCGAGATGGCCTTCGCCATGGCGTCGGCCTGGTCCAGCGGGAAGAGGGAGTCGTCCTGGCCCTGCACGATCAGGGTCGGCACCTTGATCCGGTCCCCGACCGCCGACGGGCTGCGCCGCTCCAGCAGGGCACGGGCCTCGGCGTCGGGCTTTCCGGCCGCCGCGACCCGCTCGTACATGGCGCACAGCTCGGGCCGGAACCGTCCGCAGGCGGCGGAGGGCTCGGACGGGGCGGAGGCACCGGCCCGGGCGGGGGCGCCGGAGGGGGCGGCCGCCGCGCCGGGTCTGTCCTCGGGCTGCAGCCCGCCGGTCGAACCGGTGGTGAAGAACAGCCCCGCCCACAGCTTCTTGAACACGCCCTGCGGGAAGAGGGAGTCCGCGAGGTTCCAGTACGTGATCTGCGGGGCGATCGCGTCGACCCGGCGGTCGTATCCGGCGGCGAGCAGCGAGATCGCCCCGCCGTACGAGGCACCCGCGACGCCGACGCGCGGGTCGCCGTCCCCGTCGAGCCGCACCTCGGGCTGCCGCGCGAGCCAGTCGACGAGCCGCGACACGTCCTTGACCTCGTAGTCGGGGTCGTTCAGTCCGATCTGCCCGCCGGACCGGCCGAAGCCGCGCGCCGACCAGGTCAGCACGGCGTACCCGTCCCGGGCCAGCCGCTCGGCCTGCGCGCGGACGTCGTCCTTGCTGCCGCCGAACCCGTGCCCGAGGAGCACGGCAGGCCGCTTCCCCGCGCCCCCGGCCGTGAAGTACGAGGTGTCGATGCCGGCACCCGGCATCTCCAGCACCTCGTCCCGGCGGTGCACCGCGGGCGCGGCCCCGGACGCGGCGGCGGTCCACGTGCCGGCCCCCGCGACGACGGCGAGCGCGGCGGCGCCCGCGAGCAGGCGGGTCCGGCGGCGCCGGGGCAGCCGGGGCTTCGGCAGTCGCAGCTTCATACGGGAACCCTAGACGCCGGGCACCCGGGCCCTGAGCGACCCCAGGCGGAACCGCCCACCTCCTGCAGGACTACCCGGGCGGCCCGGTGTACCGCGCCTGCGGTATCCGTACCCGACCTGCGCCGGACGCCGGGCGGCGGGAGGATGACGGCATGCTGCTCGCCGAGGTCGCGCGCGTGTCCCGGGAGGTCGCCGCGACCTCCGCCCGCTCACGGAAGACCGCCCTGCTCGCGCAGCTGTTCGCCGCCGCGCCCCCCGAAGAGGCCGGGCTGGTCATCTCCTACCTCGCCGGGCGCCTCCCGCAGGGCCGTCCCGGCATCGGCTGGCGCACGCTCGGCCGGGAGGTCGAACCCGCCGCCGAGCCCACCCTGACCGTCACCGCCGTCGACGCGGCGGTGACGGAGTACGCCGCCGTGGCGGGCTCCGGCGCGCAGGCCGGGCGGAGCCGGATACTGGGCGCCCTGCTCGGCGCGGCCACCGCACCCGAGCAGCGGTTCCTGCGCAGCCTGCTCTCCGGCGAGGTCCGCCAGGGGGCCCTCGACGCGGTCGCGCTGGAAGGGGTCGCCGCGGCCGCCGGGGTGCGGGCCGCCGAGCTGCGCCGGGCGGTGATGCTCGACGGCTCGCTGCCCCGGGTGGCCGCCGCGGTCCTGGCCGACGGCGCGGAGGCCCTGCGCGGGATCACCCTCCGCGTCGGGCAGCCCGTACAGCCGATGCTGGCGAACACCGCCAAGTCGGTGGCCGAGGCCCTGGCGGCGCTCGGGCCCTGCGCGGTGGAGGAGAAACTCGACGGGATCCGGGTGCAGGTGCACCGCGACGGGGACGACGTACGGGTGTTCACGCGCTCCCTGGACGAGATCACCGACCGGCTGCCGGAGGTGGCACAGCGGGTGCGGGCGCTGCCGGGGGAGCGGTTCATCCTTGACGGCGAGGTGATCGGGCAGACGCCGGACGGCCGCCCGGTGCCCTTCCAGGAGGTCGCGAGCCGGGTCGGATCGCGGGTCGACGTCGAGGCGGCCCGGCGGACGCTGCCGGTGGTCCCGTACTTCTTCGACGTGCTGGCGGCCGGGGACGAGGTGCTCCTCGACCTCCCGGTGCGCGAGCGGTACGCGGCGCTCTGCGCCCTCGTGCCGCAGGACTGCCGGGTCCGCCGGCTCGTCGTCGAGGACCCGCAGGGGCAGGCGGCCGCCGCCGAGGAGTTCTGGGCCGAGACCCTGCGCCGGGGCCACGAGGGGGTGATGGTCAAGGCCCTCGACTCCGTCTACGCGGCCGGGCGGCGCGGCAGGCACTGGCTGAAGGTGAAGCCGGTGCACACCCTCGACCTGGTGGTGCTCGCCGTCGAACGGGGCCACGGCCGGCGCACGGGACTGCTGTCGAACCTGCACCTCGGGGCCCGGGCCGCCGACGGCACGTACGCCATGCTCGGCAAGACGTTCAAGGGACTCACCGACGAGATGCTGCGCTGGCAGACCGGGCGGCTGCGGGAGCTGGCGGTGGAGGACGACGGATTCACGGTGCGGGTGCGGCCCGAACTGGTCGTGGAGATCGCCTACGACGGCCTCCAGCGCTCCCCGCGCTACCCGGCCGGGGTCGCCCTGCGCTTCGCGCGGGTGCTGCGGCACCGCCCCGACAAGAGCGCGGACCAGGCGGACACGGTGGAGACGGTGCTCGGCGAGGGCCGCAACGGCGACTGAACGTCTTTTGCCTCAGAGGCAAGGCAAATTGCCACACAGGCAGGATTCTGGCTCAATCGGGGTATGACTTCCGGTCCTGCCCCCGGCCCCGAAGGGCCCGACGAACCGGTCGGCCCCGACCTCGGCCCCGACCCCGGCCACGCCGCCGAAGAGCTGCCCTCCGTGGCGCCGCAGCTGCGGGAGCTGCGGCGTCGTGCCGGGCTCACCCTGGAGGCCGCCGCTGCTCGGGCCCGGCTCTCGCCCGCGCACCTGTCCCGGCTGGAGACCGGGCGGCGCCAGCCCTCGCTGCCGCTGCTGCTCGGACTCGCCCGCACCTACGGTACGACGGTCTCGGAACTGCTCGGCGAGACCCCTGCCGTCGCCGATCCCATCGTACGGGCGGGCGGTCCGGGTGCCCGCGAGGCCGACGGGTGGACGTACTGGCAGGCCGGCGGCTCCGGCCGCGGGATGCAGGCGCTGCGCGTGCACGTCCCCCATGGCCGCAGCCAGGGCGAGCTGGTCCGCGTCCACCCCGGTGAGGAATGGCTGTACGTCCTCAAGGGGCGGCTGCGGCTGCACCTGGCCGAGGCCGAGCACCTGCTGGAGCCGGGGGACAGCGCGCACTTCGACTCGCTCACCCCGCACAGGATCGGCGCGGCCGCCCCGGGCGGAGCCGACCTGCTGTTCGTCCACACCCTGCTGCAGAGCAGCCTCGCCGGGCTGTGCCTCGGCGGCGGTGCCTCCGGCGCGCCCGCACACCACCCCTAGCCCAGGAGCCCCACCATGAAGCTGCAGTCCAAGTTCCCCCGCGGCCTGCTGATCCGGCTGATCGCCTACTTGTTCGTCGGCCACCTCTTCGCCTTCTTCGTCTACCTCCTCTTCGTCCTGGGCGGCCAGAACCAGTAGCGGCCAGAACCAGTAACGGAACGCCGGGGCCCGCGACTCTGGAAACGTGCAGGTCCTGTCGCTACCCTCCGCGCATGATTTCCACGGTTGTCTGGGGTACCGGCAACGTCGGCCGTTTGGCCATCCGTGCCGTAGAGGCCCATCCGGCGCTGAAACTGGCCGCCGTCATCGTCCACCATCCCGACAAGATCGGCCGCGACGCGGGCCGGCTCGGTGAACTCGACCGCGACACCGGGGTCGTGGCCACCGACGACATCGAGGCGGTCCTCGCCGCCGGGCCGCAGGCCGTCGTCTACGCGGCCTCCGGCGACACCCGCCCCGACGACGCGCTCGCCGACATCACCCGGGCCATCCGGGCCGGCGCGGTCGTCGTCAGCCCCGCGCTCTACCCGCTCTACGACCACCGCAACGCCCCGCCCGAATTCCGCGATCCGGTGGCGGCCGCCGTCGCGGAGGGCGGCGGCTCGCTGTTCGCCTCCGGCGTCGACCCCGGCTGGGGCAACGACGTACTCCCGCTCCTGCTCAGCGGACTCGGCACCACCATCGACGCCATCCGCTGCCAGGAGATATTCGACTACTCCACCTACGACCAGCCGGACTCCGTCCGCCACCTCGTCGGCATGGGCCAGCCCATGGACTACGAGCCGATGATGCTCATGGCGTCCGTCCCGACCATGGTGTGGGGCGGGCAGATCCGCATGATCGCCCGGGCGCTGGGCGTCGAACTCGACGAGATCCGCGAGACCGTGGACCGCCGTGCCCTCGACGCGACGGTGACCACCCGGACGATGGGCGACTTCGCGGCCGGCACCCAGGGCGCCATCCGCTTCGAGGTGCAGGGCATCGTCGACGGCGAACCCCGCATCGTCATCGAGCACGTCACCCGCATCCACGCCTCCTGCGCCCCCGACTGGCCGTCGCCGCCTGACGGCGGCGACGGCGCCCACCGGGTGGTCATCGAGGGCCGCCCGCATATCGAGGTCACCATCGAGGCCACCGACGAGGGCGAGAACCGTTCGGCGGGCGGCAACGCCACCGCCGTCGGCCGCCTGGTCGGTGCCATCGACTGGCTGGTGGGGGCAGAACCCGGCCTCTACGACGCCCTCGACGTCCCCCTGCGTCCCGCCGTCGGCAAGCTCGGAAGGAAAAAGCCATGAGGATCGACGTACCCGAAGGCCGGCACCCGATCGAGTACGTGTGGGGCGACATGGTCCCCGGGATCGGGATGGCCGCCGCGAACTTCTCCCTGTCGGTGTACGCCCACACCACCCTGGGGCTGCGCGAGTTCGAGGCGGCCCGGCTGCGCGTCGCACAGATCAACGGGTGCGTGTTCTGCCTCGACTGGCGGACCGAGCGCGACGGGGAGAAGGTCGAGGAGGAGTTCACCGACGCCGTCACCGAGTGGCGCACCACGGACCGCTTCGACGAGCGGACCCGGCTGGCAGCGGAGTACGCGGAGCGCTACACGCTCGACCACCACAACCTCGACGAGGAGTTCTGGGAGCGGATGACCGCGCACTACAGCCAGCTGGAGATCGTGGAGCTGACGATGAGCATCGGGTCCTGGCTGGCCTTCGGCCGGCTCAACCACGTGCTCGGCCTCGACAGCGTGTGCGTGTTGCCCGGGCACTGAGGCCGGCGGAACGGCAAGGGGTCCGGGGCCGGCCGGTACGTCCGGCGGCCCCGGGTCTGCGTGCGGATCGCCTACAGGTCGGTGGCGATGATGTTCTCGATGTTGCGCTCGGCGAGCGCCGTGATGGTGACGAACGGGTTCACGCTGGTGTTGCCGGGGATCAGCGCGCCGTCGATCACGTACAGACCGGTGTAGCCGTGCAGGCGGCCGTGGTTGTCGGTGGCCTTGTCCAGGACCGCGCCGCCGAGCGGGTGGTAGGTGAGGTGGTCGCCCCAGATCTTGTCGGTGCCGAACAGGTCCGTCCGGTAGATCGTCCCCTCCTTGGAGTTGATCTTGTCGAAGATGGTCTTGGCCATGTCGATGGACGGCTGCTTCCACGCGGTCTGCCAGTTCAGCTCGACCGCGCCCGACGCCGCGTTGTACGTGAACTCGGCGCGGTTCGGGTTCTCGGTGATCGACAGGTAGAAGGAGGCGTACGTCTCGATCCCGGTCGGCAGCGGTGCCACCTCGGCGAACGCCCCGCCCGCGTCCCAGTTGTCGATGCCGCCGCAGGGGATGGCCGCCTGGACCTTGCCGGTCGGGTCCCAGAGGTGGTTGGCCCGGCCGCACATGACGTTGCCGTTGTCGCCCCAGCCCTTGCCGATCTCGCTGTTCAGGGCGGGCAGCGCGCCGGTGGCCTTGAGCTTCACGAGCAGCTTGCTGGTGCCCACGCTGCCGGCCGCGAAGAACACCTTGTCGGCGACCACGGTCTTCGTGGCGGTCGTGGCGCCGGTGGTGTCGATCTGGTCCATGACGACGGTGTAGCCGCCGCCGGCCGCGGGGGAGACGGAAGTGACCTTGTGCAGCGGGGAGATGGTGACCCTGCCGGTGGCCGCGGCCTGGGCGAGGTAGGTCTTCTGCAGCGACTTCTTGCCATGGTTGTTGCCGTAGAGGATCTCCCCGGCGACCGCGGACTTGGTGACGGTCCCGGCCGCCTCCTGCTTCATGTAGTCCCAGTCGTACACGTCGGGGACGAAGACGAAGGGGAAGCCGGAGCGCTGGGCGTGCTTGCGGCCGACGCGCGCGAACTGGTAGCAGTCGACGGTGTCGAACCAGGCCGGGTCGACGAGGCCGACCCCGAGCCCGGCGTTGGCCCTCGGGTAGTAGGTGGAGTACATCTCGTCGGCGTTCACCGACGGGAGGATGGCGCCGAAGTTCGCGCGCTTCGGGGTGACCGCCATGCCGCCGTTCACCAGCGATCCGCCGCCGACGCCGCGGCCCTGGTAGACGATGATGCCGCCCATCTCCTCGGCGTCCAGGATCCCGGTGTAGCGGGGGATGTCTCTGTCGATCGGGAAGCCGAGGAAGTTGCTCAGGGGCTGCTTGGTCCTGGTCCGCAGCCAGTAGGAGCGCTGGTCCGGGCTGGTCGTGTTGCAGAAGATCTTGCCGTCCGGACCCGGCGTGTCCCAGGCCATGCCCATCTCGATCATGTGGACGTCGACGCCGGCCTGGGCGAGCCGCAGGGCGGCGACGGACCCTCCGTAGCCCGTGCCGATCACCAGGGCCGGTACGTGCGCGCCATTGTCTACGGGGCCGGCGGCCGCTGCGGTCGAGGCGAAGGTCCGCGCATGGGCCGGGGTGATCTGACCGGCGAGGGCCGCAGCGCCGATAATGGAACCTGTTCTGGTGATGAATCGGCGACGCGAGATTCCATTGGGGCCGTTTATGTTCAGGGCCTTGTCGCCCATGTGGCCTTCCTCACTCTTGGCGGAATGGGAACGAGTTCTACTGCTGGGCGCATGGGAAGTCACTACATACGTCTAGGTAACTTTCGGCCGGTCACGTCACGGGGACGCCCGGCCCGGGGCGCCGGACCCAGCCCAGGACCAGCAGGGACGCGACCGCGGCGAAGGCGCACCAGGTGGAGGCGAATTCCAGCCGCCACAGCGCTGAGCAGGCCAATGCTCCGGAGCCGAGCACCGCGCCGAGGAGTCGCAGCAGCCGGTCGCCGGACAGTGCCAGGGCGCCCAGCGTGGCGAAGAGGTAGCCCGCGAGGACGAGCGGCATCCACGGAACATTCACGCCGTAGCCGAGGGTGTGGCCCCGGATCCCGGCGACGGCCGGCCGGGTCGCGAGGCAGTACGCGAGCACCGCGGCGGTGGCGAGGCCGGCGGCGGCCGGCCCCCACAGGCGGCGGCGGTCCTGCGGAGCTGCCGCGAGCAGGACCCCGAGCGGCACCCACAGCGGCAGTACGGGCAGGGCGACCACCGCCCAGGCCGTGGCGGCCGGGCCGCAGCCGCCGCCCGCGTGCCACACGGCGGCCTCCACCAGCTGGTGGACGCCCAGCAGCAGCGGCAGCGCGGCGACGGGCAGATCGCGGGGCCGCCGTACTCGGGCCAGGCACACGATTCCGGCGGCGGCGATGACCGTACCCGCCGTCAGATCGGCCGTGGCGTTCCAGCACATGGCGCCTCCGCGGAGGGCCCCCTCCCACCGTACGGGCAGCCTCCGCGCCTTCGCGCGGCGACCGTCAACCCCGGAGCGGACCGGGGCCGGGCCCCGCGCCGGTCACTGCTCCGCCGTCCGCGGGGGTTCCAGCGGCGGGGACGACATCGCGCAGTACGTGCGGCACTGCGGGTGGCACGCTCCCGGGACGGGCGTGCGTACGGTCGCCCAGGCCACCGCGGCCCCGAGCACCAGCGCCCCCGCGCACCACGGCATGGCCCGCCCGAAGGCCGCGTCGAACTCGGACGCCGAGCGGTACGCCTCCGGCCCCATGCCGGCCAGCAGCGGCAGCGCCGCCACGGCCAGCAGTCCGGCCGCCCGCGCGGCCGCGTTGTTGATGCCGCTGGCCAGACCCGCCCGGCCCGGGTCCACCGAGGACAGCACGGTCGCCGTCAGCGGGGCCACCAGGGTCACCATGCCCATGCCCAGCACCACCATCGCCGGCAGCACGTCCCGTACGTACGCGGCGTCCGGCCCCACCCGCAGCGACAGCAGCATTCCGGCCGCGCACAGCAGGGGACCGACCGTGAGCGGGATCCGTGGCCCGATCCGCTCCCCGAGCGCCCCCGACCGGGACGACAGCAGCAGCATCAGCACGGTCGTCGGCAACAGCGCGGCCCCGGCGGCCAGCGCCGAGTAGCCGGAGACCACCTGGAGCTGGAGCACGATGAGGAAGAAGAACCCGGCGAAGGCCGCGTACACGCACAGGGTGACCAGGTTGACGGCGGTGAACTGGCGGGACGCGAAGATGTCGGGCGGCACCATCGGATCGTCCCGGTGCCGCTCGACGTACACGAACGCGGCGGACAGCAGCAGGCCGCCGGCCGCCGCGGCGATCACCAGCGGGGCCCCGGACCGGGCCTCGATCAGCGCGTACGTCAGCAGGGCGAGGGCCGCCGCCCCGAGCACGGCGCCGAGTACGTCGAACCGCCCGTGCGCCTGCGGATCACGTGATTCCGGTACGTGCCGCAGGGCGACGGGCACGCATACCGCGGCCACCGGCACGTTCAGCAGGAACACCCACCGCCAGCCGGGCCCGTCCACCAGCCAGCCGCCGAGGAACGGTCCCACCGCCGCGCCCACCCCGCCGAACCCCGACCACAGCCCGACGGCCCGGGCCCGGTCCTCGGGGGCGATCGAGCCCTGGATCAGCGCGAGCGAACCGGGTGTCAGCAGTGCGCCGCCGATGCCCTGAAGGGCCCGCGCGGCCACCAGCACCCCGGCGTTCGGCGCGATCCCGCACAGCAGCGAGCCGCCCGCGAACCACACCACCCCGAGGACGAAGATCCGGCGTCGCCCGAAGCGGTCGCCCAGTGCCCCGCCGACGAGGATCAGCCCGGCCAGGGTCAGCAGGTAGGCGTTGACGGTCCACTGGAGCACGGCCAGATCGGCGCCGAGATCCTCCCCGATGCGGGGGAGTGCGACGTTGACGACGGTCGAGTCGAGCAGGGCCATGGTCGACCCGAGCACGGTGGCCAGCACGATCCATCGGCCCCGGGCGGACGCGAGTGCGACCCCGGGCCCGGCCGGCGCGCCCTCTGCCACACCCGGAGCCGGATCGGTCATGCCTTCAGGCTGGCCCGCCGGGGCCGGAAGGGCCACCCGGGCGCGCAGCATACGGCTCATTAGGCCCTCTTGTAATGAGCATGACCCCTCCTTCACCATGACCGCGCACGTCGCGCACGCCCTTCGCGCACAACCTGCACACGGCGTCCGAGGAGGACCACACGTGGCCCAACGCAACAGACGACGATCCTTACGCGCGGCGCTCGCCGCTCTCACCGCAGCCCTGCTCCTGCCCGTCGGAGCAGGTGTCGCAGCGGCGGCGCCGGAACCCGGCCCCACCCCCGGGGCGGCCGAGCGCAAGATCGAGCCGAAGCTCCGCGCCCAGCTCGACGACTCCGCCAAATCCGTCTTCTGGGTCTACCTGGACAGCGCTGCCGACCTCACGGCGGCCGGCCGGCAGCAGACCCGCGCCGCCAAAGCTGAAACGGTTCTTCAGGTCAAGCGGGAACACGCCGCGCGCACCCAGGCCGAGGTGGTCAAGGCCCTGGACGGCGCCAAGGCCGAGTACACCTCGTACTGGATCGTGAACGCCGTCCGCGTCGTCGGCAGCCGGAAACTCGCCGACACCCTCGCGCAGCGCCCCGAGGTCTCCCGGATCGACGCCGACGACAAGGTCACCCTCCCCCGGCCCGCCGAGGGCAAGCGGGAGAACGCCGCCGCCGACGCCGTCGAGTGGAACATCGACCGCATCAAGGCCCCGCAGGTCTGGGACCAGCTCGGGGTGCGCGGCGAGGGCATCGTCGTCGCCAACATCGACAGCGGCGTCGACTACACGCACCCGGCCGTCAACGGCCAGTACCGCGGCAAGAGCGCCGACGGATCGTACGACCACAACTACAACTGGTTCGACCCGGCGGGCGTCTGCCCCACCGCGGCCCCCTGCGACAACAACGACCACGGCACCCACACCATGGGCACCATGGTCGGCGACGACGGCGGCGCCAACAAGATCGGCGTGGCCCCCGGCGCCAAGTGGATCGCCGCCAAGGGCTGCGAGAGCAACTCCTGCTCCGAGGCCTCCCTCCTCGCCGCCGGCCAGTGGATCGTCGCCCCGACCGACCTGAACGGCCGGAACCCGCGCCCCGACCTCGCCCCGCACGTCGTCAACAACTCCTGGGGCAGCGCGGCGCACGACGACTGGTACCGGCAGATCGTCGACACCTGGCGCGCCGCCGGCATCTTCCCCGCCTTCTCCAACGGGAACGCCGGACCCGGCTGCGCCACCAGCGGCTCGCCCGGTGACTACGCGAGCTCCTACAGCTCCGGCGCCTTCGACATCAACGGCGCGATCGCACCGTTCTCCTCGCGCGGCGCGGGCCCCGGCGGCATCATCAAGCCGAACATCGCGGCCCCCGGCGTGAACGTCCGGTCCTCCGTTCCCGGCGGCAGGTACGAGGCCTTCTCCGGCACCTCCATGGCCTCACCGCACACCGCGGCCACCGTGGCCCTGCTCTGGTCCGCCGCACCCGCCCTCGAAGGCGACGTCACGCAGACCGAGCAGCTGCTGAACGGCACCGCGCAGGACACCGACAACGGTCAGTGCGGCGGCACCGCCACCGACAACAACGTCTTCGGGCAGGGCAAGCTCGACGCGTTCGCCGCCGTCTCCGGCGCCCCGCGCGGCGCAATCGGCGCCGTCTCCGGCACCGTCCGCTCGGGCGGCGCACCGGTCGCGGGCGCCAAGGTCACCGCCACCGGCCCGATCGGGCGGACGACGACCACCGCGGCCGACGGCACCTACACCTTCCGCTCCCTGTCGGTCGGCGCCTACACGCTGACGGCCTCCAAGTTCGGCTACGGCCAGGAGACCGCGACGGCGACGGTGACCGAGAACGCCACCGCCACCGGCGACTTCACCCTCACCCAGGCCCCCTCCGGCAAGCTCACCGGCACCGTCACCTCGGCCGCCGGACCCGCCGCGGGCGCCACCGTCACCGTCACGGACACCCCGGTGACCGCGACCGCCGACGCACAGGGCCGCTTCGAGGTCACGCTGCCGCACGGCACGTACGAGGTACGGGCCGCGCACTCCTCCCGGTGCGTCACCGACGGCAGCGCCCGGGCCACCGTCGCCGGCGACACCGCCGTGGCGGTCACCCTGCCCGAGCGCACGGACGGCTACGGCTACGCCTGCTCCACCGCGGGCAGCCACCCGTACGCGGCCGGGGACCGGCAGCTCGCGCTGACCGGCGACAACACCACCGAGCGCGTCGACCTGCCGTTCCCGGTCCCGCTGTACGGCAAGACGTACGGCCAGGCCTGGATCGGGACGAACGGCACCGTCAGCTTCGGCGGCAACAACACCGGTGACATCAACGGGGACATCCCGAGCACGGCCACGCCCAACGCGGCGCTGTACCCGTTCTGGGACGACCTGGTCGTCGGCGCGGCCGGCAGCGGCTCGGGCGTTTTCACCGCCGTCACGGGCACCGCCCCGCACCGGACGTACGTCATCGAGTGGCGCGACGTGGCCCACTGGTCGGCGCAGACCGACAAGTTCTCGTTCTCGGCGGCGATCGGCGAGGACGGCACTGTCGCGTACACGTACAAGGGGACGGGCGGCACCGGCATCAAGGGCGGGTCCACGGCCACGGTCGGCGTGGAGAACGCGACGGGCACCGACGCCTTCAAGTACTCCTTCAACCAGGCGGTCATCACCGACGGGCTGGCCATCGCCTTCAAGACGACCAAGAGCGGAGTGGTCGCGGGCCGGGTGCTCGACGCGAACGACGGAAACGGCGTCGCCGGAGCCACGGTGACCGTCGGCACCGGCGACACTGCGGTCTCGGCGACCACGGCCGCGGACGGCGGATACGTCGTCCAGAGCCCGTCCGGCTCGCGCGCGGTGTCCCTCGCCGCCCCGTCGTACGAAACCGCGGCGGCGACGGTCGACGTCAAGGCGGCCGACGTCACGACGGTGACGCAGTCCCTGCGCACGGGCCGGGTCACCGCCTCCCGGCCGGCGGTCGAGGTCGTCCTCCCCGCCGATCAGAAGCGGACCCGTACCCTCGACCTCACCAACCCGGGCCTCGGCACGGACTTCACGGTGACCGAGGACGCGGCCTGGCTGACGGCCACCCCGGGGACGGGGAACCTGCCGACGGGTGGCAAGGCCGTGGTCACCCTGGCCGTGGACACGACGGGCCTGGCCGCCGGGACGGTCCTGACGGCCGACCTGAAGATCACCTCGGCCAGCGGCCGCGCACCGGTGCTCACGGTGCCGGTCAAGGTCGTGGTCCCGCGCTACCAGGTCGCCCTGGACGCGGGCTCCGACTACGCGGGCACGGACACCCTGGGCGACAGCTGGTCCCCGGACCGCAAGTACACGCCCGGCTCGTACGGCTACCAGGGCAGCTCCTCGGTGCACTCCACCGGCCGCACGATCGCCGGCACCGCCGAGCAGCGGCTGCTGCGCAACGCCCGTGAGGGCATGTACGAATACCGCTTCGACAACGTCCCGAACGGCACGTACACCGTGGAGCTCGGCTTCGCGGAGCTGTCCTCGACGAAGCCGAACAAGCGCGTCTTCGACGTCCTGGCCGAGGGCACGCAGGTCCTGCCCTCACTGGACATCTCGCTGGAGGCGGGCACGTACACGGCCCTGACCCGGACGTACACGGTCACGGTCACGGACGGCGTGCTCAACGTCCGCTTCGTCGCGCACGGGGGTTACGGCAAGCCGCTGCTGAACTCCCTGCGGGTGACGGACCGGCCCGACAAGAGCTAGCCGGGACCGGCGGGGCACGGAGTACGGGGGCGGGGCGCCGCGGGGCGCCCCGCCCCTCGTGCCAGAGCCCTCTGGTTCAGCGCAGGAACGGCCGGTCGCGGTCCGCGACGCAGTGGTGCGGGGCGGCCGCGCGCAGGACGACGTCGAGGGCGCGCTGCGGATCGCACGAGTACGTGCCACTGGCCCAGGCGGCGTTGGCCTCGATCACCGACCAGCGGCCGTCCGCGACACCGACGTCGACGACGATCGCGGACGGGAGGGTGGCGAACGGCAGGCGTTCGGCGAAGGCCACCGCCTCGCGGGCCGCCGGACCCAGGCTCAGGCGGCCGTCCTCGGCGTACCGGCTCGCGGTGTGCACGACGCCGTCGAGGAGGTACGTCCGGTACTCGGCCGTGAAGCGTGTGACATCGCTGACCAGCACTTCGGTCCCAGGGTCCACCGCGTCGGGGCCGGGGAGGCGGGAGCCGTCGGAGTAGACCAGGGCCGGGATCGACTTGTCGTTGGGCGACTTCACGAAGACGGGCCGGCGCAGGGCGTAGGCCTCGCGGATCGGGACCAGGCGGATCTCCCGGCCGGTGAACTCCCGCGGCAGCCGCGCCAGCCAGTCCGTCGGGGCCTCCAGCAGCCCGATCCCGAGCAGCGGGGCCACGGCGTCGGCGAAGGCCGGACCGGCATGCAGGTGCCCGGCGCGCAGCCCTTCGGGCACGGCGAAGGTGTCCAGTCGCACGGTGCCCAGGCCGCGCGCGTGAGCGGCGTCCCGGAGCCGGGCGGCGGAGTCGGTGATGCGGGGCGGAAGGATCAGGTTCACGCGGACGACCCTGCCAGGTGTCCTGGCGGACGGCGCGGGGTTTTCCGAGGCTCCGGGGGCGGCCGTGCCCTCGGGCATTCGGGTGGCCCGGGGTGAATCCGCCACGACTCCGGGGCGGCGCACCTGCGCGGGCGCTCGGGCGGTGGCTAGCGTGGGGCGCCATGACGCTCCAGAGCGACCGGTCCCGTACACCCGAAGCCGCCACCCCGACCGACCGGCCCGAGGCAGCCGACGGGGCCGACCGGCCCGACCCGGCCGACGTGGCCGACGTGGCCGGGGCAGTCGAACCGGCCTACGTGGCCGATGCGGCCGACGGGGCCGGGTCCGCCGATGTGGGCGGGCGGGTTCGGGGTGTGCTGCAGGGGGCGGATCAGGGTGCGGGATGGGCGTTCGGTGGGCCGGACGGGATCCACGGCGGGTCGGTGGCCGGCGGCCGACTCCTCGACGTCGGCGGCCTGGTCCCCGTGCTCGCCCTGTGGCCCGTGATCGGGAGCCTCGTGGCCGAAGAGGCCCTGCGGCTCCACACCCCCCTCGCGGCGTACGGGGCCGAAGCGGCCTCCGGCACGCCCGTCGGCGCCACCACGCACCACCTGCTCAGCCATTCCACCGGCCCCGCGGCCCACGCCGCCCTCACCCGCCTCGCCGAGCACCTCACCGGCAGCCCCCTCGCCGAGCTCGCCGCCACCCGCATCTGGC
The DNA here is from genome assembly GCF_040302565.1 of Streptomyces sp. NPDC097981. Classification (NCBI taxonomy): domain Bacteria; kingdom Bacillati; phylum Actinomycetota; class Actinomycetes; order Kitasatosporales; family Streptomycetaceae; genus Streptomyces; species Streptomyces sp. NPDC097981. Next base: position 147,557 of record NZ_JBEORW010000010.1, read on the forward strand.
ACCCCCTCGGCATGACCGGTACCCGCTTCGCCGACGGGACCCTGTACGCGCCCCTGACCGATCTCGCCCGCTTCCTGGGCCACCTCCTCTCCCCGGCGGATCACGCCGTCTCCCGCGGCTGGGTCAGCGAGTCCCTCCGCATCCGCACCGGCGAACTGAACCCCGCCCGCGGCCTGCTCTGGCACCCGGCCCCCCATGGCACGTGGTCCTACGGCGAATCCCCGACGGTCTGGGTCTCCCCCCGCGTCCACCGGTGGGCGATCCTCCTCCCCACCCACCTCCCGGGCCCTCTCCGCCAGGCCTTCCGCGAAGCGGTCTTCGCCCCGACTCCGTACGCTTGACGGCGCATTGACGCGACGGGGGGGAGTGGCCGGGATGCGGAGAACCCGACAGACCGTCGTGGTCGGCTCCGAGTTCGACCTGGTGATCAGCCTGTACACCCGGCCCGGGCACGGCCCCGACCCCCGGGTGGAGCACCTGGTCCGTGAGATGCCCGACGGACCGCTGACCGCCGGGGAATCCGTGGCACTCGTACGGCGGCGCCCCCCTGGGCTCTGGACAACGACGCCTTCACCTCGTACCTCTGCGCCGGTCTCGACGTGGCCGAGCTCCTCGTAGGGCTGGAGCCGCCCGGGTAGCGCTCGGAGCGCGGCTGCCGCGAGGCCGACGTACGGTGAGCTCGATGTCACCGACCGTTGGTTTCCGGCTGCGCGCGGAGGTACACGGATGCGCACGCTCCACGAGGCCGCCCAGGACGTGCTGGGCCTACGGCATCGGCGCCCGCCGGAGGCCCTCGCCGCCCGGAACGGCGGTCCGGCGCGGTCCCAGGCGGCCCGATCCCAGGGAGGTGCAGCCATGACCGGTCCCGGTACGACCCAGTCGGCCGTCTCACGCGGGCAGCAGGCGCGGGCCGGGCGCACCCGGTCCGTCCGGTTGGCCGCCGCCCGCGCCCTCCCGCTCTTCGCCCGCGGCTCCGGCGGCACCCGGCCGGCGTTCTCCGCCGACACGCTGCGCGCCCTGCGCGCCCGCCACGGCGGGGCGCCCGTGCTGGTGCGCGGGCTGTCCGGGGCCGTGCTCGTCCTGCTCGACCGGCAGGAACTCCGGCAGTTCTACGACGCCGAACCCGGCGGCGCACCACCACCGTCCCCGCCGGGCACGGGCGGAGCCCGGTCCTGCGGCGCCGTCCGCGGCATCATCGCCGAGGAGGCCCGTTACCTGACGGCCGCCGCGACCCTCGACCTGGCCCGCGCCCGGCGCACCGTGGCCCGCGCCGCCCGCCGGATCGTGCTCGGCGACGGTGCGGCCGCGGGGGAGGAGCAGCTCACCGGCCTGCTCGGCCGGCTGCGCCGCCGCGGCAGGGAGCGCGCCGGGGCAGCCGAGGGGCACACCCTGCTCGGCCGGGCCGGCGCGTACGCCGACCGTGGGGACCAGGTCCTGCGGGCCATGGACAGCATCCCCGCGACCCTGCTGCGCACCCTGCTCCTGCTCGCCGCCCACCCCGCCGAGCAGGATGCGGCGGCCGCCGAAGCCGCCGGACACGAAGCCCGCGGGGAACTGCCCCGGCTGCGCGCCTGCGTACGGGAGTGCCTGCGCCTGTACCCGGCGGTGCCCGACCTGATCCGCATCACCTGTGCCGAGACCGAGTGGCGGGGCGTGCGCCACCCGCCCGGCACCACCGTCCTGCTGCCCGCCCACTTCCACCAGCGCGACCCGGAGCACGTGCCCGCCGCGCACGTCTTCGTACCGGGCCGCTGGAAGACCCCGGGCGCGGACGAGGACATCCGGATGGCCCCGTTCGGCCACGGCCCGGGCCGCTGCCCGGGCGACCGGCTGGGCCTGCTGGTCACCACCGCGCTGTGCGCCGAGGTCCTGCGCCGCCGCCGCATCACGGCCACCCGGCCGGTGCTCGACCCGCCCGGACCGCTGCCGCCGGCACTGGACCCGCGCGGCATCCGGCTCACCCTCACCCGTCGCTGACGCCTCCCTCCCCACCGACATCCCGCGAGGATTCCATGTCCGACGCCGCGACCTGCGCGACCACAGACCCGGACGTCGAACTGCTCGACGCCCTGTGCCGCGAGCTCGCCGAGGCCGCCGACGCCGTCGGCGAAGCCGCCCGGCACGCCTCCGAACTGGCCCTCGGCGCCCGTCTCCCGGCCGCCGCCCTGGGCCGCCGCCGCGGCCGCTCCCGGCTCGGCTGGCGCACCCTGCTGCGCACCCTCACCGACCCGGCGGGCCTGGGCTGGGGCCCGCGGGGCAGGGGCGTCGCGCGGGCCGGCTGGTTCGCCGGGGTCCTCACCGGCCGGGAGAGTCTCGCCGTCAGCCTCGCCGTCTGCGGACTCAAGGCCCGTATCCGGGCGGCGAGCACAGACCGTCCCGATCTGCTGGACGACCCCGACGGTGCGGCGATCCTCCGGGCCGTGGCCGAGGACCGGCAGGGGGCGGCCGTCCGGGTTTTCCGCCGGGTCATGCGGGACCAGGGCGCCGAGCGGGCGTTCGCGCTGCTCTCCCCGTCCTTCGCCGACCTGTTCGCCTGGAACGCCCTGACCGATGCGAATCCCTTCAACGACCATGCCGGGTGGCAGGTGGCCACCGGCCGGGCCGTGCCCGCCGAACCGCTGCTCGGACTCGGCGCCGCCGTCCGGGCCTTCTTCGACCGGGACCGGGACCAGGGCCGCGGCCGGGGCCGCCACCGGGGCCCGGGCCGTCGCCCCGCACCGGCCGCCCCGGACAAGGGCTGCGTCCACACGATCGGCCTCATCGGGACCGGCGGCATCCTCCTCGTCCAGCCCTGGCGCAGCCGGTGAGCCCCGCCACCCGGCTGCGCCAGGGCCCACCGGACCCGGCCGGCGGCCTGCGCGGCCACTCCGCCGTACTGCGCGCCCACGCGCTCCGGCTGCGCGCGGCAGCCGAAGCGCTGGACTGGCAGGGCCCGCAGGCCGACGCGTTCCGCGCCGAGGTGGCCGCGCTGGCCGACCGCTGCGCCACCGCCGCGAACGGGCTCGCCGTGGCAGCGGCGCAGCTGGAGGACGAGTGACGGCAGCAGGACGAAGCCCAGGCGCAAGGGCAGTCTGCCGAGGATCGCGCCGAGTGCGATCAGTACGCGCTGTCACGCAGGGGGTTCCTTCAGCTGTCCCGGGAGAGGGAAGGAGAGGGGGGCCGGTGGAGGCCGGGCAGCGCGGACAGCGCGGCCAGAGCCCGCTCGGTGATCTCCTCGGGCGATCCGGACACGTCGACGACGACGCCGAGTTCGTCCTGCTGGAGCGGCTCCAGCGTGGCGAACTGCGAATCCAGCAGGGTGGCCGGCATGAAGTGGCCAGTGCGGGCCGCGATCCGCCGCTCGATCAGCGGCCGTTCGCCGGTCAGGTGCACGAACACCGCGTCGGGCGCGGCCGCGCGCAGCCGGTCGCGATAGGCGCGCTTGAGCGCCGACGAGGCCAGCACGACGCCCCTGCCCGCCGGCCGGGCGCGGATCCACGCGCCGATGGCGTCCAGCCAGGGCTGCCGGTCGGCGTCGTCCAGGGGAATGCCGGCGGACATCTTGGCGACGTTGGCCGCCGGGTGGAAGGCGTCGCCCTCCACGTACGGAATGCCGAGCGCGTCCGCGAGCAGCGTGCCCACGGTCGTCTTGCCCGTGCCGGCCACGCCCATCACCACCAGCACGCGCTGGGTGCCGCTCACGTCGTACCTCGCCGTTTTCGTCGACATCGGTTGGTGCGCCCTCACTGAAGCTATTGAGTAGTACTTATTCAAGATTCCGGTCCTGCGCACCGGCGAGATCGCCGACCGCCCGCGCCGGCTGCGCTCCCTGACCGTGCTGCGCTCCGCGATCGAGCCGGTCGCGGCCGGCCTCACCGCCGTGCGGGCCACCCCCGACCAGTGCGCCGGGCTCGCCGAAGCCGCCCCCGGCAGATCGCGGTGGGCGGCCTGGGGGAGCCCGACGTCCTCGCACCGGAGCCCACGTCCCCCTGACGGGCCTGCCGGCTCAGGAACTCCGGGGCGTGCCGCCGGGCTTCCGGCATGCCGTGCGGAGCCGGCCGTCCAGTCCGCGGGGCCCCGGCGCGCGGGGCCCCGGCCGGCGTCCGGACGGCCCCGGCGGTCCGCCGCCAGGGCCGCCTCCCGCCGTGGCGGTGGTCTCCGCGCTGTGCGGGGACCGATCAGCGGGGCGAGTCCGGGGGACCGGCGAAGTAGGCGGCCGCCATGTCCTGCGCGCCGTGGCCCCGGGCCGCGGCGCGGTCCAGCCGGGCGGCGGTGGCCCGGGCCAGGTCGACGGCCACGCCCGCCCGGCCTGCCGCCTCCGCGATCAGGGCGGTGTCCTTCTGCGCGCTGTGCACCGTGAAGCTGGGGGCGAAGTCCCGTTCCAGGACGGCCTTCATCTTCGCCTGGAGGTACGGGTTGTCCATCGGGCCGCCGGTCACGGCCCGCGCGAACAGGTCCGGGTCCACCCCCAGCCCCTCCGCCAGCGCAAGGGCCTCGCCGACCGCCGCCGTCAGGGTGATCGCGTACCCGACCGTGGCCAGCTTGAGGCGGGTCGCGGCCCCCGCCTCCTCCCCGGCCCGGAGCGTCTTGGCGCCCACCGCGTCGAACACCGGGTCCAGCCGCGGATCCGCCGGTCCGGAGGCCAGCACCACCAGCGTCCCGGCCTCCGCCGGCTGCCGGGTCCCCTGCACCGGGGCGTCCACGAACACCAGGCCGTGCTCCCGGGCGAAGCCGGCCAGCTCCTCCAGCGCGACCACGCCGACCGTGCTCATCTGCGCCCACACCTGACCCGCGCGCAGCCCCGGCACGGCGGCGGCCATGGCCTGCGCCACGGCTGCGCCGTCCGTCAGCACGGTCAGCACCACACCGGCCCCGGAGACCGCCTCGGCCGGACTGTCGGCGACCGCCACGCCCTCCGCGGCCAGCGGTTCGGCCTTCTCCCGGGTCCGGTTCCACACCCGCAGCCCGAGCCCGGCCCGCAGCAGGTTCCGAGCCATCCCGGAGCCCATGATCCCGGTGCCCAGCAGCGCGACAGTCTCCACGGCGTCACTTCCCTTCCGGAAACGTCCAGTCCGTCCAGTCTCGGCGCCGCGCCCCGCCCGGCGGGTCATCCCACGCCCGGCGCCGCCCGGACGCGGAGCGCGATCACCTCGCCCAAGGCCGACTGATCGCGGTCCGTGAGGCGGCGCTCGGCATGGAGCATGCCCAGGGCAGCGGTCAGCCGATCCGACCTCCTCCGGGCGGGCGGGCGGGCAGGGCGACGGGCATGACCAGCGTCGTGAAGCAGCCCTGGTCGGCGGAGCGGACCAGGACCGGCCGGGCGGGCGCCGCGGAGATCTCCAGCAGGACGTCCGGACCGACGGCGGCCTCCAGGGCCGACGCCAGCACCGCCGGGTCGAAGCCGGTCCGCACCGGCTCGGCCTCCTCTCGTACAGCGGCGAGCCGGGACGCCGGCCCGCCGGTGTCCGGCCGGGACACGAGCAGCCGGTCGCGGCCCAGTTCCACCGCCACGACCGGGACGCCGCCGCAGGCGTCGAGGGCGGCGATCAGCGCGGCCCGGTCCACGACCACCCGGTGGGCGGGACCGTCGAGGGCCGCCAGCATCTCCCGGTACGCGGGGAACGCGCCGTCGGCCGGTACCACCTCGCGGGAGCCGCCCGGATGCCGGACCGTGAGCGGCGTCCCGGCCCCCTCGGCGCCCGCCGCCACCGTCACCTCGGCGGACCGGGCGGCCCATGCCCCCAGGGCGGCCAGGGCGTCCGCGTCGATCAGGAACCGGCCCGGCGGCCCGGTCAGGGCCGAAGGCCGCAGCGTGCGCAGGGCGAACCGGTAGCGGTCGGTGGCCACGAAGCGGACCTCGTCCTCCTCGAACTCCACCAGTACGCAGCCCAGGACGGGATGCCCGGGATCGCGTCCGGCGGCCGGCGCCACCTGCCGGGCCGCACTCGCCAACTCGGCTCCGCCGAGCGTGAACTCGGTGACCGGCGGCCCGCCGGGCAGCGCGCCCAGCACCGCACCGATCGCCGCGTCGGCGGCCCGCCCGCGCTCCCGGACCGCCGCCCGGTGCCGCTCCAGCACCTCGCGGGCCCCTTCGGCGGGCCCGTCGAGTACGGCGACCACGTCGGTCAGCGCCAGCCCGGCGGCCCGCAGGTCGCGCAGCAGCACGGCCCGGGGCTCTTGCGCGGCGGTGTAGTGGCGGTAGCCGGTCACCGGGTCGACGTGGGCGGGCAGCAGCACGCGGCAGTCGTCGTAGAAGCGCAGGGCGCTGGGTGCGAGTGCGACCCTGCGGGCGAACGCGCTGATGGTCATCAGATCGGGCGGGGTGTCGTCCATGACGGCGATTGTCGACTTTCATCCCGCTCGAAGGTCAACCCGGCGCCGCCGAGCCGTTGGCGCTAGCTCTCGGCGGCCGCGGTGCGCGGTGTCGTCTGCTGCACCGCCCAGCCGTTGCCGTCCGGGTCGGAGAAGTAGACGAACGAGCCCCACGGCATGTCCTGGATCTCCGTCACCTCGATGCCCCGGCCGCGCAGGTCCTCGTACGCCTCCTCGATGTCGGCGACGACGACCTGCACGTTGTCCAGCGATCCCGGGGCCATCCGGGTGAGGCCTTTGCCCAGGGCGATCGAGCAGGCCGACCCCGGCGGGGTCAGCTGCACGAAGCGGATGTCCTCGCTCACGGTGACGTCGTGATCGGCGTGGAAGCCGATCCGCTCGTAGAAGGCCTTGGCCCGGTCGACGTCGGTGACGGGCACGGCGACCAGCTCCAGCTTGATGTCCATCGGTTGCTCCACGTGCTCCACGGTCGGCAGCGGCCCGCCGCATGAGGGCCTCCCGGCATCATGCTCCCGCCGCCGGTACGGCGCCGCCCGGCGCGGCGTCCGCCGGTGCGAACTGGGTCCGGTACAGCTCCTCGTACCGTCCGCCCGCGGCCAGCAGTTCCGTGTGCGTACCGCGCTCCACGATCCGGCCCTCCTCGACCACCAGGATCAGGTCCGCCGCCTGTACGGTCGACAGCCGGTGTGCGATCACCACCGCCGTCCGGCCCGCGAGTGCCTCGCCCAGGGCCTCCTGCACCGCCGCCTCCGAGGTGGAGTCCAGGTGCGCCGTGGCCTCGTCCAGGATCACCACCCGCTGACGGGCCAGCAGCAGCCGCGCGATGGTCAGCCGCTGGCGCTCGCCGCCCGAGAGGCGGTAGCCGCGCTCGCCGACCACCGTGTCCAGGCCGTCCGGGAGGGAGGCGACCAGCCCCTCCAGGCGCGAGCGCCGCAGGGCCTCCCAGATCTCCTCCTCGCCCGCCTCCGGCCGGGCCAGCAGCAGGTTGGACCGCACGGACTCGTGGAACAGGTGCCCGTCCTGGGTGACCATGCCGAGCGTTTCCCGGATGGAGTCGGCCGTGAGGTCCCGTACGTCGACCCCGCCCAGGCGGACGGTGCCGGCATCGGCGTCGTACAGCCGCGGCAGCAGCTGCGCGATCGTCGACTTGCCGGCGCCGGACGAGCCGACCAGTGCGACCATCTGCCCCGGCTCGGCGCGGAAGGACACCTCGTGCAGCACCTGCGTACCGCCCCGGGCGTCGAGTACGGCGACCTCCTCCAGCGAGGCCAGCGAGACCTTGTCGGGGGAGGGGTAGCCGAAGGAGACCCGGTCGAACTCGACGGCCACCGGCCCCTCCGGCACCCGGCGGGCGTCCGGCTTCTGGGCGATCAGCGGCTTCAGGTCGAGGATCTCGAAGACCCGCTCGAAGCTCACCATGGCGCTCATCACCTCGACGCGGGCGCCGGCGAGCGAGGTCAGCGGGGCGTACAGCCGGGTCAGCAGCAGGGCGAGGGCGACGACGTTCCCGGCGTCCAGGGTCTCGCGCAGGGCGTAGTAGCCGCCGAGCCCGTAGACGAGGGCGAGCGCGAGGGCCGAGACGAGGGTGAGCGCAGTGATGAAGGCCGACTGGGCCATCGCCGTACGGATCCCGATGTCCCGTACGCGTGCCGCGCGCGCCGCGAACTCGGCCGACTCGTCGGCGGGCCGCCCGAACAGCTTCACGAGGGTGGCGCCCGGCGCGGAGAAACGCTCCGTCATCTGTGTGCCCATCGCCGCGTTCAGCGCCGACGCCTCCCGCTGCATGGCGGCCATCCGCGCCCCCGTCCGGCGCGCCGGCAGCACGAACACCGGCAGCAGGACGAGGGCGAGCAGGGTGATCTGCCAGGAGATGCTCAGCATCACGGCCAGCGTCAGGACCAGGGTCACCGTGTTGGCGACCACCCCGGACAGGGTGTTGCTGAACGCCCGCTGGGCGCCGATCACGTCGTTGTTGAGCCGGCTGACCAGTGCGCCGGTGCGGGTCCGGGTGAAGAAGGCCACCGGCATGCGCTGGACGTGGTCGAAGACGGCCGTCCGCAGGTCCAGGATCAGCCCCTCGCCGAGGGTGGCCGACAGCTTGCGGGTGAGCAGCCCGAGCCCCGCCTCGGCGACCGCGATCAGTGCGATGAGCAGGGCGAGCCGGGTGACCGCAGCGCTGTCCCGGCCGTCCACGATCGCGGTGACCACCCGGCTCGCGAGGACGGGGGTGGCCACCGCCAGCAGCGCGGTCACCACGCTGAGAAGCAGAAACAGGGTGAGCCCGCGGCGGTGCGGGCGGGCGAAGGCGGCGACCCGGCGCAGGCTCGCCCGGGAGAGCGGGCGCCGGTCCTGCTGGGCGTTCATCGCGCTGTGCAGCGATGTCCAGGCGGTGACTTCCATGTCCATGATGGGAACGCTAGGACCTCAACCAAGCTTGAGGTCAATCGTTTGGTCGGATCCGTACCGAACTCCCGCCCGTACGGGGCGCGTTCACGTATCCTGTGGGCTGTCGGCGGTGGGTGCCATCATCGGGGGATGACGCAGGGATCGACGCAGGACCCAGGGTCCGGGCGCTCCGGACGGACGACCGCCGACACCGTCTTGGACCTGTTCGGGCAACAGGTACGGGACACCCCGCAGGCACACGCCGTCATCGCCGGCCAGGACAGCCTCACCTACGGACAACTGGACGCCCGTGCCAACCAGTTGGCGCACCACCTCATCGCCGGCGGACTGCCGCCCGGCGCCGTCGTGGCCATCGGGACCGTCCGCCGGTCCGAAATCGTCATCGCCCTGCTGGCCGTCCTCAAGGCAGGCGGGGCCTACGCCGTGATCGACGTCGAGGTCCCGCTCACCGGGCAGCGCCAGCTGTCCGCCCTCACGCCGTACGTCCTGCTCACCCACGCCGCGCACCACGCCCGGCTGGACGACGGCAGCGGCCTGCGGGTGATCCGCCTCGGCGCGGAGGCGGCCGGGATATCCGGCCGGCCCACCGGACCGCCGCAGCGGCCCGAGCCCGGCAGCGCCGCCGCCGTCCTGTTCACCGGAGCCGCGGTCCCACGCGCCGTGACCCTCGGCCACGCCCGGCTGCTCGCCGCCCACGAGGCCTGGGCCGAGGTCATCCGGCCCGTTCCCGGGGACCGCCACCTGATCACCCCGAGCCCGGACCTCACCGCCTTCGCCGCCGGCTGGACCCGGGCCCTGTGCACGGGCGGCGCCCTCGTCCTGCCCGAGCGCCCGCCCTGGACGCCCGAAGGGATCCGCCGGGCGGTGGAGACCGAGCGCGTCAGCATGCTGCACACCGACCCGGCCGGTGCGGCCCGGCTGCTCATACGGGAGGCCGCGGCCGCCGCCGGATCCGGTTCCGGAGCCGCCGGCGCGCCCGGCCGCCGCAACCCCGACCCGGCCCTGCGGTCGCTGCGCCTGGTCACGGTCACCGGCGACCGGCTCTTCCTCGACGAACTGGACGCCCTGCAGGGCAGGCTCCGGGCCGGCGCCCGGCTGCTCAACGTGTACGGACCGACCGAGACCGCGGGCACCGGCACCTGGTTCGAACTGCCGCAGATGCCGGGCCCGTTGGACGACCCCGAGCAGCTCTGCCTGATCGGCACCCCGTTCCCCGGCTGCCGGGTGGACCTCAAGGACGGGCAGATCCGCCTCACCCCGCCCGACGGCGGCGACGCGGTCCTCACCGGCGACCTGGCGGAGCTCCGCCCGGACGGGCTGCTGGAGTTCCGCGGCCGGATCCGCGACCGGATCGCCTCAGCCGACGGCGTACTCGACCCGCACGCCGTCGAAGCCGTCATCCGCAGCCACCCGGACATCGGCGCCGCCCTCGTGGCCGAGGTCCCGGACGGCACCGGCGCCGCGCAGCGGCTGGTCGCCTACGTGGCCCCGCCCGCCGACGCGCAGGCCTGGCCCCCGGCCGCCGACCTGCCGGACAGCGGGCAGCTGCGCGACCACCTCGCGGGCAAGGTGCTCCGGGCGCAGAGCCCGCAGGCCGTGGTCCGGCTGCGCACGCTGCCCCGCAACCGCGCGGGCCAGGAGAACCGGGACGCCCTGCCCCAGCCCGTGCTCACGGCGAAGCCGGGCAGGGGGAGCGCCGCGCGGGGCGCCGGCAAGTACGGGGCCGCCGGCGGGCGCCCGGTGCCCGGACGGCCGAGCGTCGGCTGCAGCACCCTGGTGTCGGCCCTCGGCGCCCTGTTCCTTCTGGGGCTCGCGAAGCTCCTCTGGCCGGGCTCGACCGATCTGGGGGGTGTGCCCAACCCATGGGCGTTCCTCTTCTCCGTGCTCTACCTGTGCGAGGGAGCCGCGTTCACCGCGGGGCTGCTCTTCCTGCTCGGGGGCCGCGCACTCATGCTGCGCCACGTCCGCAGCCGCGGCCGGGGCCTCGCCACGGCCGCGCACCTGGCGGTGGTGTACCTGCTCGTCGCCTGGTGGCCGCAGGACAACCTCTACCGGCTCGCCGCCAAACGGGACTGGCCGCTCCAGGCCGCCCTCGTCTACGCCTTCAACATCCCGCTGATGATCGCGGCCGCCATCGTCGCCGTCTACGTCACCAGAAAGCCGCCCTCGCCCTTCGACTTCGACGACGCCGACGACACTCCCGGGGGCTCCGGCGGCTGACCTCAGGCGAACGCCGCGCCCACGGCGAGCGCCTCCGCCCGTACCAGGGCCTCGGCCGCGTCCAGCACCTTCCTGCCGTGCGCGGCCACCAGCACGCCCAGCCACGGCGCCGGGTCGAAGGCGCCCGTCGGGATCGCGGGCACGAACAGCGCACCGAGCTCGGCGCAGCCCCGGGACAGCGTCTCGCACAGCTCGTCCAGCGCGGCCCCCGGCAGCCTGGCCCCCAGCTCCACCCGGTCGGCGATCCGTACGAGGTGCCCCGCGCCCCGCAGCGCGTCGAGCCGGGCCGCCACCATGAAGGCGACCGACGGCCCGGTGAGCCGCAGGTTCGCCTCGGTCGGCGCCAGCCGGCCCGCCCCGTCGGCGACGAAGTCCACGTCGAACCAGCCCCGGTAGCCGGCGGCCGCCAGCTCCCGGCCCACCGCATCCCCGAACGCGAGCAGCGGCTCCTCCGCCCACGCGGGCACCACCCCGGGGCCCACCGTCGCGCCGCGGTACCCGGCGCCCGCCACGTCCATCACCGCGCCGCCCACCTCGTGTACCCGGCCCGCCTCGTCCACGAACCCGTCGTACGTCAGATCGCGCGGTGCGCCGGGCTCGGCCGGGCCGGACACGTACTCCTCCACCAGCAGGGGCCCGCGCGGGAGTCCGCGCAGCACCGCGCGGGCGCCGCCGGCGGCGCGGACCCCGTCGGGTGTCACCACGGTGGTGCCGGAACCGCCGACACCGTGCTCCGATTTGAGAACGGTGCTCTCGCCCGCCTCGGCCCGGGCGGCCAGCAGCCGGGCCGCCGCCCGCCGGGTGGGGGCCGGCCACTGCCCGGGGAGCACGATCCGGGGATGCCCGCCGCCCGAGAGGATCCGCTCGAACAGGCCGTGCGCCGCCGACTTGGACTCGTACCGCAGCTCGCGGGGCCGCCACGGCCGTCCGGTCAGCCGCGCGAAGGCCGCCGTCCGCCCCCACGGTACGAGCGGCAGCCCAGCCGAGGTCAGCCGCCCGGCCAGCGCCGCGCGGGCCCGTACGGCATCCGACAGCCCCCGGCGCCCGTCCGCCGGGCCCCCGTCCACCAGGCCGTCGTACACCTCGACCCCCTCCCACTCCATCACGCGGCAGACCCGCTCGATCCAGCCCGGCGGCACCGCCCCGGGCAGCACCAGCGCGGCCGGCCACGGGCTGTGGAAGGCGGCCAGGCAGGCGTAGTGGTGCGCGGCCCGCTGGTCGCGGTCCAGGGAGGCGTCGGTGAACTGGGCGTTGTATTCGGCGACATTGCCCACGTGCACGGCCGGTCCGCCGCCGGTCCAGGCCCGCGCCCAGTCGGCGAGCGGCACGGGCGCCGCCTCGAACCGCACGAGGCCGGCGGGGACCTCGTCGTCGCCCGGACCGGCGCAGGACACCGGTGAACTCTGCGCGCCCATCGCCCGGTAGAACCCCGCCGCATGCGGGTCGGCGTCGATCAGCAGCCTGCGGAACCCCAGTCCGGCGGCCCGGTGCAGCGCGTCCCGGTACAACCGCCGCCCGACACCCCGCCCGATGGCTTCCGGTTCCACGAACAGCAGTCCCAGCCGGGCCACGGGCGGCGCGCCCTCCAGGGACGCGAGCCCCAGCACCCGGCCGCCAGAGGCGTCCTCGGCGACCACGATCCGGCGGGCCGCCACCTCGCCGGCCCGGATCCGCAGTTCCCGCGCGCAGGAGGCCAGGAACCCCGCGTCGTACCCCCAGTGCGCTTTGGAACGGAGCACAAGCCCGGTAAGCGCCTCCGCCTCACCGGCCCCCGCCGTCCTGATCTTTACCATTCCCTGACCTCCCCATGGTCTGCCACAAGGCCGTGCGATAGATTCGGCCACCCTGGCCGCAGGTGCGCGCCGGGCACGGCAGGTCCTTCCCACCCTCGCGGAGAACGGCTTCTCAATGAGCGACATCATCAACGGACTTGGCCGCACCAGCGCCTTCGGCCTCCTCGGCCTGGTGCTGCTGATCCTCGGCATCGTCCTGGTGGACGTGCTGACGCCCGGGAAGCTCGGGAAGCAGATCTGGGAGGAGCGCAACCGGAACGCGGCCGTCATGCTGAGCTCCGCGCTCCTCGGCGTCGGCGGGATCGTCTTCACCTCGATCTGGACGACGTACGACGACTTCGGCAAGGGGATGCTGTCCACCGCCGCGTTCGGCCTGCTCGGCCTGGTCCTGATGGGTGTGGCCTTCCTGGTGCTGGACTGGGTGACCCCCGGCAAGCTGGGTGCCATCGTCGTCGATCCGGACCCGCACCCGGCGGTGTGGGTCACGGCCGCCTGCAACCTGGCGGTGGCCGCGATCGTCGCCGCCTCGATCGCCTGACCCGTCTGCCGTCTGCCGTCTGCCGTCTGCCCGGTCGCGGTGGGCGGGGGTCCTGCCGCTCGATCCGGTCCTGTCCTTCAGGCGGGCACGGGTAGGCTGCTCACGGTCGATCACGGGGGGAGCCGGTGGGCATGGGCACGGCAGCCGCACTCGAAAAGCTCGTGCCGGTGCTGCTGGCCTTCGGCGGCGGAGTGCTGCTCGCCCGCCGCAAGACCGTGCCGGTCGAGGCCTCCAAGGCCTTCGCCGACTACGCCTTCCTGTTCGCCGTCCCCTGCTACCTCTTCGGCAACATCTACGGCAGCGACCTCGGCGCCCTGTTCAACTGGCGGGCCATCGGCGCCTACGCCGTGGCCGCCGCCCTCGCGGTGCTCGCCGTCGCCTTCGTCTCGGCCGCCCAGGGCGTACGGGACCCCCGCGACGTGGCGCTGCGCGTGATGGCCGGAGTCCAGGTGAACACCGCCTACTTCGCCGTCCCCGTGTTCATCACCCTGTTCGGGACGGCCGCGCCGATCTTCCCCGTGCTGCTGTTCCAGGTCTGCGTGCTCTCCCTCGTCGTCATCGCCATCATGGAGCTGGGTCGCGCCGGTCCGGCCGCCGGGGGTCCCGTGCAGCGGCTCTCCCGGGCCGTCGGCGCCTCGCTCGCCACCCCGCTGGTCCTCGCCTGCAACGCCGGTATCCTGCTCAACCTCTTGTCGGTGCACCTCCCGAAGGTGGTCCTGGACGGGGCCGCGTTCGTCGGGGACAGTGCCTCGCCGATCGCACTGTTCGCCCTCGGACTCCACCTCGGCGGCCTGGGGCTGGACATCCGGGGCACCGGCCGCGAGGAGCTGGCCCTCATCACCTTCAAGTGCCTGGCCTTCCCGCTGCTGGCCTGGGCGGTGTGCGGGCCGCTGTTCGGCGTACGGGGGGAGTGGCTGACGTACCTCGTCCTGATCGCCGCGATGCCCACCCCGCAGAACCTGTTCATCTTCGCCCAGCGCTACGACGTCGGCGTCGACCTCTCCGCCTCGCTCGTGATCAAGAGCTCGGTGGTCTCCCTGCTGCTGCTCCCCCTCTGGCTGCAGATCGTGGTCGCAGCGTGAGCCGCCCCGCGAACAGGTGGCGGTCCGCTCGTTCCCCGCGGGGGCTTCGGTCGTTGACCCGGCATGGAGCTGTTGCCGACCATCGCGGCGCCGGGCGTCGGTGAACGGGCCGATGCCGCGGCCGATGCCGCCTGCCACCTCTACGACGCCGTCGCCCCGTGGAGTTCCGCCGAGCCCGGCGGGTGGAGCCGTACGGCGGCCGAGGACGCCGCCGAGACCATCGAGACCACCGCGCACGCCCTGGCGTACGCCCATCCGCGTGCCGAGGCCGTCCTGGCCCCGGTGCACGCCGCCCTCGCCGACCTGCGCCGCCGGCTCGGGCTCCCGCCCGCCGACCAGCTGACCGCCGACGGGCTCCCGGCGACCCCGCGCACGGTGGGGAACCCGCGGCGCACCCGCCGGGGCCGGGTGCTCACCCCGCCTGTGCCCCGGCAACCGCCTGCTCGTACAACTTCTTGACGTCCGCCCCGAAGTACGAGCTGTACGAGGTGTCCGCGGTGTCCCCGCCCGTCTTCCAGCCGCCGATGACCCCGACGACGTCCCCGGTCTCGGTCACCTTGTCGTAGTTCTTCAGGAAGGGTCCGCCGCTGGTCCCGCCGGGGTATCCGGTGCAGTCGATCCGCAGGAACGATCCGGGGATTCCCGGATCGTTGCTGGTGAACTTGGTCGTCCGGTTCACACACAGCCGCGGGCGCGCGGCCGATGCCGGATAGCCGATCAGCGACACCTTCGCGTGTTCGTAACCGGCGCCGGTGACCAGGCGGTTCCCGCCGACGACGGCTTCGACGGGGAACCCGTCCGCGTCCGGCCCCACCTGCGCGAAGGCCACGTCGAGGGAGGCTCCCTTGTCGGCGCCCAGGCTCTTGTAGCGCGGGTCGATCCACACTTTCGAACGCCCGTCGGCGGCGCGCAGCACCGGGAACATCCCGTACGGCTGCGGGTTGTCCGCCGTGTACAGCGGTACGAAGGCCACCTGCCGGGCGTCGGTGCCGAGCAGGCAGTGCGCCGCGCTGAGCACCAGGTTGCGGCCGGGGGAGGCGACCACGCTCGCGGTGCAGAAGTACGCGCCGCCGTCCTTCATCACGAACATCCGGCCGACGACCGGGATCCCGTCGAAGTCCTGCCCGGTGCCGGGGTCCGTGGCCCCGGCCGCCGCGGGGGCCATGGGGGCCGCGGATGCCATCCGGTCGGCCGTCCAGAAGTCCTCCGCCTCGCGGGCGGACCACCTGCCGGGGGGCGGCATGGGGCTCCCGGCCTCGGCCACCGGCAGCGGCCCGGCGGGCAGCAGCAGGGCGGCCGTCATCACCGCCACGGTCAACGTACGTCGCATGTCGAGCTCCTCTAGATGGCCTGCGGGAAGCGGAACAGCCGGTCCGGGTCGTAGGTGCGCCGGACCTCTTCGAGGCGGGCGAGGTTCGGCCCGTAATAGGCCTCGCGCCAGGCGGGCAGTTTCGGATCGATGTAGTTCTGGTAGGCGCGGCCGCTCGCCCACGGGCGCAGGTCCTGCCACAGCCCGTCGAGCCAGCCCTGGTGCCCCGCCACCTCCGCGGGCGTCGCGGACGCGGGCCAGTAGGCGAGGTACTGGGTGAGGAAGGCGCTGTCGCGGTGCACGAACGCGGTGCTGGCCGCGGCCGGCCGGTTCACCGCCCCGCCGCACTCGCCGGCGAACTGGACGACGCCCAGCCCGCCGCCCGGCACGGTCTGCCCGTACCGCCGCACGGCGGCCAGCACGGCGGCGATCCCCGCGTCCGGCAGCCCGGCGGCGCCCCAGAAGTCGCTGCGCCCGCTGTACGAGTCCCGGCCGGTCCGCCCTTCGGGGGTCCGGCCGGGCAGGGTGCCGGGCAGATGGCACTGCGCCGCGCTCTGCTCCGCACAGCCCGACATGGCCCGCAGCGTCTCCTCGTAGCCCCGTACGACGCTCCAGCTGTCCCGCGGCGGCCGGCCGACCAGGTCCGACAGCCGGGTGAGCTCCCGGTCCAGCTCGCCGCGCCCGTCCAGGCACAGGACCCGGACGGCCGGGGCCGTGACCGGGGCCGACGCCGGACCGCCGTCGAGGAGGAACTCGACCTGGCTCCAGAAGGGGTCGGGCAGGGTGGCCAGCCAGCGCTGCCAGCCGCGCAGCAGGGAGGCGGAGTCGGCTTCGGCCCAGTGGAGTTCGGCGTAGGCGCAGTCGGCGGCCGGGTGGGTGCGGAAGCGGAACTCGGTGACCACGCCGAAGTTGCCGCCACCGCCTCCGCGCAGGGCCCAGAACAGCCCCGGGTCCCGGGCGGCGTCGACCTCGCGCACGATCCCGTCGGGGGTGACCACGGTGGCGCCGGTGAGCCGGTCGGAGGTGGTGCCGTACGCCCGGGAGGCTAGCCCCAGCCCGCCGCCCAGGGTGAGTCCGGCGATCCCGACGGTGGGGCACAACCCGGTCGGGATGCCCAGGCCCTGCCCGGCGAGGGCCCGGTTGACGTCGCCGAGCCGGGCCCCGGCGCCGATCCGCACCCCGGCCCCCTCGACGGTCAGCCGGTCCATGGCGCCGAGGTCGACGACGAGCCCGCCGGCGCAGGTGGACCAGCCGGCGTAGCTGTGGCCGCCGCCGCGCGGCACCACGGGGATTGCGGAGCGGCGGGCGAAGCCCAGGCAGACGGCCACGTCGGCGGCGTGCGCGGGATAGGCCACCGCGCCCGGCGCGACGGCGTCGTACCGGGGCTGGAACAGCTGCCGGGCCTCGGGGTAGTCGCCCTCGCCCGGCAGCACCACCCGCCCGTCGATCCCGCGGGCGAGCACCGCCCAGTCCGGGCCGCGGGCCGCCGCCCCGGCAGCCCCGGCCGCCCCGAAGGCGGCGAGGACGGCTGCGGGGGCGCTGACCAGGATCTGGCGGCGGTGGAGGCTCATTTCTCCTTCCTGCCATCGCCTGGGCCGATCGGAGCGAAGGCGGGCCCACGGCGGCCGTGTTGCCCCCCGAACGGCCCACGGTCCGCCTGCCCGCGAGGCCCTGCGGCGGTCGCGTGGCTGCGGGTGCGCCGGACCGGGGCGAAATCGCCCCGGTCCCGGCGGCGTTGACCGGGATCACGGCCATCGGCCCGGCCGCTGTCTCCGCGCCACAGCGGGATCTCGGCAGGCCCGGCCGCGTCCCGCGGGCTACGCGTCCCACACCCTGCGGTACAGCCCGGTGATCTGCAGCGTGCGGGCCGCAGCGGGCCCGAGGGCACCGAGTGGCACGGCGGCGACCGCCTCTTCCGTATCGTCCGGCTCACGCGCAGACTGGCCGTCCGGACGCCGGCTGGGGAGCCGTCCGGGCCGTCATGCGCACCCTTGCCGGCATCCACGGTGACGAGGGCGTCCGTCTTGTCGTCCGGTTCGACTGCTGACCCCCGCATCGGATGAGGCCGCGGGCCCGCCCGGCACCGCATCGCGGCAGCGTAGGCGCCGTCCCGGTGAGGCGAATCCGATCACCGGGGCTGCGACGGGGGTCGTGAGGTGAGTACGGTCTGCCCATGCAGACCGACGGAGCCGGCAGGCAGCAGCGAGGGCACGTTCTTCTCATAGCGGGCGACGCCGCCGTGCGGCGACGCGCCGTTCAGGTCGCGCCCAGTGCGAATCTGGCCGCGCTCGGAGTGCTGCCCGTATCGGCGCTGCTGAACAGCCAGGTCCCCACCGACACCACGTACCTCGACGGCGCCCGGGATCCCAACACCGTGCTGATGCGGCTGCGCGCCGCCGCCGCGAGCCCCGGGCCGCTGCTCGTCTACCTCTCGGGGCGGCTCACCCTCGACCGCCGCGGGCACCGCCTCCACCTCGCGCTGGCGGGGACCACGGCCTCCACCGTCCGCTACACGGCGCTCCCGTGGGACTGGCTGGGTACCGAGCTCGGGGCCCGGACCGCCGGTCCGACCACGGTGGTGCTCGACCTCGTCGCCGACAAGTCCGCCTGGCCGGTGCTCCAGGAGTACGGGAGCCTGCCCGCCCCGCCCTCCGCCGAGGTGTACGGGGTGGTCGTTCCGCCCGCCTTCGCCGGCGGAGCGGACCGGGTGAGCGCGTACACCCGCCACTGGATCGACCAGCTGCGCCGCAGCCCCACCCGCCCCGCCGACCTGCACCTGCACGCCTTCGCCGTCGGAGCCGCCGCCCTGCCGCCCGGCACCCTCGTCCTGCCGGCGATGCGCGAGATCGCCGCGCCGGCCGCTGCCCATGCCCCGGCGCCGGCGGAGCTGGTTCCGGATCCCCGGCCGCACATCCACGCCCTCGCCTCCGGCGGACGGCACCAGGAGGCGGCCACGCTCGCCCAGGCCTGGGAGCAACACGTGCTCCAGACCCACGGGTCCACCTCGCCCGAGGCCACCCACTGGGCGGAGATCCGCGCCGACCTCGCCAGAATGGCCGGAAACTACCGGTCGGCGACCCAGCTCTGGATCAACGCAGGGCGCACCCGCCTGGAGCACCAGCCGCCGGACGCCCCCGAGGTCCTCGCGGCCGCGGCGGGCGCCCTCTACTGCTGGACCCAGCTCAAGGACCAGGCGGCGGCCCGCGACGCCGGCCCCGAACTCGTCCGCCTGCTGAGCGCCCTGCCGAGCCTCGAACCGAGACTCCTGCGGCTGACGCAGCAGCGGCTGGAAGTACTGGAGGGCAGCCGCTAGCTTGATCTTTAACGTCCGACGTCGGACGTTAAAGATCAAGCTAGGCGCCGCCGCCCGTGTCCCGACGGGCCTTGCGGGCCAGGAGGAAGCCCTGGGGGGACTTCTCGTGGCCCGCGGGCTGCCGGACCAGGCGGGCCACCTCCTCCAGGCCGGCCCCGGTGAGCAGGTCCGCGATCAGCTCCGGCGCGGTCCGGTAGACGTCCAGGTCGACGGGGTGCCCGTACGCGTGGTCAAGCCGGATCTTCTCGTCGCCCGCCTTGAACGCGATCAGCACGTGGCCGCCCGGCGCGAGCACCCTGGCGAACTCCGCGAACAGCGGCGGCAGATCCCCCGGCGGGGTGTGCACCGTCGAGTACCAGGCCAGCACTCCGCCGAGCACCCCGTCCGCGACGTCCAGCGCCGCCATCGAGCCCACCTCGAAGCGCAGGCCCGGATACATCCGCCGGGCCACCGCGACCATCGCCGGGGACAGGTCGACACCGAAGGCCCGTACGCCGAGCCCGTCCAGATGGGCCGTCACCCGCCCCGGGCCGCAGCCCAGGTCCGCGACCGCCCGGCCCGCGCCGCCTTCGTCGCGGCGCACGCACTCGGCGAAGGCCGCCAGCATGGCCCGGTCCAGCGGTCTGTCCGCCAGCTCTGCCCGCAGGAGCCTGGCGTAGTCGACGGCGACGGCGTCGTAGGACGCCCGAACGGAGTTCAGGTACGAGGTCTCCTTCATGCCCTGTGACACTAGCCCGCCCGCCCCTTCCGGTCCGCCCCGGTCAGCGGATTGTCCAGCTCCGCCCACTGGTCGCCCGGAATTCCCGGGCTCAGCCGCATCAGTGTCAGGGCCTTGGCCGGCAGCGGCGCGCCGAGCAGGGCCTCGGTGTCCGCGGTGGCCGGGAGGCCGGCGGCCTCGGCCAGCGCCTCGCCGAAGGCCGCGGCCGAGCCGGCGGTGGCGCCCAACGTCCCGGTCAGCAGGGAAGCGAACAGTTTGCGCCGCAGCAAGGTCACGTCGTCGGTGATCAGCCGGCCCGCGAGGGGCGGTACCGGCAAGCCGTGCCGGGCGAGCCGCTCCGGGCTGATCCGGATGTCGGCGAGATCGCGGTAGACCAGCCGCAGCGGGGCCCCGGACGCGGACAGGACGACGAGGAGGTTCTGGCCGTGGGCCTCCAGGGCCACCCCCAGGTCCAGCACCCGCAGGCACACCGACAGCGCGAGCCGGGCGAACTCGGCCCGCCAGGACGCCGAGTGCGCGAACGGCGACAGGGCCAGGGCCGCCACCGGCGCGACCCACTCGCCCGCCGCGGCGTCCGCGTACACCTCGGGCGGCTCGCGCAGCACCGCCGCCAGGTCCGGGCTGTGCGCGGTCGCGGCGCCCAGGGTGCGGGTGATGTGGAGCCGCCCGTCCAGCCGCTCGGACAGGGCCTGCGCGAAGGCGGACACCGCAGCCGCCGTCTCGATGGAGTAGCCGGACATGTCCCGCACGGAGGAGGTCAGCCGGGTGCTCAGCGCCGTCTTGACATGTGCGCCGCCCGCCACGGGGGAGAGGGTGCGCAGCGCCATCAGGGGATGCGCCGCGAAGCCGGGGCGCAGCGCCGCCGGCCCCCGGACCGTTTGTTTCAGGACGTGTTCCGCCTGCCACGGGTGCACCGGCAGCAGGATCCGGCCGTCCTCCCTCAGCTCGGCCGGCCAGACGCCCGTGACCAGGCATTCCTGCGCCCGTACGGCGACCAGCCCGAGCTCGACCACCGGCCGGTGCTCCGGCGCGTACGCCAGCTGCTCGGCCACCGAGAAACCGGGCCGGGAGCGGCAGTTGGGGTGGTACGGATGGCCGTCGACGACCGTCTGCTCCCACTCCCAGGCGGCGTGCGGAGCCGCATCCCCGGGGGTCGGCTGCCCCGCCCGGGACAGCGCGAGCGAGGCGGTGCTGTCGTCCAGCTCGGCGGCGAAGGAGTCCCCGTGCGGTACCCCGAGCGCCGCCATCAGGCGTCCGGCGTGCCGGTACGGGGTGCCGTCGAGCAGCACCTCGGACACGTACGGGACGGTCGCGTACAGGTCCGGCAGCGGTCCCTCCAGCCGTCTGCCGCCGCACAGCAGGAGCGCCAGGGCGCCGGGCCCCCGCTCGCGGCGCTCCACCCACGGCAGCGGTTCGAAGGCCAGCGCCCGCCACAGCCGGGTCAGCACGGCGGAGCGGGCGCCGTCGAGCGCGGCGCTGTAAGCGGAACTGAGCGCGGGGCGCACCTCGGCCAGTTCGGCGGACACGGCTTCCTCGGCAGGGGAGGCGGGGAGGTTCATGCTGGGGTCCAGGGCCCTGTTCCTCTCACGGGTGACGTGGTGATCACGTCATCATCGCGGATACTGAAGATCACGGCCGGGGGTACGCCCTGCGAACTCCCGGCGCATTGGATGGACCGAATGGAATCCGTGGACCTCAACGCCGCAGCCGACGCCTACGCCGCCACCCCCTTGTTGAACTGCCTGCTGCGGGAGGCGGCCGATCCTGCGGAGGCGTCCGGCGATGCCTCGGAAGGGCGTGTCCACCGGCTGCGCGGCAGCGGGCGGCTGCTGCGGGTGCGGGGCGGGCGCCGGCCCGTACACCCCGAACTGCGCACGGCGGAGGGCTGGCGTCCGCTCACCCACACCGAGTTGGTCAAACTCACGGCCGACGAGCTGCACCAGTACACGGGCGTGCCGAACGACGAGCTCCCGGTCGAGATCGCGGACAGCCGCGAGGCCGTCGCCGCGCTGCTCGCCGTCCGCGCCGCGGCCGCGCTCCCGCAGGACCCGTACATCCTGTCCGAGCAATCCCTGATCACGGGACACCCGTACCACCCGGCCCCCAAGGCCCGGGGCGGCGCGCCCGCCGCGAGTTGGCTGCCGTACGCGCCGGAGGCGTACGCCCGGTTCCCGCTGCTCTTCCTGGGGCTGCGCGAGGACCAGGTCGTCGAGGAGGGCGGGCCGGCCGCCGCCGACGCGATCGACTCGCTGGCCGGACTGCTCGACGGCCCGTGCCCGCCCGCCGGATACCGGTTGCTGCCCGCCCATCCGTGGCAGCTGGACCTGGTCGCCGGCTCGGCGGCCGTACGCGCGGCCTTCGCCGACGGGCGGCTGCTGCGGCTCGGCCCGGGGCGCCGCCCGGCCTGGCCGACGGCCTCGATCCGGACTCTGTACATACCCGGTGAGGGCGAGGGCGAGCGCGGGGGTGAACGCGTCCGTGACCGGGACGGCGATCTCTTCGTGAAATTCAGCCTCGACGTCCGGATCACCAACGACGTGCGTCGGCTGTGGCGGCACGACCTGCTGAAACTGCGCCGCACGGACGCCGCGGTCGAGGCCGCTTTCGCCGCTCTGCGCGGCTCCGGGTCGAACGCCGCCTGGCTCGCCGACCGCGGCTACCGGACCGCCTCCTTCGCCTTCGAGGAACTCGCCGTCCTGGTCCGCGACGGGCTGCACGCACAACTGGAGCCGGGGGCCACCCCGCTGGCGGCCGCCGCGCTCGCCGAGGGCTTCCCGGGCAGCCCGCTGGCCGCGACGACCGATCCGGCCGGCTGGTGGCGGGCGTATCTGCGCCATGTCGTGCCGCCCGTACTGGACTTGTTCGCCCGCCACGGCGTCGTGCTGGAGGCTCACCTGCAGAACAGCCTCGTCGCGGTGGACGCCCGGGGCATGCCCGTACAGGCCCTGTTCCGGGACGCGGAGGGGGTGAAGCTCCTGCCGGACGTGGAGCGCGCGGCCGCGTGGCAGCGGCTGGTCTACTGCCTGGTGGTCAACCACCTGACGGAGGTGGCGAGGGCCCTCGCCGAGGCGCACCCGGACGCGGCCGCCGCGGTGTGGCCGGCGGTGCGCGAGGAGTTCCTGCGCTACGACGCCGAACGCGGGCTTCCCGAGATCGCGGAACTCCTCTCCGCCCCTGCCCTCCCGGCCAAGACGAACCTGCTGCTGCGCTGGACCCGCGCGGACGGCGCGGACGCGCGCTACGTCCCGCTCCCGAACCCGCTGCCGGCCCAGGTCGTGTCGTCACAGCAGCGCCGGCCCGGGGGGCACCCCCCGGCGGTGGCCGGGGGAGGGACTCTGACGACAGGCTAGGGCCGTCGGAACGGTCGAAGCCGACCCGGCGGGGCCGGCTTGCTCCCGGTCCCCGGGTGGTGGCGGTCCTCGGCGGCTTGGGCCGGACTCGCGACGGCAGCCATGCCGAGTTGGGCGCGGTGCCGGCCGCCAAACGTGGTCGCGGTGGACCCGTCACCGGGACGGGCCGAGCTCGCGGCCGTTCCGGAGGTCCATGCGACGGCGCGGAGCGGCCTGTTCGGCAACCCGGACCTGCGGCCCGGGCGGTGCGCCTGGACCGGCACGGAGCCGGTGATACTCAGGAGTGCACCACGCCGGATGGATGCGGATGCCGATGTCCTGGGCGGCCTGGGCGAAGGGCCGCATGCGAGGGCGAGTTCCGGCGTGTGACCCGCATCACTGCGGCAATAACGGCTCGGAGCGATGAGTTTGCAGCCGCGTGGCCGTCTACACCCGTGTACACCGACCGAAGAAGAACGGGGAGCAGTTCCCATGCGCATCGTGATCAGTGAGTTCATCAGCCTCGACGGCGTCGTGCAGGCCCCGGGCGGCCCCGAGGAGGACACCGACGGCGGCTTCGCCCACGGCGGCTGGTCGCACCCGTTCTTCGACCCGGAGGTGATGGGCGCCGCCATCGGCGAGGCGATGACCAAGTCCGAGGCCCTGCTGTTCGGGCGCCGTACGTGGCAGACGATGGCCGCGGCGTGGCCCGAGCGGGCCGGTGACCCCTTCGCGGACCAGATGAACTCCATCAAGAAGTACGTCGTGACCCAGACGCTCGGCGAGGACGAGCTGACGTGGGACAACACCACGGCTATCCCCGGCGACAAGGCCGTTGCCCGCATCCGGGAGCTGCGCGAGACCGAGGGCGGGGACCTGGCGGTCCTGGGCAGCCCGACACTCGCGCGCACCCTGCTCGGCGAGGGACTGGTCGACGAACTCCGGCTCATGATCACGCCGGTGCTCCTCGGCGGCGGCAAGTCGATCTTCCCCGAGGACGGCCGGATGCGCACGCTGGAGCTGGTCTCCACCGTCACCAGCGGCACGGGCGTACACGTCAGCACCTACCGTCCCGCCGGAGCCGGCGCCCAGGCCTGAGCGCTGCGGCTTCCGATCCCGGCCTCCCGGGTGCGATCCGGCCAAGGCGGGTCGGGAGGCCGGGCTTCCGCTCATCGAGAGGCATGGATCAATCCGGCGGCGACCGGACCGTTGTCCGCCTCCACCGCGAGCAGGGTCCGTCGGGGGAGACCCTCCGGCGCGCCGTCACGTACCGCTGCCCCCGCGCGGTCGCCGAAGCCCCCGAACTCGCCGGCCACCGCGACCGCCCGGCGGCGCCTTTCCCGCCTGGGACCGGCTGACCTTCCACCGGGACCGTGCGGTGAGCGGGTTCCGCGTCACCTGAGGCGTGCCTGCCCGTCGGGCGGCCGCGCTCAGGACCGCCGGGCTACGTGCGATCTCCAGATCATCCGGCTCAATCCCCTCCGAGTGCGCAGGTGGAATCCGACCTGCCGGTCGCGCGCGTGCGGATAACCCGCGCGTGGACGTGCGCGGGCGTACGTGCACACGCGCGCGGGTAAGCGGACGGCCGCATTTCCGGCAATTCTTGACGTATAAGATGAAAGAGACCACCATCTACGGCAGTCAAGGTCCCGCGCCGCAAGCCGACAAGCCCAAGGAGCGAAACCCCATGCCCGCCCCTGCCCCGTCCTCCGCTTCCGAAACCACCGCAGCCGTCCCCCGTCCGTGCCGAGGCCACCAGGCCGCCCGGATCGCGGACCTGCCGCGGATCGAGGAGCCGAGGGAGGTGGCTCCCGCCGATGCGAGGGAGCTTTCGCGGGTGTTCTTCCGGCGGCTGCGCGAACTGTCCGAGGGCACGCCGGAGTACCAGTACGTCCGCAACGCGCTCATAGAGATGAACACCTCACTCGTGCAGTACGCCGTCCGCCGCTTCCGTACCCGGGGTGACGCAGGCGACATCGAGGACATCGTCCAAGTCGGCACCATCGGCCTGATCAAGGCGATCGACCGGTTCGACCCGGCCCGCGAGAACGAGTTCGCCACCCTCGCCATGCCGTACATCACAGGCGAGATCAAACGGCACTTCCGCGACACGTCATGGGCCGTGCGCGTCCCGCGCCGGCTCCAGGAGATGCGCGTCGACATCGCCAAAGCCAAGGAAGAGCTGACCACCGCGCTCGACCGCTCGCCCACGGTCGCGGACCTGGCCCGCCACCTGTGCCTCTCGGAAGAGGAGGTCATAGAGGGTCTCGTCGCCGCCAACGGCCACACCAGCGGCTCCCTGGACGCCCCGCACGCGGAGCACGGCGACGCCACGGCCGTGAGCCACACCCTCGCCGACGTCATGGGCGAGGAGGAGCCGGCCCTCGAACGGGTCGAGGACATCCAGACCCTCGCGCCACTGCTCGAACAGCTCACCGACCGCGAACGCCGGATGCTGCGGATGCGCTTCGGCCAGGAGCTGACCCAGGCCCAGATCGGCGCCGCGCTCGGCATCTCGCAGATGCAGGTCTCGCGCGTGCTGACCCGCCTCCTCGCCCACCTGCGCGCCTCCATGCTGGAGGACCCGGAGCCCGAGCCCCGGACCGCCTCTGCGTGAGGTGAATCACCTCGGCGTTCACCCCGGAACGCCCTGGGCACCCGCGGATCCGGATCGGACCCTTCCGTCGGTCGTGACGCGGCCGGCGCGGGCGGATCCCGTACCGCGCCACGGTCTCCCGCCCGGCCCCGCCGGCCGGGCAGACCGTACCCGGTACGACCCACGAGGTGTATGCGTCCATGCTCCAGGCCGAACGCGTCCACAAGGTGTTCGGAAGACGACCCGGCGCCTGCGGTCCGCGCGCTCCGCAGTGGCACCGGCCGCGACGAGCTGCGCGCCGACGGCACGACGGCCGCTGTGACCGACGCCTCATCCAGCGTCGGGCCCGGCGCGATCTTCGTCGTCATGGGTCTGCTCGAAAACGCCGCCTGCGGGCTGGAGGTACAGGGCGTCGCCCGCGCCGAGCGCGAGCGCCGAGCCGCCGAGGCTCTGGAGCCGTCGCCCCGCCGCCCGGACCGCTCAGCTGCTGAGGAACGCGGCGATCCGCTCGGCGAACGCCTCCTCGCCGAGGATCTCGATGCCCGCCTCCTCGGCCTTGGCCACCTTGCTGCCCGCCCTGGCGCCCGCCACGAGCAGCGTCGTCCGCCCCGATATGCCGCTCGCGGACTTCCCACCCGCCCGCTCGATCAGCTCGCGCACCTTGTCCCGTGTGTCATACGCCGCCAGCGCACCCGTCATCTTGCCCGTGACCACCACGCTCTGACCGGCGAGCGGACCCTCCTCTCCCGCTTCGCCGGCGGGGCGCTCCGCCTGCGGCTCGGTGAGGTTGACCCCGGCCGCGGCCAGCTTGTCGATGACCGCTCCGAGCTCCGCGAGCTGCGCGACGATCCCGGCCGCCTTGGTGTCCCCGACCAGTTCGACCTCCGTCATGGCGGCGGCGTCGGCGGCCCGGATCGCCTCCATCGTCCCGAAGTGGCGGGCGATCCGCCGGGACATGCCCCGCCCGGTGCCGACGACCCCGAGCGCGCAGAACACCCGGGCCAGCGGCCTGCCCTTCGCGGCTTCGATCTGCTCCAGCAGCTTCACGGCCCGCTTCTCGCTCCCCGCGGCCTCCGCGAGCTCCGCGTGGTCCAGCCCGAACAGGTCGGCCACGTCCCTGACCCGGCCCCCCTCGACCAGCGCCCGTACGTACGTCTCACCCAGGCCGTCGATGTCCAGCTGGTCGCGCCCCGCGGCGTACAGGATCGCGGCGATCCGCCCGCAGTCGGCCGGCTGCGCGCACCGCCACCGCTCCTGGCTCCGGTCGATCTCCCCCTGGCAGCCAGGGCAGACGGCCGGCGGATCGATCGGCCGCTCCTCGCCGGTGCGCAGCTCCACCACCGGGACCTCGATCCGCGGGATGATGTCGCCCGCCTTGTAGACGGTGACGGTGTCGCCGATCCGCAGGCCCCGGCGCTCGATGTCGGCGGGATTGTGCAGCGTGGCGTGGCGCACCACCGAGCCGTCTATCTCCACCGGTTCCAGCACGGCGGTCGGCGCCAGCACGCCGGTGCGGCCCACCGCCCAGGTCACGTCGAGCAGCCGGGTGCGCCGCTCCACCGCCGCCAGCTTGTAGGCGGTCGCCCAGTGCGGGTGGCGCGAGCCGGTCCCGGCCGCGGCCTGCTCGGCCAGGGAGTCCAGCTTGACCACGATCCCGTCGATCCCGAAGGGCAGCCCGGCGCGCAGTGCCGCGATCCGGTCGACCTGCTCCTGCACCTCGGCGGCCGTGGCCACCACCGTCAGCCCCGCGGGGGTCGCGGCGGCCGTCTGGACGCCCGCCTCGGCGACGAAGGCCATCACCTCCGCATGGGTGGTCCCCGGCAGCGCCGCGCCGTCGAGCTCGACCGCCCCGAACGCCCAGAACGTCATCTCCACCGTGTACGGGCGGCCCTTGGCCCGCAGGGTGCCGGCAGCACCGTTGCGCGCATTGGAGAACGCCCCGGCGCCGTGCGCCGCGCGTATCTCGTTGGCCCGCTCGAACTGGGCCGTCGTCAGCAGGACTTCGCCCCGCACCTCGAAGGAGGCGTCGGAGGCCAGCCTCTCGGGCAGTCCGACGATGGTCCCGATCGCATGGGACACGTCCTCGCCGCTCGTCCCGTTGCCCCGGGTGACGAGGCGGACCAGCCGGCCGTCGCGGTACCGGGCCGCCAGCGAGGCCCCGTCGAGCTTCGGCTCGACCACGTAGCCGCCCGCGACCGGCGCGCCCAGCCGGCGCACCACCGAGGCCTCCCAGTCGAGCAGGTCCTGCGGGTTGAACGCGTTCGCCAGCGAGAGCATCGCCGCCGTGTGCGCCACCTCCCCGGCCGGCAGTGCGCCCCCGGCCACCTTGCCGGTCGGCGAGGCCGGGTCGATGTGCTCCGGGTACTGCTCCTCGTAGGCCTGTATCAGGGAGACCAGAAGGTCGAACGAGGCGTCGTCGAGCGGCGAATCGCCGGACCCGTAGTACGCGGCAGAGGCCCTGATGGCCGTGCCGATCGCATCGGCGTACTCGTCACGGGTGGTGAGGGCGGGACCGGCAGGAGCGGTGGTGATCGTCATGCACCGATCCTCGCGCAGGGGTCTGACAACGCCCCCTGGGCGGCCGGGAGCCCTGACGTCGTGAACGGCGTCGGACACACCCTCGTACGCACCGCCCCGGTCGGCGAGCAGGACCGGTTGGTGATCGGCGGCGGGCAACCCGGCTCTGGACCCCGTCGTCAGGGAGCGGATCGTCTGTGCGGCCGGATGACGGGGTTACCTGAAGGATGCTCAAAGCTGCTTGATTGAAGACTACTTCGAGCAGCATTCTTCAAGTGATCTCCACGGGCCGCTATCTTGCCAGGCGCATGCCAAAGCGGTGTGTCCGTTGTCCGGACCGCACGAGGAGCTGCCCCATGAGACTCATCCGCATCCCCCGCCGCACCCGCACCCGCACAAGCACCCGCACCCGGCCGCACCCCCACGCCCGCACCCACAAGACGGCGACGCGGCAGCGCGCCTCCATGGCCGCGCTGCTCGCCGGCGCCCTCGCCGTGGCGGGCCTGGCCGCCGCCGGCCCGATGACCCCGCCGGCCGCTGCGGCCCCGGCCCCCGCCACGGCGGGCAACGCCACCGGCCTCACCCGGGCCGGGAACACCTTCACCGTCACCACGTCCGGCCGCGCGAAGGCCCGCGTGGTCGTCGCCCGCGCCGACATCTTCCGCCTCTGGATCTCGCCCGACGGCGCCTTCAGCGACGACCCGGCCGGCTCAGACCTCGCCCAGACCACCGATTTCGGCCCCGCCGACGCCGCTTTCACCGACGCGGGCACGTACTACCGGATCACCACCGGCGCCCTGAACATCCGCGTCAACAAGACGCCCCTGCAGTTCTCCGTCTACCGCGCCGACAACTCCACCCTCGTCTGGCAGGAGACCCAGCCCACCTCCTGGAGCGGCACCCAGACCACCCAGTACCTGGCCCGCGGCGCCGACGAGCAGTTCTACGGCACCGGCCTGCGCCTCGGCGAGTGGGCGCTGCGCGGCAAGACCGTCCCCGTGGCCGTCGACAACAAGTGGCGCGAGAACGACAACGCCAGCCCGGCCCCCTTCTACATGTCCACCAACGGCTACGGCGTCATGCGCAACACCTGGGCTCCCGGCTCGTACGGTTTCAACGCCCCCACCACCCTCACCCACGACGAGAAGCGGTTCGACGCCTGGTACTTCACCGGCGACTCGCTGAAATCCGTGCTCGATGCCTACACCGACGTGAGCGGCAAACCGTTCATGGCCCCGATGTGGGGCCTGGAACTCGGCAACGCCGACTGTTTCAACGCCTCCAACCCCGACTACCAGGGCGACCACAACCGCCTGCGCCACCAGACCACCCCCGACGTGGCCGGCTATGCGGCGGACGCCCGCGCCGCCGACATGCCCTCGGGCTGGTTCCTGCCCAACGACGGCTACGGCTGCGGCTACACCGCGCCGCTCAAGTCGACGGTGGACGCCCTCAAGGCCAAGGGCTTCCAGACCGGACTGTGGACCTCCACCGGTCTCGGCTCCATCGCCGACGAGGTCGGCACCGCCGGCACCCGAGGCGTGAAGACCGACGTGGCCTGGATCGGCGGCGGCTACAAGACCGCGTTCACCGGCGTGCAGCAGGCCGTCGACGGCATCGAGAAGGACTCCGACGCCCGCCGCTACGTGTGGACCGTCGACGGCTGGGCGGGCACCCAGCGCAACGCCGTCGTCTGGACCGGCGACACCAACGGCACCTGGGACGACATGCGCTGGCACGTCCCCGCCATCGCCGGCGCCGGCCTGTCCGCCCTCAACTACGCCTCCGGCGATGTCGACGGGATCTTCGGCGGCAGCCCCAAGACGTACACCCGCGACCTGCAGTGGAAGGCCTTCACCCCCGCCTTCATGACCATGTCGGGCTGGGGCGCGACGAACCCGTCCGCCGGCTACCAGGACAAGCAGCCGTGGCGCTTCACCGAGCCGTACCTCTCCATCAACCGCAAGTACCTCCAGCTCAAGATGCGGCTGATGCCGTACCTGTACACCATGAGCCGCACCGCGCACGAGAGCGGCGTGCCGAGCACCCGCGCGATGGTCCTGGAGTACCCGGACGACCCGGTGGCCCGCGGCAACCTCACCAGCGGCCAGTTCATGGCCGGAGACTCCTTCCTCGTCGCGCCGGTCGTCTCCGACACCTCCGTCCGCGACGGGATCTACCTGCCCGCCGGGACCTGGACGGACTACTGGACCGGGAAGACGTACGCGGGCCCGGGCTGGCTGAACAACTACCAGGCGCCGCTCGACACCCTGCCCCTCTTCGTCAAGGGCGGTGCGATCGTGCCGATGTGGCCGCAGATGAACCACACCGGTGAGAAGCCCGTCTCCACCCTCACCTACGACATCCACCCCCGCGGCAACTCCTCCTTCAGCCTCTACGAGGACGACGGGATCACCCGCGCCCACCAGTCCGGCGCGTACGCCCGCCAGCAGGTGGACGTCACGGCCCCGGCCGCCGGCGCCGGCACGGTCACCGTCTCCGTCGGCGCCCCCACCGGCAGC
The DNA here is from genome assembly GCF_040302565.1 of Streptomyces sp. NPDC097981. Lineage (NCBI taxonomy): Bacteria > Bacillati > Actinomycetota > Actinomycetes > Kitasatosporales > Streptomycetaceae > Streptomyces > Streptomyces sp. NPDC097981. Next base: position 178,212 of record NZ_JBEORW010000010.1, read on the forward strand.
TACACGGGCAAACCGGCCGCCCGAGGCTACGAGTTCAGCCTCCACGTGGCCTCGGCGCCGGGCACGGTGACGGCGGACGGCGCCGCCCTGGCCCGCCAGACGTCCAAGGCCGCCTACGACGCGGCCGCCACCGGCTGGTTCTTCGACTCCGCCGACCGCGGCGGAATCCTGTGGGTCAAGTCCGGTTCGAAATCCGGTGCGTTCACGGTCACGGCCACCGGCACCTCCGTCCCGGCGGCCGACCCGATTCCGGTCACGTCCGCGCCCGTCCCGCAGTCGGCATGGACCCTGCTCTCCGCCGACAGCCAGGAGACCGCCGCCGAGAACGGCGCGGCGGCCAACGCCTTCGACGGCAAGGCGGAAACGATCTGGCACACCGCCTGGTCCTCGGGCACACCGGCGGCGCTGCCGCACGAGATCCGCATCGACCTCGGTGCCCGCTACGCGGTCGACGGCCTCGGCTACCTGCCCCGCCAGGACGGCGGCGTCAACGGCCGGATCGGCGGCTACGAGGTCTACGTCTCCGACAGCACCGCCGACTGGGGCTCCCCGGTGGCGACCGGAACCCTCGCCGACACCGCCGCCGCCAAGTCCGTGCCCCTGTCCCCGAAGACGGGCCGCTACCTCCGCCTCAGGGCCCTGACCGAAGCCGGCGGCCGCGGTCCCTGGACCAGCGCCGCCGAGATCGGCCTCACCGGGCGGGCCGCCCCGCTCCCGGCCGACGCCACCCTCGTCAGCGCGGCCTCCGCCCGCTGCGCGGACCTGCCGTACAGCGCCACGGCGCCGGGCACCAAGCCCGCCCTGTACACCTGCCACGGCGGCCCCAACCAACGCTGGACCCTCCAGGCCGACGGCCGGATCACCGGCCTGGGCGGGGTCTGCCTCGACGGTACGAGCGCCTCCCGGGTCACCGTCCAGACGTGCGGCGCAGCCGCCGGCCAGACCTGGCAGCCCGGGCCGGACGGCAGCCTCCGTACGCTCGGCCAATGCCTGGCCCCGGTCGGCGCCGGCACCGCGAACGGCACCGAACTCACCCGGGCCGCCTGCGACGGCAGCCCCGCCCAGCGCTGGACCTTCACGCCCTGATGTTCCTGATGCCCTGGCGCCGCCCGCGGCTCAGGGCGTACCGCCGAGCACGGCCTGGCAGTCCCGCCAGGCCGGCTCGCTCAGCAGCCCCCGCAGCCGGGTGAACACTGCGAGGAGGCCCGGCCCGTGGGCCGTACGGAACGCGGGGTCGATCCGGGCGAGGTCGAGCTCGTTCGCCGCGGACAGCTCGGCGAAATCCCGACGCGACCACCGGCCGGGGGAGTGGACCTGCCCGGTGAACCGGTCGCGGAACGCCGCGGGGACCGACTCGTCGGCGCCGAGCGTCGGCCAGGAGGCCGCCCGGTCGCAACTGGCGTAGAAATAGACGATCTCCTCGGCCTCGGCCCCGATCGCCGCCGCCAGATCGGCCCGCCGGCCGACCGGCAACAGGGCGGTGGCGAAGCCGTCCGTACCGTAGAAGGCGTGGCACAGGCCCGCGAGCCGGAGCGCCGGCCGGGCTCTCCACGCCCCGAGCTGCGCCTGAACGCGTTCCAGGTGTGCGAGCAGGGTGCCGCCCGGGTGGTCGAGGTGCGCGGCGCCGAGCTCTCGCAGCAGCGCGAGGGCACGCGCCTCGCGCACCTGGGTCTGCGTCGGTACGGGCACGGGCGTGGTCCTTCCGTCTTGGGTGGGTCGACACCCGTCCCTGCCTGCACCGGGGTCCGGACCGTGGCGCAGGCGGGGACGGGTTGCCGCCCTGGGGCCCCGCATTGATCTTGATCCACCCGTAAACCCAAGTCAATCCTCTGATTTCCTATCAAGATCCAAGCTGTAGCTTGGACCTCATGACTCTCGACGATCTCCGCGTCTTCGTGGCCGTCTGCCGGGCCGGCAGTCTCAGCGCCGTCGCCCGCGACCTCGGCTGTACCCAGTCGGCCGTCAGCCAGCACATCCGGCGCCTCGAAAAGCAGACCGGCACCGTCCTGCTGGAGCGGCACGCCCGGGGCGTCGTCCCCACCGCGGCCGGCCGCATCCTCCAGGCGGCCGCAGCCGACGGCATCGCCGGCCTCGACGGCGCCCTGCGCCGCCTGGACGACCTCGTCCGCGGGGACACCGGCTCGGTGCGCATCACCACGGGCGCGACGACCGTACGGCACTTCATGTCCGAGGCGGTCGTCGGCTTCCGGCGCCGCCACCCCCGGGTCAGCCTGGAGTTCCAGACCGAGAACTCCAGCCGCAGTTGCTTCGACGCACTCGCCGCCGACGACCTGGACCTCGCCTGGATCACCATCGGGCGGCCCGTGCGCGGCATCGAGCAGCGTCCGGTGATGGAGCTGCCCTGGGTGCTGGCAGTCTGCGCCGACGACCCCCTCGCCGCCCGGACCCGCATCGATCCGGAAGATCTGTCCGGCATCCGCCACATCCGGCTCCCGGAGAATTCCGCGTCCCGCGCCCATCTCGATGCCGCCTTCGCGGAATCCGGCATCCGGATACGGTCCGACACCAGTGTGGCCGACTGGGACACCGCCCTGCTGCTGGCCGAACTGGGGCTGGGCCACGCCGTCGTGCCCGCCCTGCCCGGCTGGCGGGTCCCCGGATCAGACGGCCCGCTGCGCCTCGTCCCGGTCCCGGCGCTGCCCCCGCTCGCGGTCGGCTGGGCCGTCCGCCGCTGGGAGGCCCTGGCCCCGCTGGCCCGGGTCTTCGCCGACGACGTCGCACGCAGCTGCACGGCGCGCGCCGCGCGGCAGCAGTGAGGCGGGCAGCAGCCCCAGGGCGGCCAGTGCCGCCAGCGCGAACAGAGCCGTCGGCGAGGCTCCCGCGCCCGCGGCGACGGCGATGCCGAGGGTCGGACCGACGTTCATCGCGGTCTGCTTGAGCCCGCCGACGACCCCGGCATAGCCGGGCGGGGCGTCCCCGACCACGGTGCCGGTGGCCGTCACCATGACGGCGGCGAACCCGGCGCCGAGCACCGCGAACGCCGCCATGACCCACGGGCCGGACCACGCACCCAGCCCGCCGACCCCGAGGACGACCAGGCCCGTACCGGTGAGCGCGGTCCGGCGCGGCCCGTACCGGCGCAGCGCCGCCCCGGCCAGCGGCGCTCCGGCGACCATGCATCCGGTCAGCGGCAGCACCAGCAGGCCGGTGGCGAGCGGATCGAGCCCCCGTACGTCCTGGAGCAGGAAGGTCACCGTGAACAGCGCCCCGAACATGCCGCCGGAGATGGCGAGCAGCAGCGCCATCGAGGCCGCGACCGGCCGGGACCGAGCCACGGCGGCCGGTACGAGGGGCTGCGCGGTGCGCCGCTCGTACCGTACGAGCGCCACCGCGAGGGCGGCGGCCCCGCCCAGCCCGAGCAGCGTCGGCGGCGCGGTCCAGCCGTGGGCGGGTACGCCGGCCAGCGCGTGCACGAGTACGGCGAGGCCCGCGGCCAGCAGGGCCGCGCCCGCCAGGGCGGGCCGCCCCGATCCGGTCCGGGGCGGCGCGGGCACCCGTACGGCGAGGGTGAGTGCGGCGATCGCGAGGGCGATCGGCACGTTCAGCACGAACACGGAACGCCAGCCCGCGTGCGCGACCAGCACGCCCCCGAGCAGCGGGCCGGCCGCGGCGGCCACCCCGATGGCACCGGTCCGGAAGGCGACCGGCCCGGAGAGCCGGTCGGGCGGGTACGCGAGCCGCAGCAGCGCGAGCGTCGCCGGTTGCAGCAGGGCCCCGAACACCCCCTGGGCGGCGCGCAGGGCGATGACCCAGCCGATCCCGGGCGCCAGCGCGATCCCGGCGGACGTCGCGGCGAAGCCGAGCACGCCGGTGAGGAGCAGCCGCGCGTGCCCGTACCGGTCGCCGAGGCGGCCGGCGATGACGAGGAACGCGGCCACGGCGAGGAGATAGGCGGTGCTGGTCCACTGGACCTGGGCCACGCCGGCCTCGAAGTCGTGGCTCAGGCTGGGCTGTGCCATGCCGAGGACGGTGCCGTCGAGGGCGACGAGCATCGCGCCGCCGACGCACGCGAGGAGTGCGATCCGCTGTCCGGGCAGGCTCACGGGCGGTCCGGCCCGAGGTGCGCGTCGAGGGCGGCGTCGACGAGCCGGCCGACATCCTCCCGGTCGGCGTCCGCCCGGCGGGCATCGCCGAGGACGAGGGGCAGGCTGCCCCAGGCCCACAGCTGGGCCACGCCGTGCAGATTGGCCCACAGCGCGGCGGCGGTGACCTCGGGGTCCCCGGAGGCACGGCAGCGGGAGACGAGCCCGACGAGCAGGTGGAACAGGGGGAGGGTGGACTCGCGGAGTTTCGGCGGCTGTTGCCCGGTGTCCTCCTGCCCCTCGCTGTCGAGCAGGTCGTGGCGGAACATCAGCTCGAACATCCCGCGGTGCTCCAGCGCGTAGCCGACGTACGCGCATCCCAGTGCCCGCACCTGCTCGCGCGGCGAGGCCGCGTGTGCCGTGGCGGCCGCGAACCGGCCGCCGAGGTCGGCGAATCCGCGCCGTGCGATGGCCGAGAGCAGGGAGTGGTGCGTGGGGAAGTGGCGCCGGGGGGCACCGTGCGACACCCCGGCCCGGCGGGCGATCTCGCGCAGGCCGAGGGAGGCGGTTCCCTCGGTCAGCACGAGGTCGACGCCGACGTCGATCAGCCGTTCCCGGAGCGGGCTCTCCTGGCTCTCCTGGTCCATGGGCCATGTCTACCAGTGGTTCGTAGACACTGTCTACTCGCGTTGGCGGTGCGGTTCACGCAACGGCGTCCACGGTGCTCGTGTGCTGGATCGCGCGCACCAGTCCGGCAACGAGGTTCGCCCGCTCGGCCATGGCCTCGATGACGATGTACTCGTGGTCGGCGTGGGCGCCGCCCCCGACTGCTCCCAGGCCGTCCAATGTGGGCACGCCCAGCGCGGCCGTGAAGTTGCCGTCGCTTCCACCGCCGACCGACCGGCCTTCGAGGCCGGGGAGCAGCCGCTGTGCGATGGCGAAGAGACCGGCCGACGCCGATTCGGGCATCGGGGGCCGGCCGACGGACCCGTGGACCGAGATCTTCGCCCCTTCGAGATGCGGAGCGAGCGCGGCGAACGCGGATTCGATGCGCTCTTTCTCACCGGCCGCCTCGACGCGGACGTCGACGACGACGGTCGCCTCCGCGGGTACGACGTTGTCGAGGGTTCCCGCGGATGCGACGGTCGGGGTGACCGTCGTGCCGATGCCGGGCCGGCCGAGCGCCGCGATGTCCAGGACCTGGTGTGATGCCTCGATCAGCGCGTTGATCCCGGCTTCGGGTTCGAGGCCGGCGTGCGAGGCCCGGCCCGCGACGGAGACCTGGAACGTGCCGCAGCCCTTCCGGCCGGTCTTCAGGGCTCCGCCGTCGGCGGCGCCTTCGAACACCAGGACGGCGCCGCAGGCAAGGGCGCGTTCCTCGATGAGGGCCCGGGAGGAGTGGGAACCGACCTCCTCGTCGGCGGTCACCAGGATCTCGACGCCTGACAGGTCGTCGAGCGCCGCCAGGCCGTGTACGGCCTGCACCAGACCGCCGAGCATGTCGAAGACCCCGGGGCCGGTCGCATGCCCGCCTTCGACCGCGAACGGACGGCGTTCGAGGGTGCCGAGCGGGAACACCGTGTCGTGGTGACCGAGGATCAGCACCTTGGGATCACCGCCGGCCGACCAGTGGACGTGCGGCCCGGCCGCGCTCTCGACGAGGACGGCCTGCCCGCCGAGGCGGCTCTCGATCACGGCGGCGACCGTCTTGGCCGATGCGCTCAAGGCGTCGAGATCGCGCGATGGAGACTCGATTTCGACGAGTGTCCTGAGGTCCTCGATCATCGCGTCGATAGTCACATCGACGGTCTTGCGCATCGTCATGGCGCAAGCGTAGCGGCCACGCCGCGGCGGAAGGCGCGGCCCCGACGGCGGGCTCCGCCCGGGCGTGGCGGCGGCTGCGGCCGGTCCGGGCGCACTGGGATCCCGGGGAAATCCGGTGGCCGGGACGAAAGAGCCGCCGGAGGGGATGATGGTGTGGAGGAGGTGTACGGGCCATGGCGGAGCATGACGGCGGTCCGACGGCGGGGAAGCTGGAGGAAGGCAAGCTGCTCAAGGAGCTGGAGGCCATCCACCGGACCCGCCACGAGACCCTGCTGTACGGGTCGGACGAGGCGCTGGTCACCCACACCCAGCGGATGAACGAGCTGGAGCACGAGTACGTACGCCGGCACCCGCAGCGCGCCCAGACGGCGGGGCGGACCCGGTCGGGTGCGCGCGCCCGGACTGGCGAGAGCTGAGGGGCGCAGGGCGTTACTTCTCGGCGTGCTCGCCCAGGTAGAACAGCAGCCAGATGAACCCGGCGAACACGTGCGTCCCGAAGATGTAGAAGAACGCGCGCAGGGCGACACCCTTCCCCTTCCACTCCTCGTGCTTCGCCTCCGCGGAGGCGCGGTGTTCGGTCTGGTCGGCCACGGCGGATCTCCGTTCGGGGGCGGGCGGCGGGTGGAGGAACAGCGTACGCGGGTCCCGGAACGCCGATGGCCACGGCCTCATCCGGTCCTCCCCTGCCTCGTTCGAGACGTATGTGTTCCGGTTGAGGCGGGGGAAGCTCAGGCGATACCAGGGGGGCGCGGCGATCATGCCGTCACCGCCCGCTCGGCGTCGGCGCGACCGCCCGCGTCAGCGCCTCGGCGGTGACGCGGGCGCCGGGCCCAGCGTGGTGGTGCCCGGCGCCGCGCGGTGGCCCAGGCCCGTGCGGTACGCGTCCAGCGCGGCCTCGATCCGGCCCGTGCGCCGCAGCAGGTCGCCCAGCAGTCGGCACAGATCCGCAAGATCTCCGCTGGCCCCGCTGCGCTCCAGCAGGGTCAGCGCCTGGACGTAGTGCTCCTCGGCGGACTCGGTCTCCCCGCGCTCCTCGGCCATGAGGCCGAGGAGCCGGTGCGCTCCGCCCGCATGCACGGCGCCGTGGCTGTCGCCCAGCTCCAGCAGTCCGGACAGCAGCTCGGCGGCCTCCTCGCAGCGCCCGAGCCGGCGCAGCACATCGGCGAGCTCCACCTCGACCTGCGCCGTGTACAGGGCGGCCCGCCGTGCGGCGAGGATGTCCCGGGCGGTGCGCAACTCGGCCTCCGCCGCGACGAGATCACCGTTCTGCGCCTGTACGTAGCCGCGCATCCAGTGGCAGTGCGCCAGATCGGTCCGCAGCCGCAGCTGCCGGTAGATCGCCTGCGCCTTGGCGAGCGAGGCGTCGGCGTCGGCCGGCCGCCCCGCGGTGAGGAAGGTGCGCGCGACCTGTCGGTGCATCCCCGCCACCAGCGCCGGATCGGCCACCTGCGGAGCCAGGGCCAGGGCCAGTTCGGCGGCGTGCGCGGCGCGGGCGTGGGCGCCCATGTCGATGTACGGGCCGATCACGGCGGCGTAGAGCAGCACCAGCGCCTCGGGGTCGGCCAGCCCGCTCGCGCCCAGCTCGTCGATGGTGGATTCCAGCAGGTAGCAGGCATAGCGGAGCTCCCCGGCCAGCAGATGCGCGACGGCCCGGCCGCGGATCGGGCGGGCGCGGCGGGGGAGCGGCTCGTCGGCCAGCAGCCGCTCGGCCGCCTCGAAGTGGTCGATGGCGTCCGGCAGTTCCCCCGATTCCAGGGCGCAGTCACCGAGGCCGAGCAGCGCCTCGGCCCGCTCCGCGTCGAGGCCGAGCCGTTCCGCGTCCGCCAGCAGCTGCCGGTAGCGGACGGCGGCCTCGGAGGCGGCGCCGTCGGCCAGCGTCTGCTGGGCGTCGGTGAGGGCCAGCCGGAGCTCGGTGGCCAGGTGGGCCGGGCGCCCGGTGGCCAGCTCCTCGTACGAGGTGCCGAGCCGCTCCGCCAGGAAGCGCAGCGCCGTCTCCGAGGGCCGGACCTTGCCGGACTCCAGGGTCGAGATGTATGCGGAGGTGTACGAGGGTTCCGCCAACGCCCTTTGGGTGAGCCCGCGTTCGGCGCGCATGCGCTGAACCCTGCGTCCGATCTCGGCCGGTTCGTCCATCAAGTCCCCCAGGTTGCTCCAACTCCCCATGGTGCAGGGGCGGCAGGCCATTGCGCACGTCCCGTGCGCGCCCTAATTTAAGCATCCGGTTCAGCGCACTTAACCGCGTGCTTAACATCCGCCTTCCGTCTTCCGCCCGGCACCCTCCGCCCAGCCTGCCGGCTTCCTTTCCCCGGGGAGAACTCCATGGACGCGTCCCTCCGCTTAACGCTGCGCGCAGCCTTCGCCGCGGCCTGTACGACGGCACTGCTGCTGGCCGGTGGCCCCGGCGGCACGGCGGCTGCGGCACCGCCTCCGATACCGGTGAAGACCGGGACCGAAGTGGAGATACCCGGGCCGCAGGACGGCACGGCCGCCGGATCCGGCCACACCCGCGTCCCTGCCGCCGGACGGGCGAGGAAGGCCCCGCAACTGTCCGAAGCCGAGCGGGCCGCCGACGGCGAGGTCGCCGAGATGGTCGACAACGGACCGACCGCCGACCGTCTCGACATCGTCGTCGTCGGCGACGGCTACACCGCCGCCGAGCAGGACCGGTTCCACGCCGACGCCCGGGCCAAATGGGCCGAGATCACCGCCGTCGAGCCGTACTCCACGTACCGGAACCTCTTCAACGTATGGACGGTCGACGCCGTCTCCCACGACTCCGGAGTCTCCGGCGACCCCACGCCGGCCACCGTCCGCGACACCGCCCTCGGCTCGTACTTCTGGTGCGAGGACATCGAACGGCTGCTCTGCATCGACCAGCCGAAGGTGGACGCGTACGTGGCGAAGGCGCCGGCGGCCGACCTGGTCCTGGTCCTCGCCAACAGCGCCAAGTACGGCGGGGCCGGATACAACGAGCCCAGCCCCACCCTCGGCTACGAGGGGATATCGACCGCCTCCGCGGGCAACGCGAAGTCCGGCCAGGTCGCCATCCACGAGACCGGCCACTCCCTGGGCAAGCTCGCCGACGAGTACTTCTACCCCGGCACCCCCGGATACGAGAAGTACGAAGGCCCCGAGCCCGCCGAATCCAACACCTCCACACTGCCCGCCGACCGGATGGCCGCCGAGCAGGCCAAGTGGTACCGCTGGCTCGGCGAGCAGTCCCCCGACGGCGGCACGGTCGGCGCGTACGAGGGCGGCGGCTACTATGTCACCGGCCTGTACCGGCCCACCGACGGCTCGATCATGCGCGTGCTCGGCAAACCCTTCAACCTGCCCGGCACCGAGGCGATGATCGCCGGCTTCTACCAGCACGCGAAGCCCGCCGCCGCGCTCGCCCCGACCGGCCGCACCCTGCGGCTGCGCCACACCGCGAAGGTCTCCGTACCCCGGCTGGCCGGTGCGGACGGCCGCCAGATCGACGTCCGCTGGTACCTGGACGGCCGGGAACTGAAGCGGTTCGCGGGCCGGACCGAGGTCGCGGTGTCCGAGCTGTGGCTGTTCGACCTGCGCACGCACAAGCTGTCGGTCACGGCCGAGGACCGCACGCCCTCGGTCCGCGCCCCGAAGCTCGCCCGCAGCCTGAAGTCCACGGCCGACTGGAGCGTCCGCCTCTAGAGCGCCCATCGAGTCGTGGTCAATGGGCCCGCATCGTCGGCGGCATCAACAAACAGCGGGCGGCACTCCCGGTCGGCGACGAGGTGGACTCTGCCGGTCCGCCCGCCCCTCGGACGTCCGGGCAGGGCGGCTTTCGACCGCAGTTTGTGCCGACGCCGGATACGTCGTCGCCCCGACTGCTGCCGCAGCCGCCCCCCCCGGCGGCTCAGGCGCCGGCCGCGTACGTCCAGAACTCGCGCATCAGGGCGGGCGGGGTCGGGCTGGTCAGCTCCAGCTGGGTGAGCAGGATCGAGACGGCGCCGGTGGCCGGGGTGATGTGGGCCGCGGTTCCGGTGCCGCCGATCCAGCCGTACCGCCCCGGCACGTTCCAGGGGTCGCGGGACGTGACGTCCACCGAGCCGCCGAACCCCCAGCCCTGGCCCTCCAGGAACAGGCCGGCGCCCGACCGCTGGGCCGGGGTCAGCCAGTCGGTGGTCATCCGCCGCACCGAGTCCGCCGACAGGAGCCTGCCCCGGTCCCCGTCCAGTGCCCCTTCGGCGAGCATCATCCGGCCGAAGGCGTACCAGTCGTCGGCGGTCGAGACCAGGCCGCCGGCGCCGGAGGGGAAGGCGGGGAGGCTGCTCCACTGCCCGTGGGGGGCATCGACCTCTTCGGGGCCGCCTTCACCCGCGCGGTAGCAGCTCGTGAACCGGCCCAGGTCGGAGGCCGGGACCTCGAACCCCGTGTCCGGCATGCCGAGCGGTTCGAAGATCCGCTCGGCCAGGAACTCGGGCAGGGACTGCCCGGAGACCCGGGCGATCAGTACTCCCAGGATGTCGGAGCAGGTGTTGTACAGCCAGGCCTCGCCCGGCTGGTAGAGCAGCGGAATCCGCGACAGCGTCGTCATCCACGCGTCCGGCGCCGCGACCCGCTGCGGCTGCGGCGGCCCCTGCTTCAGTTCGCTGAACAGCAGGCCGACCGCCGGCAGCGAGAAGTCGGACGGGAACCCGTACCCGGCGCGGAAGGTGAGCAGGTCGGACACGGTGATCGGGCGGGCGGCGGGCACCACGTCGTCGACCGGACTCGTCGGCGTACGGACCACGACCGGCGAGGCCAGCTCGGGGAGCCACGGTGCGACCGGATCCGTCAGGGCGAACCGGCCCTCCTCGACGAGCATCATGACCGCCGCGGCCGTGACGGGTTTGGTGAGCGAGGCGATACGGAAGATCGAGTCCCGGACCATCGGAGCGGTGCCCTCGACGTCGGCCGAGCCGACGGCCTCGACCTCCACCCGGTCGCCGCGGGCCACCAGGCCCACCGCGCCGGGCAGTGATCCGCTGCTCACGTGCGGTTCCAGGATGTCGCGCAGGCTGGTCATCACTTCACCTCTCCCGATGTACCGGCCGGCCGGCCCGGCCACTCGGAAACCAAGACTCCCGCAGCGGCGCGGATTCACCGGCCGGACGCGCGGCGCGCGTCCGGACAGGTCACCACCAGTAGGCGGGGTACCCCGGGGCCTTGTGCCGGACGCGCGAGGCGGCTCGAAGCAGGGTGATCAACCGCCGCCTCGGCCTGGCGCCCGTTCCGGTACGGCCGACGCAGACCGGCCACGACTCGATCCGCAGGTGTGCGAGGGCGGTCTCGGGGGAGGGATGCGCATACGGGAAGGACGACCATGACGAAGTACTCCGAGGACGCGGACGCACCGGCGGAGCACGGCCCGGTGGCCGAGCCCGTCCCCGCCTCCACCGCCGTGGAGGGCGGCGAACCGGCCTGTCTGCTCCACCTGGTCTGCCCGGACTGCGGACGGCTCGCCACCGCACGGGACGCCCGGTCCTGCGCACGCTGCGGCAGCCCGCTGCCGGACGCCGGCCCCTGACGGCCCCCGCGGCGCCGACGGCCCGGCGGTCGTGCCGGATATCCGCTGGCCCGGGCGCGGGTGGCGACCCTAGGGTTCCGCCCATGACGATCATGACCTCCCATGCCGTGGACCGATCCGTGTCCCTCACCGCACAGGCACTGCGGGGGGTGGCACACCTCGACTGGTTTGCCCCCGCCGCCGGGCTGGAGTGGAGCTGTTACGACACCGCCGTCCACATCGCGGGCGATTTCACCGCGTACGCCGCCCAGCTCACCGGGCGCGCGACCGGCGGCTGGGTCCCGTTCGAGATCAGCGCGGACCCCGGCACCACCCCTGACGGCGTGATCGAGATCATCGAGGCCACCGGAGGCCTGCTGTCCGCCGTCGTGGCCGCCGCCCGCCCGGGGGACCGGGCCTGGCACCCGTACGGCACGGCGGGCGCGGACGGCTTCGCGGCGATGGGCGTCGTCGAGACCCTGCTGCACACCCACGACATCCTGAACGGCCTGGGCGTCCACGACTGGGAGCCCGACCCGGCCCTCTGCGAGCAGGTCCTCGACCGGCTCTTCCCGCAGGCACCGCGCGGTACCGCCGCCGCCTGGCCGACCCTCCTGTGGGTGACCGGCCGGGCCGGACTCCCGGACCTGCCCCGCCGGCCGGTCTGGCGCTGGTACGCCGACCCCGTCGCGGCGGGCCGCGTCGTCCTCTGCGAGATCTCCCCGCAGGTCGCCGCCGATCTCCACGCGGGCGGCACCGGCGGATTCGCCTGGGCCGGGGACGGCCCCGGCGAGGGCACCCGGGCCGCCTCCGGGATGGTGGCCAAGGCCAGGGAGGCGGGCACGCACCGCCCGGGATGGGGCGCGTACGCCATCGTCCGCACGGACGACCGGCGCGCGATCGGCGGTATCGGTTTCCACGGCGCCCCCGACGCCGACGGGAACGCGGAGATCGGCTACGACCTTGTACCGTCGGCCCGCGGCAACGGCTACGCCACCGACGCGCTGAACGGCCTGGCTGCCTGGGCCTTCGGGCAGCCCGGCCTGACCACGCTGCACGCCTCGGTCGATGCGGACAACGCCCCCTCGCACGGCGTGGTCGGACGGGTGGGCTTCGAGCGGACCGGCTCCACCGAGAACGGGGGCGTCCGCTACGTCCTGCGGGCCCCCCGGGGCTGACCGCGCCCGGGAGGCCGTGACCGACGGGGGAGCGGGCAGGTGGCCGCAGTCGGTGACCCAATTGTGGGAGGAGACGCGGTCGTTCCACTCCCACGGGATGCTGCCGGCCGAGCCGTTGTGGAACGTCACCGGCCTGCGGCATCCCGCCCCGCCGGCCGTCCGTGCGGGCCACACCGACATCGTCGGCCCGGTGGTGTTCAGCCCCGGCGGACGGACCCTTGCCGGCGCGGGCCGGAGGCGCAACGGCGGCCGGAGCGTCCGTAGCCCCGGCGGACGCCGGGGCGATAGCCTCGGGACGGACGCCCGACACCGGCTCGGAAGGCAGGTCCCGATGGCGAGTTCCGTGAATCCGGTGGACCCTTCGCGTTCTCCGGCGCACTCCGGATCCCCCCGCTCGCAGATCCCCGTGATCGACCTAGGGCCGTGGCGGTCCGGCGGACCGGGGGCGCGTGAGCGCATCGCCGCCCGCGTCGACGAGGCCCTCCAGGCCGCCGGGTTCCTGCTGATCACCGGGCACGGGGTGGACCCGGAACTGCCCGCGCGGATCCGGGAGGCGGCCAAGGAGTTCTTCCGGCTGCCGGTGAAGGCGAAGGAGCCGTACGCCGTCGCGGTCGGCGGCCGAGGCTGGCTCGGCCCGGGTGCCGAAGCCAACAGCTACGCGGAGGGGGCGGCCTCGCCGCCCGACCTCAAGGAGTCCTGGTCCTTCGCGGCGGACGAGCCCACGGGCAACCCGTCCGTGGACGCCGAGTGGTTCCGCCCCAACGTCTGGCCGGCCGAGGTGCCCGCGCTCCGGCCGCTGGTCGTCGAGTACCTCGCCCGGATGCGGGCCCTGTCCGACGAACTGCTGGAGCTCCTCGCCACCGCACTCGGCCTCGCCACGGACCTCTTCACCCGCCACACCGGGCACCCCACCTGGGGGTTCAACCTCAACTGGTACCCGGGCACCGACGTGCTCGGCGAACCCCTGCCCGGCCAGTTCCGCATCGGGGCGCACACGGACTTCGGGACGGTCACGGTCCTCGACCGCCAGCCGGGTTCGGGCGGGCTCCAGATCCACACCGACGCCGACGGCTGGCAGGACGCCCCGTACGACCCGGCCGCGCTCACCGTGAACATCGGCGACCTGATGGCCCGCTGGACGGGGGACCGCTGGCGCGCGGGCCGCCACCGGGTGCTGCCGCCGCCCGCGGACGCACCGGCCGAAGAGCTCGTCTCGCTGGTCTACTTCTACGAATGCGACCCGCACACCCGGGTGGAGTCGCTGCCGGCGCCCATCGGCCGGGTGGTGCACGACCCCGTGGACTCCCACACGTACCTGCGGGCGAAGCTGGACTCGATCGGCGTGTCCTGAGGCCGGTGCCGGGCCGGCCCGCAGGACGCGACGCGGCACGGCCCGGCACGGCGTGGCACGGCTCCACACCTCCGGAGGAGGGGAAGGCGCCGTCTCCCTCCGGAGGGGGAACCGGCACCCTCCCCCCGGGGGAGGCCCCGTTCCTCCTGCGAGGTGATGATCGGACAGCGGCATCCGGATAGGTTCGATCCCATGAACCGACGCCGAACTGCCGCTTCCCTCGCCTTATTCGCACTCCTCCTGCCGCTGCCGCTCGCCGCCGCGGGCACGGCCGCGGCCGCCACGCCGACGGCCGCCTCCACCGCCTCGGACACCCGCGCGGTGCTGCCGGAACTCCCGCGGCCCACCGGTAAGTTCGCGGTCGGTCAGCAGACCCTGCACCTGGTCGACCGCAGCCGGACCGACCCCTGGGCCGGGTCCGGGCCGCGCGAGCTGATGGTCACCATGCGCTACCCGGCCCAGCGCGGTACCGGCGGTCCGGTCCGCCCCTGGCTCACGCCCGAGGAGGCCCGGCTGCTGCTGGCCGACCGGAAGCTGGACAAGGCCGTCGCGGTCGAGAGCCTGGTCGGGGCCAAGGCCTACGCCCGGTCCGACGCCCGCCCCGTGGCCGGCCGGTACCCGCTGATCGTCCTGTCTCCCGGATTCACCGTCCCGCGCGCCACCCTCACCTCCCTCGCCGAGGAGCTCGCCTCCCGCGGCTATGTGGTGGCTGCCGTGGACCACGCGTACGAGACCTCCGGGACGGCCTTCCCCGGCGGGCGCGTCCTGACCTGCCTGGCCTGCGAGAAGGCCAACAGCGAGGCGGGCCGCAAGCAGGTCGCCGACAACCGCGCCCGTGACGTGTCCTTCCTGCTGGACCGGATCACCGGCCGCCACCCGGCCTGGCATAACTCCGGCCTCATCGACCAGAGCCGGATCGCCATGGCCGGGCACTCCATCGGCGGCTCCGCCGCGGTCGCCGCCATGGCCACCGACCCGCGGATCCGTGCCGGGATCGACATGGACGGAGGGCTGTTCTCGCCGGTGCCCGCGTCCGGTCTCGGCGGCCGGCCGTTCATGCTGCTCGGCGCCAAGGACTCCCTCCCCGGTGGCACCGGGACCGGAGAGGACAGCTGGGACTCCAACTGGAAGCGGCTCGACGGCTGGAAGCGCTGGATCACGGTCGACGGCTCGAACCACTTCACCTTCACCGACTGGCCCACCATGAGCGACCAGCTGGGACTGCCCCCGCTGTCGCCGCTGCCCGGTGCCCGTTCGCTCGACCTGACCCGGCGCTACGTCGGCGCCTTCTTCGACCAGCACCTGAAGGGCAAGCCGCAGCCGCTGCTCGACGGCCCGGACCCCGACGCGCCGGAGGTCCGCTTCCACACCCCGTGAACCTCGGCACGGGGGCGGGGAGGGTACGGCGGGCCACCCGATTACCGCTGGTCGGCGGTGTTCGGCAGGATGGGGGCATGACCGAGATCCGCACCCCCCGACTCCTCCTCCGCCGCTGGACCGACGACGACCTCGTCCCCCTGTCGGAGATCAACGCCGACCCGGAGGTGATGCGCTGGATCGGCGACGGCTCCACCCTCGATCCGGAGCAGACCGCCGAGGACATCGAGCGCTGGGAGGAGGAGTGGGACGAGGAGGGCTTCGGCCTCTTCGCCGTCGAGCTGCTGGCGTCGGGCGAGCTGATCGGGGTGGTCGGGCTGACCGTGGCCCGGTCCCCGCAGGAGGTGCGGGACTTCGTGGCGATCAGCTGGCGGCTCGGCCGGCAGTACTGGGGCCAGGGCTACGCCTCCGAGGCCGCGCAGGCCACCTTGGAGTTCGCCCTCCAGGACCGCGGCCTCGACCGGGTGATCGCGGTGAACCGGGCGGGCCACGAGGAGTCCGAGAACGTGATCCGCAAGCTCGGCATGGTGCACGACCTCGACACGACGGACCCGGAGCACGACCACCTGCTCCAGGTGCACAGCATCGACCTGACGGAATACGAGGGCTGACCCCGGATGCCGCCGGCTCCGTCCGCAGGCCCCGGACTCCTGCCGGGGGCCCGGGTCAGCGGCGGCGGAACCAGCGGCGCCGCGGGTCCTCCGGCGGGCCGAACGGCGGGAAGGCCTTGAAACGGTCCTCCAGCACCACCGTCGGGACGATCCGCCGCAGCGCGCCGCGGACCAGCGTCAGCGGGTGGTCGGGGAACTCTGCGTCCCACTCCTCCAGGTCGGCGACGTGGTACGGCAGTCCGCCCTGGACGTCCGGCCCGTACGGATGCGGGCGGAAGTAGTTCTCGTGGCCCACGCGGGCGCCGACCACGGCCTCCCGCATCCCGGTCGTGCCCCGCTCGCCCGCCTGGACCTTGACCACCGTGCTGCAGGTCGCCTTCGGCACGGTCCACGAGCCGAGGAACACCAGCCCGTGCTGGGTTTCCGGCCGCCGGACCTTGATGAGCTGCCGGACGGCCGGGACGGAGTCCACCTCGCCCGGCACGGCCTCGATCAGACCTGCGCCCGCCCGGGCGACGGACCGGGCGAGGTCGTGCCGGAGCCGGTCGGTGTCGTGCAGCGGCGCCGGCAGGTCCGGGACCAGGGGGAAGAAGTGGACCGAGAGGACGATTCCCTGCTCGTCCGTCCAGACCCCCTGTTCGCGCTCGGTGAAGCCGGTGAGGTCCATGCCGGTGATCGGCGTCGGTGTGGATATCGGTGTCATGGCGACCATGATGCCGATCACCGCGGGCCGAACGGCGGGCAGGCCCCGGCGGTCAGCCGGGAGCGGTTCGCGGGGCCTCGGCGGCGTGGCCCGAGCGGATCGCGGCGAGCGTGGCGGCATGGACGGCGGCCGCATCGCCGCGGTCCGGGACCGGGCTCCCCGTCAGCGTGTACCACTCCTCCGCGTCCGTGTACTGGATCTCGATCCGGACCAGGCCGCCCGCCACCGCCGTCGTCCGCAGGGTCAGAGGGCCCGTGATGACACCGACTTCGTCGGTCATCGCCCCGCCGGGCCCGGCGGTGACCCGGTCCTGCCACTGCTGCTGCCGTCCCGTCATGCCGCGCAGGTGTCCAGCATCGTCGAGAGCATCTTCTTCTCCGGTTCGGTCACGGTCAGGCCGTAGGCGGATTTCACGGTGGTCCAGGCCCGCCCGTACTGGCACCAGCTGGACTTGTCCGGCGGCTGCCACAGGTCGGGGCTCTGGTCGCCCTTCGACCGGTTCGCGGCCGCGGTCACCGACAGCAGCTGAGGATGGGTCAGGTCGTTGGCGAAGGCCTTGCGCTGCGCGGCGTCCCAGCCGGCCGCACCCGAGCGCCAGCCCTCGGCGAGCGGCACGATGTGGTCGATGTCCATCTTCGACGCGTCGGTCACCACCGTCCCGTCGTACAGGCTCCTCCAGGTGCCGGAGACCGCCTTGCACTCGGAGTCCTGGACCACGTCCTTGCCGTCGCGCTTGAGGACGACCTCGCGGGTGTCGCACTTGTTGCCCTGCTCGGCCCAGTGCGTGAACTTGGCCCGGCTGTAGCCGGCCATGGTGCCGGGCGGCGCGACCTTCAGCGCGGCCAGCCGGGTGCGGGCCGTACCGGCGTCGGCCATGCCGGGCAGCACGTCCCCGGCGGCGGGTTTGCCGTCCGTGCCACCCGGAACGGAGGGCGATGTTCCGGCCGGCGCCGGCGGCGCCGGCGGCTTGGCGTCCTTGCCCGTCGTGCCGGTGCCCGAGCACCCGGCCACGGCCAGCAGCGCCGATGCGGCCAGGGCCGCACCGCGCACACGTATCTGACGTCCCATGAACCCACCCCGAGCCGGCTCCGCACACTGTCCGGGGAAGACTACCCAGAACCGGACATTCAACCGACCGCGCACGCGCCGGCGCCGAGGAGGGGCCCCTCGCGGGGCGTTGTCAGTGGCTCTCGCTAGTCTCCCGGCATACCGCAGCTCAGGGGGTCTGTTCCCCCTGGTCGACGCTGCGCGCATCCGGATCGGGCAGGCGGAGGGGCACGTACTGATGGCATGGCTGGCGGCGGGCGAGGGGTACGAGATCGCCCTGGTGGAAGGGAAGGTGGCGGCGCGGTCCGCCACCGGCCGTACGGCGGGACGGCAGTTGAAGTCGCTGCCCAAGGCCCTGCGCGACCATCCCGAGGTGGACCGGCTGCGCCGGCTCGCCGAGTGGCTCGACCGGCACGAAGCCGCCTGCACGGCCCAGGTGGACACCTGGATGGTGTCCTCGCTGCCCGTGCCGACCGCGCTGCTCGCCCGGGTCTGGCCGGACGAGGCCTGGCAGAGCGCGCTGCGCGACATGGCCGTCGTCGGCGACGACCCGGACGAGGTGGGCTTCCTGCGCGACGCCACCGCGTCCGGTGAGCTGAAGGTGGTCAACCTGGACGGCGAGACGGTACGGCTCTCCCCGCGCACGGTGACGCTGCCGCACCCGGTGCTGCTGCCCGACCTGGACGACGTACGGGACTTCGCGGCCGAACTCGGCATCGTCCAGCGCGTCGAACAGATCCACCGGCCGACCTGGGAGAAGCCCGAGGAGCCAGCGGCAACCGCCACCGAGGTACGGGACTACGCGGGCGGGGTCTTCCCGAACCGGTTCGCCCTGGCGGCCCGGGCGACGAGCCTCGGTTACCGGGTCTCCGGCGGCTACGCGACCTGCAAGGTGCGCGACACCGGGCGGGGTACGGAGGCGGCGGTCTGGATCGGCGAGCCGTACTACGACGACGAGACGACCACCGGCGCCCTGAGCTGGCACGACGAGAACGGCCGGGCGGTGCGTCTGACGGAGGTCGGACCGGTCGCCTGGTCCGAGGGAATGCGAATGGCCGCGGCGCTGTACGCCGGGCGCAAGATCGAAGAGGGCGGGGACGCACGATGAGCACCACCACGACAGTCGACACGGCGAGCGGCACGGCGGCAGCGGGCACCGCGCCGGCCGGCACGACGGCCCCCGCGGTCGCGAACGAGGCCGAACTGCTCCTCAAGGCCGGTGCCGTGCTGCCCCGCGGCACCGAGGGCGCAGGCCCTTCGGCCGTCGACCTGACCGCACGCACCTACCGCCACCCCGCCCTCGCCGACGACCGCGTCGTCGTCCGGCTGGCCGCGGCCGAACTGGGTCCGGCCGAGGACCTGGCCGCCGGCTTCCTGGGACTCGTACTCGACGAGGGCGAGCCGCCCGTGGTCGGCCTCGGCCAGCGCCAGGCCCTCGGCTTCCCCGAATGGGTCCTCGTGCACCACCCGCAGGACGGACACCACGCCCTCGCCGTCGTCCCCGAACTCGACCGGGTCGCCCGCCAGGCCAAGACCAAGCCCAAGGCCGCCCTCGACGCCTGCCACGAACTGGCCGGCCGGCTCGCCGCCGCCGTCCCCCACTTCCTGCCCGTCTTCTACGAGCAGGCCGCCCGCATCTTCCTCGCCGTCGAGAACACCACCTACGCCGCCCAGCTCTTCGGCCGCGCCCGGACCAGCGAGGCCCAGCACGGCCTCGCCGTCGACGAGGACCGCCTCGATGCCGTCTTCCTCGAATTCGCCCTGGCCGGCGCCCTCCCGGTGAAGGTGCTCACCGGATACGCCAAGGAACTGTCCGCCCGCGTCAGCCCCGCCGAGGCCCACGAGCGCTTCCGCCGCCTGTGCGTACGCCGCACCGCGGGCGGGCTGCCGCCCTCCGCGCAGGCCGCGACCGAGCTGCGCCGCCTCGCCAAGGCCGCCGGTCTGACCGGCACCGAGGCCGAGCAGGAGTACCTCGCCGAGCTGCTCCCGCTGCCCGCCACCCTGCGCGCCGCGTTCGGCTGGTGGAAGGCGCACCGCACGGCCCTGGTCGCGCTGGCCCGCCGGGTGCCCGCCGTACGCGGCACCCTGCTCGGGCTGATGCCGCCCGGCGGCGGCGACGGCGAACTCTCCGAGCTCTGGCTGGGCCTCCTGGAGGAGTCCGGCGCCACCGCCGGGCTGGTCTCCGGCGAACTGCCCGCCGAGCAGCGCTGCGCCGACGGCGCCGCCGGCTGGCTGGAACGCTTCCACGCCGCCCGGCACACCGGCTGGGGCGCGCGCCCCACGCTGCCCGCCCTGCTCGACCTCGTCACCCGCGCGGCCGGCCGGCTGCGTACCGAACTCGCGCAGCCCGGCCGCGAAGCAGGCCTGAACGTGGGCGTCCAGGACGCCGACCTGCTGGACCTGCTGCTCTCCCTCGACGTGCCGGTCACCGACCCCGAGCCCGATCCGGCCTCCCGCCGGCGCGGCGACCAGCTGAACCTCGCCGGCTGGGCAGGCTCCGACGAGCGGCGGGACCTGCTCGCCATCGCCGCCGACCAGCGGTTCCGGCCCGCCTTCCGGCGGGCCGCGTACGGCCTCGGCGGCGACGGCTCCTCGGTCGACGTCGTGCGCCTGCTCGCCGCCTCGCCCGGCGGCCGCCCGATGCTCACCGAGTGGATGCACGATGTGGCCGGCGCCTCCACCGCCGCAGGCCTGCCCGGCCTGCCCGACGCCATCCGCCGGCTCACCTGGCTGCCCGCCGAGGCACTCGAACTCGCCCGCGAGGAGGTGTCCGCCGCGGCCGCCGCCGACCTCGGCGAGACCCTCGCCCGTACCCTGCGCGCCGGCCTCTTCGAGGAACTCGCCTGGCCCGCCTGGGAGACCGCGGTCGCCGAGCTGACGCCGGGCCGGGGCGGGCAGGGGCTGACCGTCGTCGAGGCCTGGCCCCATCTGATCGTCGCCAACTCCACCCAGGTCCGCGTCATCGACGCCGAATCCACCGTGCTCACCCACGACCTGCGGGCGCCGAGCGGCAACTCGCACCGGTACGGATTCCACTACGTCGACGGCGAACTGCTCGTCTTCTGGTCCTCCCACTGGGGCGGCGGAGGCGTCGAGGGCTACTGGCACACCGCGCCCGGCAGCGTGTTCACCCTGGACTTCGAGGGCAACCACTGGAACCTGCGCTCCGACGAGATCAGCCTGCCCCTGCCGGGCGGGGGCCGCGCCACCGGCGGCGGCGTCCTGCACGCGGGAGACACCAGGCTGCCGGGCGAGCGGCGCCTGCTGTCCGACGGGACCTCGTACTGGGTGTGGCAGCGCCGCGACCAGGAGAACGACGGCGGCTGGCGCGAGTACGACCCCGTCAGTGGAGCCCTCGGCCGCCGCTCGCAGCCCGGCTTCCTCGCCGACGCGCTGCGCGCGCACCCCGGCGACAACACCGTGGCCGCCCAGTCCTGCTGGCTGCGGCCCGCGCCCGCCGTCGAGGACTCGGTGCTCGGCGCACCCGTGGACGGCCTGCTCGGCTGGCGTGCCGTACGCGTCCCCGGCCAGGGCTGGCAGGCCTCCGACACCGCCGGCCGCGCCGTCGTCGTGCCCGAGGGCACCGAGATGCCCGTCGCGGCGCTCACCTTCCCCGGCGACGAACGGCCCCGCGCGCTGACGCACCGCTGGCGCGAGCTCAGCATCAACGACCCCGACGGCGTCGTCACCGCCCAGTCGCGCAGCGACCACCGCACCGCCGCCTTCGCCACCGGCAGCGTCGAACTCCCGCCGCTTCCCTTCTGGTACGCGCTGCGCCCGCGCGACACCGAGGGCTCGGCCGCCCTGCGCGCGGCCGACCGCGTGACGATCGGCGCACTGCTCAAGGCGGCCGCCGCGGCCGAGACGGCCACCGAACTGCCCGACCTGGTACGGGCGGCACTGCCCCGGGTCACCTCCCCGCAGTTGATCGGCGGCATCGTCGAGGTGCTGCGCTTCGCCCTCACCCAGCAGCAGGCGCTCGACGGGGTCGCCGCGCGGCTGGACCCCGACACGGGCGCGGCGGCCGACCGGCAGCCAGAAGGCCCCACCGACGAACTGATCGCCGACGCACTGCACGGGCTCATCGGCGCCGGGTACTACCGTTGGGGCACCCAGACCGACGCCGTCCACTGCTACCTGGGGGCACTGGCCCGGGCGGCGGCGGACCCGGACGCCGCCGAGGTCCCCGGCCGGCTCCACTTCGACCTGCCCGCACTGCCGTACTCCGCCCTCCCGTTCACACCGCTGCTGGACCAGCCCGCGGCCGTCGCGTACCGGGCCGTCGCCGTCGGGACGACCGAGGAGCAGCGGGCCGCCCTGTGCACCGTGCTCGGCCGGGTGGACGCGCTCGGCCTGGCCTCGGCCGAGGGCTCCGCCGACCGCTGGCGCCGGGTCCTGGTCCACCTCGACCAGCGCCATCTGCGCACCCCCGACGGCAACGAGCGGAACACCTCGCACCGCAGCCTGCTCCCGCTCGGCGGCGGAGCCGTCCTCGGCCTCACCGAGCACTGCGCATCCGTTTCCGACGGACACGAGTTCGGAGCGCTGCTGTACGACCCCACCGGCCGTTTCGCCGTGCCTGGGCCCTACACCGTGCGCGGCGACGCCCCGCTCGGCGACCGGGAGCGCGGCCCCGGCTGGCTGGCGGCCTTCCTGACCGAGGCCGCCGAGCGCGGCCCGGCGCCGTTCTTCCCCGAAGCCGCCGACGAGTTCGCCCGCCTCACCGGCGTGTCCGGCACCCAGGCACGGCTGCTGCTGGCCGGGCTGCCGAACATCGACAGCTACGAGCACCACTTCCTGCCGGCCGACCTGCGCACCGCCCTGGGCGTCAAGGCCGCCGACGCGAAGCACGCCCGGACCGAGCTCAGGGCCCTCGACGGCGAGGTGCGGCGCGCGGTCGTCGCCGCGCTGCTGCCCGCCGACCCGGCACGGCTGTGGACCGAGGGCCCGGACGTGGCCGCCGCCGCGCAGGAGTGGAACCGTCGCGTGGGCCCCCGTACGCCCGTGCCCGAATGGCTGCTCGCCGAGGCCACCCGCGCCGTGCGGAGCACCTGGACCATGCACCGGGCCCTGCCCGCGATCCTCCAGGCCGACGCGTCCCGGCCGCTCGGCGTCGACGTCGCCTGGGAGGTCAAGGGCGACCACGTCGAACCCGGCGAACCGGCCACCGAGCCCTTCACGACGGCCGTCCTGACCGGCGCGCTCGCCCTGACGGCCTGGATGGCCCACCGGCTGCCCGCCGGGGACCCCCTGCGCTCCGCCCTGCCGCCCGCGCTCACGGCCGTACGGCAGCGGCTCGCGGCGCCCGGGCTGCTGCTCGAAATCGGGTACTACACCAGCCTCCCCGACTTCCGGAAGGCGGCGGGCACTCCGACCGAGACGGGCGAGGGCTACGAGCGGTACGGCGCGGTGGTCATGGCCACGCACGACGACCGGCCCAAGCCGGCGCTGCGCCCGGCCCTGCTCGACTCCACCGGCTCCGACCCGTACCTGCCGGCGCTGCGCGGCGACGACCAGCAGCCGTCCCAGGCGGAGACTGCGCTGCGGGCCGCCCACGACCCGCGCTTCGCCGCGCTGCTCGCCGACCCGGGCGCCCCGGCGGCCGGCGACGTCGACAAGGACGGCACGTGGTGGCCGCAGGACCCGGGCCGCTCGGTACCCGAGCTGGTGGCGGAGGTCTCCGAGGTGCACGGCCTGGGCGCGGACGCGGCCGCCGTGTACCTGACGCTGCTCGCCATGCCCGACCCCACCGACCGCAACGTGGCGCGCTGGACGGGCTGGAAGCCGGCCCGGCTGAAGGCCGCCCGCACCGAGCTGGCCGCCACCGAGCTGGTGGTGACAGCATCCCGGACCCGGGCCGGACGCTCGCTGTTCCTGCCCGGCGGCTGGTCCGAGATGTCCTCGCCGGTGCTGCCGGTGGAGCTGTGGAAGCTCCCGATGTACGGGCTGGCCCCCGGCGGGCGGCCGGTTCTGGGGGTGCTGGTGCCGGACGAGCCGGCCGCGGACCTCTACCGGCGGGCCTGGCAGCGGGTCCGTGAGGGCGACGTACCGCGCTTCGAGGCATTGAAGGTCAAGCGCACCCGCCCGCGCCGTCGTTGACCCCCGGGCCGGCCCCGGCGCGGCGCACCCGTTCACGGGCGCGCCGCGCCGCCCGGGCCGGCCCGGCCCCAC
The DNA here is from genome assembly GCF_040302565.1 of Streptomyces sp. NPDC097981. Lineage (NCBI taxonomy): Bacteria > Bacillati > Actinomycetota > Actinomycetes > Kitasatosporales > Streptomycetaceae > Streptomyces > Streptomyces sp. NPDC097981. The sequence goes on from NZ_JBEORW010000010.1 coordinate 202,029, forward strand.
CGCCATCCCGCAGGTCCCCGCACCCCGGACCCTTTTCCCGCACCTCCCTCCCGAAGGACACGAACGTCATGACCGTGACCGAGACATCCGCCCCGGTTGCCACCCGGCAGGCCCTGCCCGCCGAGGAGCGGTACGCCTCCGAGCTGGCCTTCCTCGCCGCCCAGGACACCGGCCCCCGCCCGCCCGGCTGGGCGCTCACCCCGCGCGCCGTCGTCACCTTCGTGTGCGGCAGCGACGGCGTGGAACTGGCCCTGCCGGGGCGCCGCCGCGCCGGACTCCCGGCCAAGCTGGCCATCGCCCCGAAGTTCGTCGGCGAACGCGCCCTGGTCGAACGCTGCGTCGTCACCCTCGCCGGCGACCGGGGTCTGCTGCTCACCGGCGAGCCCGGCACCGCGAAGTCGATGCTTTCCGAGCTGCTGGCCGCCGCCGTCTGCGGCACCAGCGCGCTCACCGTGCAGGGCACCGCCGGCACCACGGAGGATGCCTTCCGCTACGGCTGGAACTACGCCCTGCTGCTCGCCCAGGGCCCCACCCCCCAGGCGCTCGTCGACTCCCCGGTGCTCTCCGCCATGCGGACCGGGCGGGTGGTGCGCGTCGAGGAGATCACGCGGTGCCTGCCCGAGGTGCAGGACGCGCTGGTGTCGATCCTGTCCGACCGGCGCGTCAGCGTGCCCGAACTGACCGCCACAGAGGACGCGGTGGTCTCCGCGGCCCCCGGATTCACGGTCATCGCCACCGCCAACCTGCGCGACCGCGGAGTCTCCGAGATGTCCGCCGCCCTCAAGCGGCGCTTCAACTTCGAGACGGTCGCACCGATCGCGGACGCGGACGCCGAAGCCACGCTGATCCGCCGCCAGGCCGTGGCGGCGGTGCAACGGGCGGGCGCGGCGTTCGGTGTGGACGACGCGGTCCTGGACGCGCTGGTCACGGTCTTCCGGGACCTGCGCAACGGACGCTCGGCGGAGGGCTGGGACGTCGAACGCCCCGGTACGGTCATGTCCACCGCCGAGGCGGTGCAGGTGGCGGCCTCGCTGGGGGTGGCCGCGGCGTACCTGCCGGGCGGCGACGTACTGGACCTGCTGCCGGGTCACCTGCTCGGCGTGGTCCGCAAGGACGACCCGGCCGACCACGGCCGCCTCCTGGGGTACTGGGACGGCCCGGTCCGCCGCCGCGCGGAAGACGGCTCGGCGATGTGGCGCCGCCTGTGGGACCTCCGCGGGAGCCTGCGATGACCGGACCGAAGCCGCCCGCGTCGGCTCCGGGCGCCGGGAGCGAGGAGCCTGCCGTCCCCGCCGACCCGCACGGGGATGCGGCCGCCACCGGCCGACGGCCGGTCGCGCCGGCCGTGCACGCCGATCCGCCGCCGGACACGGGCACCGCGGCCGGCCCGGGCAGCGGTGCGTCCGCGGCGGCGCCGGCGGCCGGCGACCCGCGGATCGCCGTGGATGCGCTCGCCGCGTCGCGGGCACCGTACCTGCTGGGCGTACGCCACCACAGCCCGGCGCTGGCGGCGGTGGTTCCGGCACTGCTGGACGCTTCGGGGGCGGAGGTGGTGTGCGTCGAGCTGCCGGTCGACTTCCAGCCGTGGCTGGGGCATGTGGCGGACCGGGAGACCGTGGCCCCGGTCGCCCTGGCGGGCACGGGCCGGGACGGCAGTCTGGCGTTCTACCCGTTCGCGGACTTCTCCCCGGAGCTGGCCGCGATCCGCTGGGCGCGTGAGCGGGGCGTCGAGGTGCGCTGTTGCGACCTCCCGCTGTCCGACCCCGGCTGGACCCTGCGTCCTGCGGACCAGGACGCGGCCGGGGCCGGGGGCCGGTCTGCCGGCTCCGTGACCGCGGACCGGGCACCGAGCCGGGCCGCATCCACGACGACGGCGGCTGTCGCCGCGCGTTCGGATGCGCCCGAAGGCGGGGAACCCGCATCGCGTCCGGTACGGGACGGGGCACCGGGCCGGACCCCGTCCGCGACGGCGGCATCCGCCGCGGGGCAGGTCCCGTCCGGGGGCTCGGCCCGGTTCCCGGATCCGGGCACGGATGCGGCCGGGGCTCAGGTCCGGAGCGGCTCCCTGCGGGCGGCCCCGGCGAACGCGTCGGGCACGACCCCGGGCCGGCGGTCCTTCGCGGATGCGCTGACCGCTTCGGGCAGCGGCCGCGACGGTGACGACCTGTGGGACCGGGCCGTGGAGGTACTGGCCCCCGGGTGCGCGCCCGAAGCCGTCCGGCGGGCCGCCCTCGGCGTGGGCTGGGCCCTGCGCCAGGACGGCCCCGTCCCCGCGACCGACCTGGCCCGCGAAGCCCACATGCGCGACGTCGTCAACGCCGCCGCGTCCGGGGGCCGGAGAGTTGCCGTCCTCATCGGCGCCTTCCACGCCCCGGCCCTCATCGGTGCCGTACCGGCCCCCGAGGGCCAGGGCGGGGCCGAGGCCGCCGGGGCGGACAAGGGGCTCGCCGCCGCGGGCGTGAGCCGTGCCCCGGCGTCCGGCGACACCGCCGTGCCCGTTGCCGAGCCGGCCGGGGCTTCGGGCGCAGGTACGGGCACGGGCTCCGGTGTGAGTCCTGACTCGGGCGTCGAGGACGCGCCGGTACGCGGTCCCCGCGCGGCGGCCGTTCCCGGGCCGCGCGCGGCCGGCTCCGCGGAGGAGCCCGTGACCTCCCTCGTGCCCTACTCCTTCGACCTGCTCGACTCCCGCTCCGGCTACCCCGCCGGCATCCGGGATCCGCTCTGGCAGCAAGCCGTGCTGGGGGCCGGCGGGGACCCCCGGCGGGTGCGCGACGCCGCCTCCGTCGCCATCACCGGCATCTGCCGGGAGCTGCGCCGCGCCGGGCACACCGCCGGGACCGGCGAGGCCACCGAGACGCTGAGGCTCGCCTGCGACCTGGCCGTCCTGCGCGGCCTCCCCGCACCCGGCCGGGGCGAACTCCTCGAATCCGTCACCACCGTGCTCGGCCAGGGCGAACTCCTCGGCCGGGGAAGGGCATTGGCCCGGGCCCTGGAGGCCGTGCTCGTCGGCACGGCCCGCGGCCGGATCACTCCGCACGCCCCGCGTTCCGGACTCGGCCCCTCCGTCGAGGCCGAGCTGGCGGAACTTCGGCTGCCGGGCCCCGAGGACCCCGCCTCCCGCGAGGTCCGCCTCGATCCGCTGCGCTCCCCGCTCGACCGGCGCCGCGAGGTCCTGCTCCAGCGGCTGGCCGTCTGCGGGGCCTCGTACGGGGATCCCCTCGACGTGGCCGCCACCGGCGACGGCACCGCCCTCGGCACCAAGTGGCGGCTGGCCTGGACGCCTTCCGTCCCGGCCCGCCTCGACCTGGCCGGCGTCCGCGGCGTCACCGCCGCCCAGGCCGCCGCCGGGACCCTGCGCGACACCGCCCGCCGCGCCGCCGCCGACGGCGGTCCGACCCCGGCCCAGGTCCTCACCGGTCTGGCCGCCGCCGCACGCTGCGATCTGCCCGAGCTGGTCGACGTACGGCTGGACGAAGCCGCCGAAACCCTTCCGCAGACGGCGACCCTGCCCGAACTCCTCGCATCGCTCGACCTCTTGGAGGGGCTTTCCCGCGGGCATTTCCCCGGCACGTCCGACGGCTCCCGCACGGCCGCCGCCGCACTCACCGGCCGGCTGCTCGAAGCCGCCGTACGCTCCCTGCCCGGTCTCGCCGGCAGTGAGGACGACGCCGACGCCCGCGCCCTCGTGGCCCTCGCCGACCGGGCCGCCACCCTGCACCTGGGCCTGCGCATGGACACCGCCCTGGCGGAACTGGCCTCCACCGCATCCCCGTTGATGCAGGGAGCGGCACTGGCCGTACGGGTCCTCCTCGATCTCGATGCGGCCGCCGGCCTCGGCGACCGGGCCGCCGGATGGATCGACGGCGCCGCCACCCCCGACGCCCGGCGTTCCCTCGCCCGCCGTCTCGGCGGCGTCCTGGCCGCCGCCGGACCGCTGCTCCAGTCCTCCTCGGCCGCCCTCGTCCCCGTCCTCGACCGCATCGACGGCCTCGCCGACCAGGAGTTCCTGGACCGGCTCCCGGCCCTGCGCGGCGGCTTCGACGTGCTCGCCCCGGCCGCCCGCGACCGGCTGCTGGACACCGTCACCGAGCGGCTCGGTGACCGCCCCGACCTGTCCCTCGACGCACCGCCCGCCTTGCTCGCCCTCTGGGCCGCCGCGGACGCCGCCGGCGCCGCGGCGCTCAAGGACCTTCCGCTGCCGGCCCGGGAGTCCCGGGCCGCCGAACCCGGCCCTGAGCCGGACGCCCCCGAGCGGGCCGTACCCGCGCCCCTCATCGGCGACCGCCGGCTGGCCCCCGCCGACCGGTGGCGCCTGCTGCTCGGCCGCCAGCGCGACCGGCTCCCCGCCGGCGCACGCCGCTACGCCCACGCCCTCGACGAGCTGTACGGCAACAGCCGGGGCGAGGGCTCCACCGACCTCGAAGGCGGCCGGGGCAGCGGCGGCGGCCAGGAGCCCTCGTTCCCCACGGCCCGCGAATGGTCGCAGGAACTCGAAGCGCTCTTCGGCGCCGACGTACGCGAGGAAGTGCTCGCCGACGCGGCCGACGCGGGCCGCGCCGACGTGCTGAGCCAGCTCGACCCGGCGTCCGTACGCCCCTCCGTGGAGCTCCTCGGCTCGGTGCTGTCGCTGGCCGGCGGCATGCCGGAGGCCCAACTCGCCCGCCTGCGCCCCCTGGTCAGGCGGCTGGTCGACGAGCTCGCCAAGGAGCTCGCCACCCGGCTGCGCCCGGCGCTCTCCGGCCTCACCACCCCGCGCCCCACCCGCCGCCCCGGCGGCAGGCTGGACCTGGCCCGGACCCTGCGGGCCAACCTCGCCCAGACCCGCCGCCTCGACGACGGCCGGGTGGTCGTCGTCCCGGAGCGGCCCGTGTTCGGCACCCGGACGAGCCGGGAGGCGGACTGGCGGCTGATCCTCGTCGTCGACGTGTCCGGCTCCATGGAGGCCTCGGTCATCTGGTCGGCCCTCACGGCCGCCGTCCTCGGCGGCGTGCCGACGCTGTCCACTCACTTCCTGGCGTTCTCCACCCAGGTCGTGGACCTCACCGACCGGGTCGAGGACCCGCTCTCGCTGCTGCTGGAGGTCCGCGTCGGCGGCGGTACGCACATCGCCGCCGGCCTGGCCCACGCACGCTCCCTGATCACCGTCCCGAGCCGCACCCTCGTCGTCGTGGTCAGCGACTTCGAGGAGGGCGCGCCGATCGGCGGACTCCTCGGCGAGGTCCGCGCGCTGGCCGCGTCCGGAGCCCACCTGCTGGGCTGCGCCGCACTCGACGACGCCGGCGCGCCCCGGTACTCGGTCCCGGTCGCCCGGCAGCTCGTCGCGGCCGGCATGCCGGTGGCCGCCCTCAGCCCGCTCGCCCTCGCCCGCTGGGTGGGCGACCGCCTCCGTGGAGAATCCCGTTGAGCACCGACCTCCTTCCACCCGTCGCCCCCGAGGTCCTCGCCGAGGCCGTCGAGAACCTCACCGCCCGGCTCCGCAAGAAACTCGACGCCGCCATCGAGGGCTGCGCCGCCGGAGCCGCCCGGGCGGACGACGGGAGCGTCACCGTCCGGTTCGGCGAGGACGCTCTCGTCACGCTCCGGCCGGGCCCGCCCGGAGCGGTCACCGCAGCCGAACAGGCCACCTGCACCTGCCTGTTGGCGCCGCGCTGCCTGCACCGGGCCGCGGTGCTCGGCGCGGCGCCGCTCGCCGACGCCGCCCAACTGCCCACGCCCGAGCCCGAGCCCGAGCCCGAGCCAGCCATCGGTCCGGACTCGGGTGCGGACTCGGGCCCGGACGTGGCGTCCGCCGCCCCTCCGCACGCGCCCGAACCCGGCCCGGACCCGCTCACCCCCGCCCAGCTGGGCGCCGCCGCCGCGCTCTGGCAGGCCGCCGCCGAGGCGCTCGCCGCCGGTGTCACGGCCGGCGGGGCGGTGGTCCAGGCCGAGCTGCTGCGGGCCGCCCACACCGCCCGCCTCGCCGGACTGCCCCGGGCCGAGGCCGCCACCCTGCGGGTCGTACGGGGGCTGCGCGCCGCCCGGGAGCGCAGCGGCGCCCACCGGCTCGCCGACCTCACCGGAGCCTTCCACGCACTCCTCCGCACCGCCGGACTCCTGGCCTCCGGTACGGCCGGCCCGGCACTCACCGGCACCGCACGCCGTGCCTACGCGTCCGGCGGCAGCCTGCGGGTGTACGGCCTGTGCCGGGAGCCGGTCCTCTCCGCCACCGGATACGGGGGAGTGGTCACCCACCTGGTCGCCACCGACGGCGCCCGCCACTCGGTCTCCGACGTCCGCCCCGGCGGCCTGGCCCGTGCCCGCGGCGCCGGCTCCGCCTCCGTGGCCCTCGGCGGAGCCGCCCTCGACCACGCGGGCCTCGCCCGCGGGGGACTCCGTATCGCCGGGGCCACCGTCTCCGCCGACGGCCGCCTCGGCGCCGGACGCGGGGTCCGGGCGACGCCGCTGCGCGGAGTCGCGTGGGACGAGGAGCCGGCCGCCGCGCTCTTCGCCCGCCCGGCGGCCGAGACCGTGGCCACCCAGCTCGCCGAGCGGGACACCGACCCGGACGGAGCCGCACCGGGGCTCCTCGGCTGCGAGGTCACGGTCGTCGGCGCGGCCGGCGAGGACCTCCTGGTCCGCGAGGCACGAGCGGGCGCGCCGCTGCTGCGGCTGCGCGCCGCCCACCCCCACCCGGAACTGGCGCACACGGCGAACCTGCGCCGTATCGCCGCCCATCCCGGCCTGCTGATCCGCGTCCTGGGCCGCCCCGACCTGGACCGGGCGGCCACCCTGCGTCCCCTCGCCGTCGGGCCGGTCCCCGGCGCGGAGTACACCCTGCGCCTTCCCGAGGAGTGGCTGGGCCGCGCCGACCTCGGCTACGACCTGCTCCAGGGGAGCCACTTCCCGCCCCGCACCGCTGCCGCCCCGGAGCCGGCCCCCGCCCCTGCCCCCGACGCTGCGGACCTGCTGGCCGACTCACCGCTGTGGCGGGTACGCCGACTGCTCGAAAGCGGGATCGCGGGCGGCCGGCGCGCCGTCGCCGAGGCGGCGCGCACCGCCGAGCCCCTCACGTCGTACGGACCGCTGCGCCGGGCCGGTTTCACCGCGGCGGCCGAGCTGGCCACGGCCCTCGCCGCCGAGGCGGACCGCCGCCCCCGCGACGCCTTCGGCCGCCTGACGGACCCCTCACCCGACGCGTACGCCTGGGCCTGGCTGGCCGCATCCACCCATCTGGCCGCGGCGGAACGCTCGCTGGTGGCCGCGTCCTGGAGCAGCCGGTAGCAGCCGGTGGCGGCCGGTGGCAGGCGACGACGGTGAGGAGGACGGTACGCAGGCGACTTGAACGTGCGCGGCAGCATGGTCCGGATCCCGGGCGGAACGTTTCCGAGGGGGTCGGCCGACTTCCGTCCCGAGGACCGGCACGCCGAGTCGTCCCGCCGATCGTCCGGCCGGTCCGGGAGGACCGGCCGGACGGCCGGTGGATCGAGCCGTGGTCTCCTGCGGTCAGCGGTTGTCGTGGAGTTCCTGGTGCATCTGGGGCTGGTCGTCCTGGTCGTGGGTCAGGGCGAACTTCTGGATCTCGTTGAACGCCTTCGAGGCGACCCCGACGATCTCCTCGTACGGATTGACGCCGACGGTCTCCTTGGCGGCGCCGCCGAGCAGGCCGCCGCCGACGCCGCTGACCAGGCCGCCGCCGGCGGACAGCGGGCCGGCGGCCGCACCCAGGATGCTCTTGGGCAGGCCGGCCATGTCGGCGTACTTGTCGGTCAGGGCGTGGCGGACCATCGCGATGAACGCGTCATGGACGCCCGGGGGGTAGAACTTCTTGTAGAAGTCGGTGGCCTGCTTGGTCATGAAGACGCCGTCGTCGGTCTTCTTCCACTCCTTGTCGCGTACCTGGTTCCACAGCGCCTCGACCACGTCGGGGTCCTTGGGCAGGAGCCACTTGTCGTCCGTGCCGAGGTAGTGGTTGACGTAGTGCCAGGCGCACATGAACCCGCGCGCGTCGTCCTTGGAGACGTCGAGGCCCAGGCGGTCCATGGCCTGGAGGATCTGGGTGGAGAAGACGCAGGCGGCGCCGGTGGTGTACTTCTGGGACACCGGCTCGCCCCACTTGGCGTAGTCCCACTCCCCGCTCTTCTTGTGGAGCTGGCGTACGGAGGCGTGGACGAGACGGACCTTGGTGACGTTCGCGGCGAGGGTGCCGTCCCGCATCGCGTTCTTGTTGCCCATGTCGATGAACAGGCGGGAGGACTGCGACAGGCGCCGGCCCGGCCCCTCGACGCCCCCCAGACGGCCGGTGGAGCGCAGCGTGAACGCACCGGTCGGGGAGAGGTAGGTGCCGATCAGGCCGACGGTGCCCTGGAGCATGGACACTTCGCCGTGGTGGTGGGCGAAGAAGCTCTCCGCGGCCTTGGCGTCCGCCTCCGACCAGTCCGGCGGCGCCGCGGCCTCCTTGAGGAACTCCGCCAGCCGCGGCGGCAGTTCGGAGAGGTCCTGGCCGGGCTTGAGCGTGCCGATGGTACGGAAGAGGGCGTTGACGCCGTCGATCTCCTTGTTGTCGATCAGGTCGGAAACGAGTTGGTCGGCCTTCGGGTCGCCGACCTTGCTGGCCGCTTCGAGCTCTGCGGCGATCGTGGCTGTCGTCAGTCCCACGGGTGGACTCCCATCACGGGTTCGCGTACGGGTCCACCGCCACGGCGCACCGAGTCGGCCGGCACGAGGGCGGTGGTCCGGCCTCGTGCGGCCGGGCAGAAAGGATCGTTGCGGCCTGCCCTGGCGCGCCGTAACCCGTGCACCCCGGAGGATCGTTTCCGCCTCACCTGTACGGAATACCTCTGACCTGCGGAAACGATCCATCGGGCGCGAGCCGGACCGGTCGGCGGATCACGGGCGTAGCCATGCGTCGAGCGCTGCGAAGTCCGCGGGCGTGAGGCCGAAGCGGGGGTCCACGCGCTGGAGCATGGCCCGGCCCGGGTGGTGCGCGGCCACCCAGGTCCGGTCGGCGGCGGTGATGGAGAGTCGGCTTGGGGCGCGGTACCTGGATCCCTCCGGGCCCGTTTCCCCAAGCCGCTCACCGAACCGGACGTGCCCGTTTCCGAGCATCC
>NZ_JBEORW010000011.1:0-204027 GCF_040302565.1 Streptomyces sp. NPDC097981
GTGGGTGGCGGGGCGGGTCGACGAGGCGTTGCAGAAGTACCGTTCGGAACACGGCATCGGCGGGGTGTGGGAGACCCGGGAGCGTGTCGTCGTCGGCGGCGGGCCGGGTCTACGGCAACGGGATCGGCGGAGTCTTGCTCGGGCCCGGGCTCTTCGACGGGTCCGGGCTCTTGCTGGGGTCCGGACTCTTCGACGGGCTCTTGCTCGGGTCCGGGCTCTTCGACGGATCCGGGCTCTTGCTGGTGTCCGGGCTCTTCGACGCGCCCGGGCTGGAGGAGCTCGCCGAGGTCGACGGGGAGACGCTGCGGGTCGGGGCCTGCGTGGGGCCCATGTCCGCCTCGGAGAGGTCGAACTCGGCGGTGTTTACGCCCTGCATGACGGCCAGGGTGTACGCGTGCCAGATCTGCGCCGGGAAGCTGGAGCCGCCCGCACGGCCCTTGCCTGCGGTACCGGTCAGGGTGACCTGCTTGTGGCTGGCCGGATCCTCTCCGAACATCGCGACGACGGTGACCAGTTCCGGGGTGTACCCGGTGAACCAGGCCGCCACGTTGGACTCGGTGGTGCCGGTCTTGCCCGCCGCTTGGTAGGCATCGCTCTTCACGGCGTTGCCCGAGCCGTCCTCGACCACGCCGGTGAGCACCTTGGTGACAGTATCGGCGGTCTTCCGGCTGATGACCTGGCTGCCGATCGAGCTGCCGGGCTTGTACTCGGCGTCCTTGTGCTCCGCGTTCTTGACGATCGTCGGCGTTACCTTCTTGCCGTGGTTGTCGAAGGTGGCGTAGACGCCCGCCATCTCCACCGTGTTGGCGCTCATGGTGCCGAGGGACATGGCAGGCTTGTCCTCGGGCCAGCCGTCGCGGTCCTTCATCCCGAGGGCGATGGCCTGCTTCTTCACTCTGGCCGGCTTGGCATCGACGATCATCTGGGCGTAGACGGAGTTCACGGAGGAATTGGTGGCCGCCTGGACGGTGAGCATCGGGTCGCCGTAGCTGTGATCGTCCTGGTTCTGCGGGGCGAACGGAACCGAGCTGCCCACGACGGGGCGCCTGCTGGTGCCGTCGTAGAGCGTGTTCGGGGTGATCTTACGGCCGTCCTGGGTGGTTGAGCCGGTCTCCAGGGCGGTGGCCAGCACGATCGGCTTGAAGGTCGAGCCCGGCTGGAAGTCCTTGCGCAGCGCGTTGCTCTCGTACTTGTCGTTCAAGCCGGTGCCGCCGTACATCGCCACGATCGCGCCGGTCTTGGGGTCCACTGAGGTGGCGCCGGCCTGGACGCTCTGGTCCTGGGGCCTTTCCTGGACGTTCTTGCGGTCGAGCTGGGACTCCAGCTTGTCCTGGACCGCCTTCTCCAGGGCGACCTGCTTCTTCTTGTCGATGTTGAGCGTGAACGTCCAGCCGCCGGCCGCGATCTGGTCGTCCTTGATGCCGTGCGCGTTCAGTTCGGCATTGGCGGCCTCGATCAGGTAGCCCTTCTGCCCGTCCATGCCCGGGGCGGGCTTGGGCTTGATGGGCTCCTGGAACTGGATCGTTTTGCGCTTGGCGGGGTCCAGCTTGCCCATCTCGACCATGTTGTCGAGAACGGCATTGAAGCGGACCATCACCAGGTGCTTGCCGTTGGGGCCCGCGGTCGCCCAGTCGTACTGGCTCGGGGCCTGGATGACAGCGGCGAGGTAGGCGCCCTGCGCAAGCGTCAGCTTGTCGGCATCCACGCCGTAGAAGGCCTGGGCCGCGGCCTGTATGCCGTAGGCGTTGCGGCCGTAGAAGTTGGTGTTCAGATAACCGGCGAGGATCTCCGGCTTCTCCATGCGCTGGTCGACCTTGATGGCGATCACCAGCTCCCGGAGCTTGCGGGTCGCCGACTGGTCCTGGGTCAGGTAGTAGTTCTTGACGTACTGCTGGGTGATGGTGGAACCACCGGCCGTGCCCTTGCCGCGGATCGTGTTGAAGAGGCCGCGGGCCACGCCCATGACATCGACACCGCGGTCCTCGTAGAAGGACTTGTTCTCGATCGCGATGAATGCGGTCTGGACCTCCTCGGGGATCTTGTCGATCGCCACGATCTCGCGATTCTTCTTGCCCGTGCGGGCCATGATCGAACCGTCGGCGTACTCGTAGGTGTTGCTCTGGAGTACCGCGTCGTCACGGGGGTCCGGCGGGTCCACCAGGAAGTACAGGACGACCGCGCCGCCCATCATGAGCAGGATCAACCCGAAGAAGGCGCCGAGAATCTTCTTCCATGTGAAGAAGCGACGTATGCCGGTCCGCTTGCCGGTCTGCCCCTTCCCGGTGGCGCTCCCGCGCGGCGCACGCCGCGCACTGCGCTGCTGCGCCTTTCGCGCTTCTGCTCGGCCCATCGCTCCCGCTCCGCTCGGTTTCCCCCCCGACGTCAGCTCAGAAAGCTAACACCGCAGGTTGTGACAAAGGTTGGCCAACCAAGGCCAATACCGGTCAATTCGGACGTGAGAATCAGCACCCACATCAAGGGAACCGACGCGCGGCAAGCCCGTAGGGTTGCGGTGGCCTCAAAAAGTGATATCAGTTTGCTAGGCGGCCCGACCGGCCGCGACCAACCGAATCGGGGCAGACGATGACGAAGCCGGCAGCAATAGCCACAGACGTACGGGAGTTCACGGCGACCAGCGTGGGCGGCGGACTGGCCCTGCTGCTGGGGCTGTTGGGGGTGCTGGCCGGTGCGGGACTGATCGCCTTCGGCGCAGCCGCGAACGGCGGCGCGGCCCATGCGGCCCTGATCGTGCCCGGTATCCTGCTGATCCTCGCCTCGGTCGTCGCGATGAGCGGGCTGAACACGGTGGCTCCGGGCGAGGCTCGCGTCGTCCAGCTGTTCGGCCGGTACCGGGGGACGATCCGTACGGACGGCCTCCGCTGGGTCAACCCGCTGACTTCGCGGCAGAGCATCTCCACCCGGGTCCGCAACCACGAGACGGCCGTCCTGAAGGTGAACGACGCGTACGGCAACCCGATCGAGCTGGCGGCCGTCGTGGTGTGGCGGGTGGAGGACACCGCGCGGGCCACGTTCGAGGTGGAGGACTTCACCGAGTTCGTGGAGACGCAGACCGAGGCGGCGGTCCGGCACATCGCGATCGAGTACCCGTACGACTCGCACGAGGAGGGCGGGCTGTCGCTGCGCGGCAACGCCGAGGAGATCACGGAGAAGCTCGCGCTCGAACTGCACGCGCGGGTGGAGGCCGCCGGCGTCCACATCATCGAATCCCGGTTCACGCATCTCGCGTACGCTCCGGAGATCGCCTCCGCGATGCTCCAGCGCCAGCAGGCGGGGGCGGTCGTGGCGGCCCGAAAGCAGATCGTCGAAGGCGCAGTCGGCATGGTCGAACTGGCCCTGACCCGCCTGGCCGAGGAGGACATCGTGGACCTGGACCCGGAGCGCAAGGCCGCCATGGTCTCGAACCTGATGGTCGTCCTCTGCGGCGACCGGGCCGCCCAGCCGGTCGTCAACACGGGCACGCTCTACCAGTGAGCCCCGCCGTCGAGCCGCAGGACCCGCAACCGGGCCAGGGCCGGGAGCGGGCCGCGCGGGCGGGGCGCCAGGCCCGCAAGCAGGTGCTGCTGCGGCTCGACCCGCAGGTGTACGACGCCCTCGCGCGCTGGGCGGGCGAGGAACTGCGCAGCGCCAACGCGCAGATCGAGTTCCTGCTGCGGCGGGCCCTGTCCGAGGCGGGCCGCCTGCCGGGCGGCGCCGCCCCGATCCCACCACGTGGGCGCCCTCCAAAACCGTCCGGCTAACCGGAAATCCCCTCGAAAGCAAAACAATTATCAACGAGTCGCGAAGCCTCCGATGGCGGGACGCCCTCAACCAGCCATAAAGCGCAATACCAGCCAAACAAGTTGACACTCAGCTACATGGGGGCCACAGTTGATGACTATCGTAAATAAATACGAAAGTCATCACGGGGGAATCGCGTTGTCTGTCTCAAAAACGCTGGCTGGATTCATTGCCATCGCCACCACGACTACGGCCGCCATAGGGCTGGCCGCCCCGCAGGCTGTCGCAGCGGGGTCCACGATCTGTGGACCTGGGTACACCATGACGTACTCCGCACGACTTCCTGATGCGGCTAGCCGTTATGGAACCGTCTTCACGTACCAGAAGACCGATTCCGAGGGGCATGTGGACACCTGCGCCATCTTCGACAATAACCGCGACGGCGCAATGTACATGAAACTGAAGCTCTGCCCCGATCAGACTTCACGCCCTTGCTCCATAGATGAGGGTAAATTCACACAGTATGCAGGTCCCGTGCGCGTCATAAATGCAGGCGTCTGCCCTACACTTACGGCGATCATGAAGTTCGACTCAGGCGCGACGGCAATCGACCGGGTTTTCATGGTCCCTCCCTGCGACTGATCGTGCTCCGTGAATATGCCGGGCGCTTGGGGTGATCAAAGGTTCACCGCCTCCCCGGCTGCTCACACTGCAGGTATCACCCGGCGCAGCCCGGGACCGATTCTTCGGCGGCGACGACCCGGGCTTTTACCTGAGTCGCCGCCGGAATTTTCCAGAGGCCGAACGATGACGATCGGCGCATGCGCAAGAAACCTCGTCATCGGCTTCCAAGCTTCATTCCGCTCGGGATCTGACCAATCCCGCCTTCCTGTTAAGCCGCTCAAATCGCCAGACCCGAACGCGTCGGCACCCAATCGAAATCCGGGACGCCCTGTTGGGGATAACCGGCTGTGGCCGGAACAGGGCTGATCTGTCGCCGTCGGCGCAAGAGGCCCTGCGGCTGCGGGCGGCGGCCGCGTTGGTGGCGGGGCGGGACCGTGAGGACCTGGCGGCGGTCTTCGGGGTCGCTGAAGGCGGTCGACACGTGGTGGCCAAAGTGGCAGGCCGGCGGGCAGGAAGCGCTGGTCATGCGGCCTCGCGGCAAACCGGTCGGGGTGCATCAGCTGCTCGGGGAAGCGGAGCGGCCGCTGTGCGGCAGGCGGTCCTCGATCACCGGCCCTGCGACGTGGGGCTGAGCGGGCAGTTGTGGACGCGGCGGCTGGTGGGCGAGCTGATCGCGAGGCTGTACTGGCTGCGGCTGACCGAACCGGGGGTGGGCAAGTACCTGAAGCGGTGGGGGCTGTCCTTCCCAGCGTCCGGACAAGCGGGCCGTGGAGCAGGACCCGGAGGCTGTGCGCCGCCGACACGAGACCTGGCCGGCGATCTGGGCGAAGGCGAAGAAGGACGGCAGCGAGGTCCTGTTCGCCGACCAGGTCGGCATCCGCTCCGACCAGGTCAACGGCCGCACTGAGGAGAGAAGGGGAAGACTCCCGTCGTGCGGCGGACTGGCAATCGGTTCTCGGTGGACGCGATGTCGGCGATCAGTACCACGGGCCGGATGTACTTCACGGTCAACTTCGCCGAGAGCTTCACCGCCGAGGTGATGTGCCGCTTCCTGGACCGGCTCGCCGGCCACTTCGACCGCAAGGTCCATCTCGTGGTCGACGGGCACTCCGACCACCGCTCCAAGAAGTCCGCGACTGGCTCGCTGCCCACCCCGACGACGTCGAGCTGCACTTCCTGCCCCGGTACTCGCCCGAGCTGAACCCTGACGAGCTGGTCAAACTGACCTCAAGCACAGCCTGCCCAAGCAGCACCGGGCCCGTAACCAGGCCGAACTCGCCGCCGAGACCCGTCGCTTCTTCCGCAGACGCCAGCGTCAGCCGCACATCGTCCGCGGCTGCTTCGGCGACCGCATGTCCGCTACGTCCTGGACGAGAACCCCATGAGTTTCTGATCAATAGCTGTTCATGAAGTGACGAGATCCGCTTCACACATCGCGCTCCCTTCCTCGGAACGTAGCCGCCCAGTTGCGTGAGCTGACGCGCCGCAGCGCCCGCGAAGGTACGAGATCGCCGGCCCTGTCCGGTGCCACCGCAGGCTCCTTCGCAGGCGTGCCGAGCGGACCGCCGACGATCCCATCACCGGCGGGGTTCACCACCTACCGCGACGACCTGACCAGCGCCGCCACCGCTCCGGAGCGGGCGCACCCACCGGAGACAGCCGGAGCCGTCGTCCGCGCGCTTCTCCACGCCACCGGCTGACTCCTACCAAGATCCCGCCCGCCGTCGGGTTCTTCCGACCTGGGTGGGCGAGCCGTTCCTGTGCCCCAACAGGGCTCAGGAAACCCTCCAAGGAAAACTAGGGAAACTCTCTCTTGAGATTCAGAACACGAACACGCTCATTCCTGGTCGCCGTTGTGGCCTGCGCTGCCCTGACCGGCGGACTGCTCCAGGCCACACCCGCCTTCGCCGCGCCGAAACGGAACCCCGGCTCCACCGCACCACCGGCATCTCCTGGCCAGGTCGAGGATCCGGGCAGGAAGCTCGGCAACGATTGGAAGACCAGTCCCGACCGCGCGGTGACCGCCGCCGCCGACGTCGACGGCCTGCGTATCCTCGTCGCCGACAGCAGCGAGGCGTACGCGTGGAAGACCGTAGCCACCCTGGCCGAACCGGCCCTGCCCGCGGACTCGTGGATCGGCAACCAGTGCGTGATGGACCGCGAGCACGCCGCCGTCGTCTACGCGCCCCGAAGCTTCACGAACAAGCCGGACCTGATGCAGGGCGGTGCGTTCACCGCCATCGTCAACCTGGCGACGGGGCAGGTGACGAAGCTGCCGTTTACCGCGTCGCTGGCCTACTTCGACCCGTCCTGCAACACGACGACACACACGGCGGCGTTCACCGCCTTCCGGAACATGAACGACCCCGAGAGCACGCGGACGCGCGTGGTCACCGTGGACACCGCCGGGAAGACCACGAGCACGGCCGCGGCGAAGGGAGAAATCACCAGCGCGGTCCCGGTGAAGGACGGCACGGTCGCCGCACTCGGCAACCACCTGGTCCACCTCGACGGCTCCGGCACGGTGAAGAACCTCGCCGACGCGGACAGCGTCCCGTTCGACATCCGGCCCGCCGCCGACGGGAAAATCGCCTTCGTCGACCGCAAGGACGAATCCACGGTGAACGCCAAACTGTTCACTGGTCACGGCAAGCCGGGCGCCATCGCCTCGGGCAAGCTCGGCGACCTCGACCTCATGCAGGGCGAGGCGGGCAGGGTGTTCCTCACCGGCCACCCCACAAATACCCCCGCCACGGCGGCAACCGGGGTCACCCACGTCAACGCCCCGGCCGACACCGACGTGTCCTCCCACGGTCAGCTGGCCGTCGAGCCGGTCCTGACCGCCGGCATCCGTGCCGGCCTGGACCGCGTCAAGAACGCGGGCAAGGACTTCACCAAGACCGAAGAACCCGCTCCGCAGGCTGCTGCGACCGCCGCCGGTGACGAGCTGGTGACAGTCACCAGCACCGCTACCGTCACCGGGACGAAGCTCACGCAGAGCGTGCAGCAGGAAGCCGCCGACGGCTCGGGGACCAAGGCGTCTCCGTCCCTCGGTGCGGCCGCCGCGACGCAGACCCAGCTGATGCGCAGTGGCGAGGCCACAGCCGCGGTGTCGAACGATCCGACGGACGGCGACCGTTGGTGCTCCGTCTCCCGCAACGACGTCAAGGTACAGGCGTTGCAGCCGACGTCGAATCAGGTCGAATGGGCCGTCGACATGGCCGTGCGCGGCAACCTGCGCTCCAACTACATCCGGCAGGGCGGCTACCGCAACCAGGCCGGCCTGGCAGTCGTCGACCCGCAGGGCCTGTTCCCTCCGCCGGCGTTGAACGGCGGGGGCAAGATCCCCGCCAACGTGCTCCTTGGCATCATGGCCCAGGAGTCGAACCTGTGGCAGGCCGAGTCGGGTTCGATCCCCGGCCAGATGGGCAGCCCGCTGGCCGCCGTGGATGGCTACTACGGCCACAAGGCCGACCCCAACGACCCGGCTGCCTACTGGAAGATCAACTGGGACAAGTCCGACTGCGGCTACGGCGTCGGCCAGGTCACCGACGGCATGCGCCTGGCGGGGCACGAGAAGGTGGACAAGGACACCGGGGCCAGGGAGACCAGCCTGTCCCCGGCCCTGCAGAAGCTCGTCGCTGTCGACTACGCGTCGAACATCGCCGCCTCCATGAAGATCCTCGCCGACAAGTGGAACGAGGTCCATACGGACGGCCAGAAGGTCACCGTCAACAACGACGACCCGTCCATGGTGGAGAACTGGTTCACCGCCGTATGGAACTATAACCTCGGCTTCAACCCGCCGTCGGAGGCATCAAAGCACGGCGGACACTGGGGCCTTGGCTGGTACAACAACCCCGCCAACCCGCTCTACAAGAAGAGCTGGGGCCACCCGTTCATGAACGCTGACGTGGACGGTGCGGAGGCGAACAAGGACGCGGCGCATCCACAGGACTGGCCGTACGAGGCAAAGGTGATGGGCTGGGCCGCCTGGTCCGTCGACACCGGCTTCTCCTACGCCACCACGGGCCGTCAGGACTGGCCCGGCGAGTCCGGGTTCTCCTCAGCCGGATTCCGGCCCGCCTGGTGGAGCACCATCGCCGACCGCGCCGCCGTCTCGCCCCCGCTCGACACCTTCTGCAACAGCAAGAACAACTGCAGCCCGAACACCCCGCCCAACTGCCCGGACGCCGAGTGCTACGCGCAGTACTGGTGGAACCAGCCCAACACGACATGGAAGGCCAACTGCGCCTCCACCTGCGGCCACGAGGCCATCAAGTACCAAACACTGGTTGCGGAGCCGGGACGAGGCTACCGTCTCAAGACCGGTACCCCGGTCTGTGCCGGCGCGCCGTCCGGATCGAAAGTGGTCGCCTCCGTCCCCGACGGCACCGAAACGTGGGGCGACTGCGGCCAGGTCTCCTCGGCGGGCAGCTTCCAGTTCGCGTTCAACCCCGGCACGGAGGGCCGCTACCAAGCGAAAGCAGACCTGCACCAGGTAGGCGCCGGCTACGGCGGACACTACTGGTACGCCCACACCCGCGACGCAGCTCACTTCGGAGGCCCTGGCGGCTACATGACCATCGACGGTACATGGACCCTCGGCCAGAGCCTCGACTGGGCGCGAGTCCTGGTCCACCTGCCCGACACCGGCGCCCAGACCCGGCAGGCCACCTACACCGTTGAGGGCTCGGACAGCACCAGCAAGCAACGGGTAGTGCTCCAGCGGGCCGGCGGATGGGTAAGCCTCGGCGTGTTCCACTTCACCGGCACTCCGCAGGTCAACCTGTCGAACACGACTGCGGACGGCAGGGCGGACGAGGACATCGCCTGGGGCGCGGTCGCCTTCCAGCCCCTCGCGGGCAAGCCGGCCAACTCCGTCACCGCGATGGGCGACTCCTACTCCTCGGGTGAAGGAGCCACCAGACCGGGCGGCGCGGACCTGTACGCGGAGACCGACCGCTTCGACAAGCTGAACGACAAGGGCATTGACAAGTGCCACCGCTCCAAGCTGGCGTGGTCGAGGCAGGCAAAGCTTCCGGGCTACTCCGACTCGATCGGAGCCATGGCCGACGGCCTTGACTCGCAAATGGACTATCACTTCATAGCGTGTTCCGGAGCACGCACCTACGACATCCTCGCCAAGGGCAAGTCCAGCGAGGTGGCACAGATCGAAGCCGGATACCTGGACCAGAACACCAGCCTGGTGACACTCAGCATCGGCGGCAACGACGCCCGCTTCAGCGACATCATCGGGAAGTGCGTCGACATCCCGATCCCGTCTCTCACCACGTGCCCGTATGCGGAGCTGGACAATGTTGATCCCGATACCGGTGGCAAGACAGGCGGTACGACGGGTGCCCTGAAGGACTGGGCGCCGAAGTGGCTGCACGACTCGGTGCGGACGCAGATCGCCAAGACACTGAACGCCATTCACGCCAGGGCGCCGTACGCGAAGGTCGTCCTCATGGGCTACCCGCGGTTGGTGGAGAAGAACCACGGCTGTCTTCCCGGTGCCTATGAGGACGGCGAAAACGACTGGGTACGCACTCTGGCCGACACTCTCGCCACCGAGATGAAGGGAGCCACTCAGGATTCCGGATCGTGGGCGGTTTTCTCCGACCCGCGGAACAACTTCGACGGCAAGGCCATTTGCGGTAGTCCTGAGAGCATTCACGGCATCGTGATGACCGGGCGGGAGCAGGCGGACAACGACGCTCCGCAGCCGTCCATGCAGTCCTTCCATCCGAAGCCTGCAGGGGCTCGTCTCTACGCGGACGCCCTGGAACAGACGCTTCAGGGAAAGTGACAGACAACTGGTTCGGGGCCTGAGTCAATGTACTCAGGCCCCGGCCATCGATTAGGGAAGAGTGTAGGCATGAACACACCACATGCAGAGCCACGGCCGGTCATACCGAGAGCGTTCGGAGTGGCTGTCTCCGGTGCGGTTCTGGCCTACGGTGCTGTGCACTTCTTCTCCTGGGTCAAGCATCACAACGACCAGGCATGCGAGAAGACAGACGGCCTCTGTTGGACCTGGTGGGACTGGGCAGCCATCCCCCTCACCCTTACGACTGCCCTGATCATCCTGATGATCGTCTACAAGCAGCTGGACATCGAGCCTCGGCTCGCAGTCGTCCTGCCGACGATCCTGCTGGCGCCGTTCCCTCTCCTCGCCGCACAGACGACCGTCGGCTGGTGGGCTGCCACCATCACAGGTGGAGCGTGGTCATGCCTTCTCGCGCTGGCCGCGTGGGGCCGCTACCGGATCCTGGGGCTCTCAGCCTCGGCTGCGCTTCTCCTCGCCTCGCTCGTCGTGCTGTACCGCTGACCACCTGAGGGGTTGCGGGGAATCAAGGTGTTGCTTCCCCGCAACCCCTTACCGGTTCCCGGTTCTCCGTCCACTTCCGGTCGGTTCGGGCCGCCTCGACCTCAAACGGGCAGTGCTCAACGCTGCACCTGCTCGCCCTGGCCATGGCCCTCCGGTCGACGCGGACCGCCACCCAGTACGCGTCGATCCGGACCAGCCTGTTCGTCGGCGCCACCCTGGTGCTGGTGCTGATCGGCGCCAGCCTGCTGGTCTCCCAACTGGAGCAGTTGCGCGAGCGCAGGAAACTGCTGTCCGCCCTGGTCGCATCGCCATCGGTCTCTCGCTCGGCGCGGTGCTGATGGGGATGAGCAACGTCCTCGGTCGCGATAATGTCGGGCATCGGCGCCGGGGTGGCCCTGGCCGTCACCCTGCTCAGCCTGCCGGCGCTGCTGCGCTCGATGCGCCCGGACGGTCTGCGTACGGAGTGACTCCGTACGCCGGAAGGCCGTTGCGTACGCTCGCTCCCGACCCGGCCGGCCTACTCGGCGGGCCACACCGGGAGCGGGCGCACGGCTTCGCGCAGTGCGCCCGCGATGGCCCGGAACTCCTGCTGGCGGGCCGTCCCCGTCCGCATGGCGAGGGCGATGCGGCGCGAGGGCGCGGGCTCGGCGAAGTACCCGGTGGACAGGTACTCGTTGCGGGCGGTCTCCAGCCGCAGCGCGGTGCGCGGCAACAGCGTGACTCCCAGCCCACCGGCGACCAGTTGTACGAGGGTGGACAGCCCGGCGGCGGTCGTGGTGACGTCCGCCCCGTCGGTCCGGCCCGCCTCGCGGCAGATGTCCAGGGCCTGGTCGCGCAGGCAGTGCCCCTCGTCGAGCAACAGCAGCTGCAGTCCCCGCAGTTCCTCGCGCGGGATGTCCCTGCGTCCGGCGAGCGGGTGCTCCCGGGGCGCGAGGAGGACGAAGTCCTCGTCGAACACGGGCAGTTCGGTGACTCCGGGGACGCCGAGCGGGACCGCGAGCAGCAGCAGGTCGAGCCGTCCGCCGGCCAGCCCCTCCAGCAGCGAGGAGGTCTGCTCCTCGTGCACCTGGAGGTCCATCCGGGGGTAGCGGCGGTGGAACAGCCCGAGCACGGTCGGCAGCAGGTAGGGGGCCACCGTGGGGATCACTCCGAGGCGCAGGATCCCGGTGAAGGGCGCCCGTACCGCCTCGGCCTCCTCCAGCAGTCCGCCCATGGCGTCGAGGACCGCCCGGGCCCGGGCGGCGATCCGCTCGCCCGCCGGGGAGAGCAGCACTTTGCGGGTGGTGCGCTCCAGCAGCTGGACGCCGAGGGCCTCCTCCAGCGCGGAAACGGCGCCGGAGAGCGCCGGCTGGCTCATTCCGATGGCCGCGGCGGCGTCCCGGAAGTGCAGGTGTTCGGCGACGGCGGCGAATGCGCGCAGCTGCGCGAGCGTCGCCTGCTTCGCTCCCCTATTACCGACAGCCACTGATAGGCACCTCCGATCACTCATCACAAGACTAGCTATTTCCGCAATCAATGCAGCTGTGTCAGCATGTGAGATCCGTCCAACCCTCTCGGAAAACCCCCAAAAGGGCTCTTTTCCATTCCGCAAGGAGAGCACGTGCTCACTGTCGGTGACAAGTTCCCCACCTACGATCTGACCGCTTGTGTCTCGCTTGAGGCCGGCAGCGAGTTCGCCCAGATCGACCACAAGACTTACGAGGGCAAGTGGCGCGTGGTGTTCTTCTGGCCGAAGGACTTCACCTTCGTCTGCCCGACCGAGATCGCCGCCTTCGGCAAGCTGAACGAGGAGTTCGCCGACCGCGATGCCCAGATCCTCGGCGTCTCCGGCGACTCCGAGTTCGTCCACCACGCCTGGCGCAAGGACCACGCCGACCTGCGTGACCTGCCCTTCCCGATGCTGGCCGACTCCAAGCACGAGCTCATGCAGGCCTGTGGCGTGCAGGGCGAGGACGGCTTCGCGCAGCGCGCCGTGTTCATCGTCGACCAGAACAACGAGATCCAGTTCACGATGGTGACCGCCGGTTCCGTGGGCCGTAACCCCAAGGAGGTCCTGCGGGTCCTCGACGCCCTGCAGACCGACGAGCTGTGCCCCTGCAACTGGAACAAGGGCGAGGGCACCCTGGACGCCGGCGCCCTGCTGGCCGGTGAGTGACGGATGTCCCTCGACTCCCTCAAGTCCGCCATACCGGACTTCGCCAAGGACCTGAAGCTGAACCTCGGCTCGGTCATCGGCAACCAGGACAAGCTCTCGCAGCAGCAGCTGTGGGGCACGGTCCTGTCCTGCGCGATCGCCGCCCGCTCCCCGCGGGTCCTGCGTGAGCTGGAGCCGGAGGCGAAGGCGGCCCTGTCGCCGGAGGCGTACACCGCCGCCAAGTCCGCCGCCGCGGTCATGGCGATGAACAACGTCTTCTACCGCACCCGCCACCTGCTCTCCGACCCGGAGTACGGCACGCTGCGGGCCGGTCTGCGGATGAACGTCATCGGCAACCCGGGCGTGGAGAAGGTCGACTTCGAGCTGTGGTCGCTCGCCGTCTCCGCGGTCAACGGCTGCGGCCAGTGTCTGGACTCGCACGAGCAGGTCCTGCGCAAGGCCGGCGTCGACCGCGAGACGATCCAGGAGGCCTTCAAGATCGCCTCGGTGATCCAGGCCGTCGCGGTCACCCTCGACGCCGAGGCCGCCCTCGCCGCCGAGTAACACCCGGTACGCGTACCAGGGCCCCCGCAGCCGTTCCCGGCCGCGGGGGCCCTGGCGTTTCACACGTGCAGGGCCGCCATCAGGGCGCGCATGTCCTCGATCATCGCCGACTTGATCGCATCCCCGTCCGGCGCGAAGCCGGGGTCGGGCCCGAACCACTGGACGTCGAGCGTGAACACCGCGCCGCCGTCGAGCACCTGGAGCCGGGGCCCGCCGCCGCCCACCGCCTCGTGGAACTCCGCCCGCGCGCCGAGCCCGGGGACCTGCTCGACCTGACCGGCGGCGCCGTCGAACATGCCCCGGGCGACAGCGGGCGCCTCGCCGAACTCCGTTCCGGGATCGGCCTTCTTGTGCAGCTCGACCAGCGCCATCACCTCGTAGGTGACCTGCCCCTCGTTGTAGTCCCCGCTGTACGTGCAGTACGACCAGTCCAGCGCGGGGCGCTCGCCGTGCCGCGGCAGGCCGTGGCCCACCTTCACCTGGGCCTTGGCGAGCGCGGCCGTGCTCCCTGCCTCGCACAGGTCTTCGGTGTGCCGGTACGCGATGCGCGGCGCACTGTCGAAACGATCCTGCGCTACCAGGACACCCGCCCAGACGGCCGAGGCCAGCACCGCCCCGCCGAACGCCCACCACCAGGGCGTACGCGGCCCCCGTACGCGCCCGCCCGGGGCGTCCGGCCCGTCCGCCGGCCCGGACTGCGGACCGGCGTCCCACTCCCCGTCGAGCTCAGGCTCGCTGATCATGTGCGGACTGCTCCAGCACGGTCGAACCGTGCGGACCCGGGCCCATCGGCGTCGCGCCGTGCAGGAGCTGTTCCCGGGAGTAGGCCCTCAGGTAGACGACCACCGTGTTGGTGACGGCGACCAGCGGGACGGCGACCACCGCTCCGCCGATGCCCGCGATCATGCCGCCCGCGGCCACCGACAGCACCACCGCGAGCGGGTGCACCCGTACCGCCCGGCCCAGGATGAAGGGCTGGAGCACGTGCCCCTCGATCTGCTGCACGGCCAGCACCACGACCAGCACCATCAGCGCGGTCCACGGCCCCTGGGTCACCAGGGCGACGACCACCGCGAGGGCGCCCGAGACCACCGCTCCGACCAGCGGGATGAAGGCGAACAGGAAGATGAAGACGGCCAGCGGCACCGCCATCGGCACCTTGAGGAAGTAGATGCCGAGACCGATGAAGATGGCGTCGATGAGTGCGACGAGCACCGTGCCGCGCACGTACGCCGTCAGCGTGCGCCAGGCGCGCGGGCCGGCGCCCGCGACCCCGGGGCGGGCGGCGGCCGGCACCAGGCCCTGCACCCAGGTCCAGATGCGCTTGCCGTCGTAGAGCAGGAACAGCGTCGAGAACATCGCGAGCAGCATCCCCGTCAGCACCTCGACGAGGACGGTCACGCCCTGGAGGCCGGCGGAGGTGATCTGCTCGGTGTTGGTGCCGATGGTCTCGCTGAGGTTCTTCGCGATGTCGTTGATCTGCTTCTCGGTCACGTGGAACGGACTGTCCAGTGCCCAGAGCTTGAGCTCGTTGATGCCGTCGCGGACCCGGGCGGAGAGGTCGTCGAGGTTCTCCATGACCTGCCAGACCACGAACCAGCCGACCAGGCCGATGACCACGAACCCGAGGATCGCCGTGACGGCGGTGGCGAGCCCGCGCGGCAGGCCGAGGCGGCGCAGCCGGACCACGAAGGGCTGGAGCAGCGCGGTGACGAGCAGGGCGGCGGCGAAGGCGAGGACGACCAGGCGGACTTCGCTGATCACCTTCATCACCACCCAGAGCATCCCGGCGAGCAGCAGGAGCCGCCAGCTGACCTCGGCGGCGACCCGCATTCCCCACGGGACGACGCTCACCGGGTCGGGGCGCCCGCGCGGGTCGGGCGGGTGCGGGTGCTCGGCGGAGGTGCCGGCTGCGGGGGCGGGCGTGGTGGCTGCCGGGGTCCCCGCACCGGCAGCAGCGCCCGCGCCGGCGACCGGGGCCGGGACGGCGCCGATGCTCTCCGCCTCGACCTCGGCACGGCGCTCGTTGAGCCGCGCCTCCATGCGGCTCAGCTTGTGCCCGAGCCGGCCGAGCCAGCCTGCCCTCTTCGTCATGTCTTTCCCTTCCCCCGCCCGTGGACACACCTCGAAAGACCGTACACGCGAGGAGCCCCGCACCGTATGACGGTGCGGGGCTCCTGCAGGTTGAGCGGCGGCTAGTACCAGCCGTTGGCCTGGTGGAAGCTCCAGGCGGCGCACGGGCTGTGGTAGCGCTCGTTCATGTAGTTGAGGCCCCACTGGATCTGGGTGGCCGGGTTGGTGCGCCAGTCGTCGGCGACCGAGGACATCTTCGAGCCGGGGAGCGCCTGGACCAGACCGTACGCGCCCGAGGACGAGTTCACGGCCTTGTAGTTCCAGGTGGACTCCTCGTTGATGATGTTCGAGAAGCACTGGAACTGCCCGGCGGGGACGATCTGCCGGGCGATGTCCTTGACCTGGGCGACCGTGTAGGAGCTCTGGACGGCGAAGTCGGAGGCGTCACGGGCCGCGGAGCGGCTGGCGATCTGCTCCTTCTCCTCGCGGTCCTTCTTCGCCTTCTCGTCGGCAGCCTTCTGCGCCTCGGCCTTCTTGGACTTGGCGTCCTCGGCGGCCTGGATGCGGGCGGCTTCCTCGGCGACGCGCTTGGCGTCGGTGTCGGCGCCCTGGGCGATGGCGTCGGCCTGCTGCGTCAGGGACGCGTCCTGGACCTGCGCCTGCTCGCCGACCGGGATGTCGGCGAGGAGGGTCGCCCCGGAAGCGGTGGTCTCGAGATCGTTCGAGGCGGGGTCGCCTGCGGCAACACCCACGACTGCGCCGACGGTGGTGACTGCGGTGGCCGAAGCCACTGCGAACCCCCGGACCGAGATCCGGCTCACACGGTGTCCTTCCAGCAGCGTCCGCAGTGACCGGGCGGGCGCAATAGTGCCCCTCGACACTGGCCTCCGTGGTACTGCGATCACTGGAGGCTCGGGCCCGTGGGCAACTCCCTTGCGGGGGCTGCCGCGTGGTGCGCGGGCGGCATACGGCGAACGGCTGTGGAGTTGTGGTGCTGCGGTTGTACCTCACGGGAGATACAGATGTGCCGTATGCGGGGCCTGACGGAAAACAGACTCTGCCGGACCCCGACACCGCAAGGCAATTCTCCGCTACGTGGGAAAGGTCACACCTCGCATGTTGCCGTTGGTTTCGACAAAGACCTGTGCAGCACGACGCCGCCCGGCTAGGCTTTCGGACCTTTGCCGGGCGGCGCCAACTCACCTTGCCGCTATGGGGGTTTTACCCCCTTCGCCGCTACAGGGACTCAAGCATCTCGGTGACCAGTGCCGCGATCGGGGAGCGCTCGGAGCGGGTGAGCGTGACGTGGGCGAAGAGCGGATGCCCCTTCAGCTTCTCGACGACGGCGACCACTCCGTCGTACCGCCCGACCCGCAGATTGTCCCGCTGGGCGACATCGTGGGTCAGAACAACCCGCGAATTGGCTCCAATCCGGGACAGAACGGTCAGAAGGACGTTGCGCTCCAGCGACTGCGCCTCGTCCACGATCACGAAGGCGTCGTGCAGCGAGCGTCCGCGGATGTGCGTGAGCGGCAGGACCTCCAGCATCCCCCGGTTCAGCACCTCCTCGATGACCTCGCGCCCGGCCACCGCAGAGAGGGTGTCGAAGACCGCCTGCGCCCAGGGGCTCATCTTCTCGGACGCGTCCCCGGGCAGGTAGCCGAGGTCCTGGCCGCCCACCGCGTACAGCGGCCGGAAGACCATCACCTTCTGATGCTGCCTCCGCTCCAGCACCGCCTCCAGGCCCGCGCACAGCGCCAGCGCCGACTTTCCGGTGCCGGCCCGGCCGCCCATGGAGATGATCCCGATCTCCGGGTCGAGCAGCAGGTCCAGGGCGATGCGCTGCTCGGCGCTGCGGCCGTGCAGCCCGAAGGCCTCGCGGTCGCCCCGTACGAGCCTCACGTTGCCGTCCGGGGTGACCCGGCCCAGGGCCTTGCCGCGCTCGGACTGGAGGACCAGCCCGGTGTGCACGGGCAGTTCGGCCGCCTCCGGTACGTACAGCCGCTCCTCGGAGTAGAGCAGGTCGACCTGTTCCCCGGACAGCGCGAGATCGCTCATGCCGGTCCAGCCGGCATCGGTGATCGCGAGCTCCGCCCGGTACTCCTCGGCGAGCAGCCCCACGGAGGAGGCCTTGATGCGCAGCGGGAGATCCTTCGAGACGACCGTGACGTCATAGCCCTCGGCCTGGAGATTGCGCGCGACCGCGAGGATCCGCGAGTCGTTGTCCCCCAGTCGGAAGCCGGCCGGCAGGACACCGGGGTCGGAGTGGTTGAGCTCGACGCGCAGGGTGCCGCCCAGATCGCCCAGCGGGATGGGAGCGTCGAGGCGACCGTAGCGAACCCGGAAGTCGTCGAGCAGGCGCAGGGCCTGACGGGCGAAGTAGCCGAGTTCGGGATGGTGCCTCTTTGCCTCCAGCTCGGTGATCACCACGATCGGGAGCACGACCTCGTGCTCGTCGAAGCGGGAGATCGCGTTGGGGTCTGCCAGCAGGACGCTGGTGTCGAGGACGTAGGTCCGCCTGTCGGGCAGGCGGCGCTTTGTGCTGGTCACCACGGAAGGACGTACCCCCTCGGAAGAGGTCGGGCCATGAAGACCGGACCGGTCATCGGCTCCCATGCCGGGGCCGATTTCCGGCCCTCCCACTTCGTCCGTGCGAACCGCACGTGCGTCCTGGTGCAAAGGGCCTCCCGGGCGGACGACCCCATGCCGTCCGCTGAGACTCGACACCCGTGGATCGGGCATCGACCTGAAAGGGATATTCCCCGATCAGGCCCGGCCATGCCATGGCATATGACGGACGCTCGGTGAATCCCTGGTGAAGGCCTTGCAGGGAGGACGGGCGGGGCCGGAGGGGCTCCCGGGGTACGGCGACGGCGCGCCGCCGGAGGTCCGGGGCGCGCCGCGCGAGGTGCCGAAAAGTGCCGGTGCCGTCAGGTGCCGTAGCGCCGGTGGCGGGCGGCGTAGTCGCGCAGCGCCCGCAGGAAGTCGACCTTGCGGAAGGCCGGCCAGAACACCTCGCAGAAGTAGTACTCGGAATGCGCGCTCTGCCACAGCATGAATCCGGACAGCCGCTGCTCGCCGCTGGTGCGGATCACCAGGTCCGGGTCGGGCTGGCCGCGTGTGTAGAGGTGCTCGGCGATGTGGTCGATGTCGAGGATCTCGGCGAGCTCCTCGAAGGAGGTGCCCTTCTCGGCGTGTTCCAGCAGCAGCGAGCGGACCGCGTCGGCGATCTCCTGGCGGCCGCCGTAGCCCACGGCGACGTTGACGAGTATCCCGTCGACGTCGTGCGTGGCCTGCTCGGCCTCCTTGAGCACGGACTGGGTCTGTGCGGGCAGGATGTCGAGGTTGCCCACGTGGTGGACGCGCCAGCGGCCGTCCGCGGCGAGGCCCCGGACCGTGTTCTCGATGATGTTGAGCAGCGGGCGGAGCTCGACCTCCGGCCGATCCAGGTTGTCCGTGGACAGCATCCACAGGGTGACGACCTCGACGTCCGTCTCGGTGCACCAGCCCAGCATCTCGGAGATCTTGTCGGCCCCGGCCTGGTGGCCTTGCTCCGTCGTACCTCCGGACGCCTTCGCCCAGCGCCGGTTCCCGTCCAGGATCACGCCGATGTGCTTGGGCGACGCGTCGTGGTCGAGGCGGCCTTCCACCCGGCGTGCGTAGAGCCTGTACACCAGGTCGCGCAGCTTCACGATCTTCCAGCCCCTCCGTGCAATGCCCCCGTGCGAAATCCGGTCCCTCCCCCGAGTCCGCCACATTACTGCGCGGCGGGATCGGGTACCCAACTCGGTCTGTCACAAGTCCGTGATAGGGAGGACAACGTGACTGATAACAATCCCTATCGGGCAGAGCCCTCGCGCTACGACTCCATGCAGTACCGGCGCACCGGCCACAGCGGCCTCAAGCTCCCCGCGATCTCCCTCGGCCTGTGGCACAACTTCGGTGACGACAAGTCCCTCGAATCCCAGCGGGCGATCCTGCGCCGGGCCTTCGACCTCGGCGTCACCCACTTCGACCTGGCGAACAACTACGGCCCGCCCCCCGGCTCGGCCGAGCTCAACTTCGGCAAGATCTTCGCGGAGGACTTCGCGCCGTACCGCGACCAGCTGATCATCTCCACCAAGGCCGGCTACCTCATGCACGAGGGCCCGTACGGCGAGTGGGGCAGCCGCAAGTACCTGATGAGCTCGCTCGACGCCTCGCTGAAGCGGATGGGCGTGGACTACGTCGACATCTTCTACTCGCACCGCTTCGACCCGGAGACCCCGCTGGAGGAGACCATGGGCGCGCTCGCGTCCGCGGTCCGGCAGGGCAAGGCGCTGTACGTGGGCGTGTCCTCGTACACCGCCGAGCAGACGGCCGAGGCGGCGCGGATCCTGCGCGACATGGGCGTCCGCCCCCTCATCCACCAGCCCTCGTACTCGATGATCAACCGCTGGACGGAGGAGGACGGGCTGCTGGACACCTTGGAGGAGGCCGGCATGGGCTGCATCTCCTTCGCGCCGCTCGCGCAGGGTCTGCTGACCGGCAAGTACCTGAAGGGGATCCCGGAGGGCTCCCGGGCCGCGCAGGGCAAGTCCCTCAACCCGGACCTGCTGTCGGACGACGTGATGCGGCGCCTGACCGGGCTGAACGAGATCGCGGCACGGCGCGGGCAGTCGCTGGCGCAGCTGGCGCTGAACTGGGTGCTCCGGGACGAGCGGATGACCTCGGCGCTGATCGGCGCTTCGAGCGTGTCCCAGCTGGAGGAAAACGTGGCGGCTCTGGCCGGCGCGCCGCTCTCGGACCAGGAGCTGAAGGAGATCGACTCCTTCGCCGTGTCCACCCCCGGCGCGAACATCTGGGCCCAGCGGGGCTGACCTGGGGGTTTACCCCTAAGGTGGTGGAAACAAAAAACGGGCCGGTCCGTGGGGGGGATACGGACCGGCCCGAGGGGGGGGTTCCACCATAACCCTTCGTAAAGCGTTATGCGTGCATCGGCGCAAGATGATTACGCTCCGAAACCGCCCAGCAGCACTCCGGTGAGGGCTCCGGCGGCCATGAAGGGGCCGAACGCAAACGCCTTCCGGGCGCCCCCGCGGCCCTGCAGCACAAGGGCCAGCCCGTACAGGGCGCCGTAGAGGAAGCCGAGGAAGGCCCCGGCCGCCCATACCCCCCAGCCGTACCACCCAAGAGGGACCCCGAGCGCGAGCGCCAGCTTGACGTCGCCGAAGCCCATTCCGGCGGGGTTGATCAGGAAGAGCACCAGGTACGCCGTCCCGAGCGCGGCCCCGCCCAGCAGTGCGAGCAGCCAGGACCCGCCGGCGCCGGGTGCGAGGGCGGCCAGGCCGAGGCCGGCGCAGACACCGGCGGCCAGCGGCAGGGTCAGTACGTCGGGCAGCCGGTGCACGGCCAGGTCCACGAGCCCCAGCAGCAGGAGCACCGGTGCCGCCGCGACGAACACCACGGATTCGGGCCGCCCTCCGCCGGCCCCCGCGAGCGCCCCGCACACCGCGACGGCGGCCGCGGCGGTCCACCCCGGGCCGGCCCCGTACCGATGCCGCCGGCCCGCCAGGCCCACCATGCCCGCCCGGCCCGCGGGACCGCCGGGTTCCGGACCCGGCGGGGCCGGCGCCGCGGGACGGCAACGGGACAGGCCCAGCCAGCCGGGGATCGGGTGGCCCTCGGGGCAGCGGTCGCGCCAGGCGGCCCCCGGTTCGACCGCCAGGCGGTACGCGGCCCGCGGCAGCAGCAGCCCCGCGGCCGCCCCGTACACCGCTGCGGCAACGATGATCACGACCAGGCCCATCCGCCGAAGGTAGGCGCAGACGACCGCACTTGCATGGGCCCGGGGGCCCAACCGCCCCTACCCTGGCGGCCATGACCGACACACGGCGGCGCTGGAGGGACGGCGGGGCCCTGCTCCGCCTCGGCCCGGACCTGGCGCCGGTCCCCCTGGAGATCGCGGCCTCCTACCGGGCCCGGACCCGCGGGCTCCTCGGGCGGGACGGCATACCCGGCGCCGCCCTGCTCCTCACTCCGGCCGGGAGCGTGCACACGTTCCGGATGCGGTTCGCGATCGACGTGGCGTACCTCGACCGCCGGCTGCGCGTCATCGCCCTGACCACCATGCCCCCCGGCCGCCTCGGGCTGCCCCGGCTCCGCTCCCGGCACGTCCTGGAGGCCGAGGCGGGGGCCATGGCCGCCTGGGGGCTGCGGGCCGGGTCACAGCTGGACATCGACCTGCCTGAGCGTCTCGACTGCGGCTAGGCCCGGCGCTGCCCCGGCGGTAGGTTGGGGCGGTTGAGCTGGGGTCTCAGGGGAGCGGCATGACGGAGAACGCGCGGATCAAGGCGCTGGAGCAGATCATGCCGGCGACGCACGGAGCCGACGAGGACGTCGACTGGCCGGCCGCCGAGGCCGTCTGGCACACCCGGTTCCCGGCCGATTTCATCGCGTTCATGGGCCGTTTCGGCGCGGGCTCCATCAACGGCGAGGCCACCGTCCTCCTCCCCCTCCCCAAGCCCGGACTCCAGTGGGACCCGGCCGAGATGGCCGAGGAGACCGCCAACGCCCGCCAGCTCTGGGAGGCGGAGGGCGGCCGCGCCGCCTTCGGCGTCGACCCCGAGTCGATCATCGCGTGGGGTGTCACCGGCGGCTCCGACATCCTCTGCTGGCTGACGACCGACCCCGATCCGGACCGCTGGCCCGTCCTGGTGGTCGGCCGGCACACCGCCGACGCCTTCGCCGTCCATCCGTACGGCATGGCCGAGTTCCTGTACCGGCTCTGCTCCGACGAGTTCGACGTGAGCCCGGTCAGCATCACCTTCTGGGACGTCGGGCACCTCAGCTTCGTGCACTGGCGCAAGGCCCAGCGCCGCTGGCAGGAGGGCCGCAACCCCGAAACGGGCGAGCCCGACCCGTACGCGGGCGAGTTCGCCGACTGACCTGATCCCCACACCCCTCGACACACCCCTCGACCCGGTTCCGCGAGGCCAATTGGCCGGAACCGGGCTTTTCGGTATGTCTACGCGCGTCCAATTTGTCGATCGCATATCGGAAAACACCAGCCGGAAAAGCCGCACTTGGAGAAATGACCACAAGTTCCGACCCAATGGAATCAATCGCCCCGGCTCGGGAGAGAATTCCGGCCAACGGGCCACGGACGGACACCCCGGCCCGGAGCAACTCATAGGCAGTAACGGGACTCAAAGAAATTCAGGGGAATACACCCGTGCAACGAAGAATCTTCGGCACGGGCGCGACCGCGGTCGTGCTCGGTCTGCTGATCCCGCTGGCCGGATGCGGTGGTTCAGACAACAGTGCAGATGACAGCGGCACGCTGCGCCTGGTCGCCGCGGAATACGGCGACAATCAGGCCACCAGTTCCAAGGCCTACTGGGACAAGGTGACGGCGGATTTCACCACCGCCAACCCCGACATCAAGGTCCAGGTCCAGCTCCTGCCGTGGGCGGACATCGACCGTGAGGTCTCGCGTATGGTCAAGGCCGGAAACGCGCCGGACATGGCCCTCATGGGCTCGTACTCGGACTTCGCGGCGCAGGGCAAGCTCTATTCAGCGGACGAACTCCTCTCGGTCGCCGCCGAGGCGAACTTCCTACAGCCGCTCGCCGAGGCCGGCTCGGTCGGCAACACCCTCTACGGCCTGCCCTGGGTGGCGAGCAGCCGGCTCCTCTTCTACAACCAGGGCCTCTTCAAGCAGGCCGGCGTCAGTGAGCCGCCCAAGAACTGGTCCGATCTGAAGGCCGACGCCAAGGCCCTCAAGGACAAGGGCGTGAAGTACCCGTACGCGCTGCCCCTGGGCCCGGAGGAGGCACACGCCGAGGCGATGATCTGGGAGCTGAGCAACGGCGGCGGCTACGCCGACAGCAGCGGCAACTACAACCTGGCCTCGGACCAGAACATCCAGACCTTCCACTGGCTCAAGGACAACCTGGTCACCCCCGGCCTGACCGGGCCGGTCCCGCCGTCCAGGCTCAACCGCGCCGACGCCTTCGCCGCCTTCGTGCGCGGCGAGGTCGGCATGCTGAACGGCTACCCGCAGCTCCTGCACGAGGCGCGCGCCAAGGGCATCGACGTCCGTACCGCGGCCATGCCGGTCTCGGACACGATCGGCTCCGGGGACAACCCGCCGACCGTGGGCGTCGCCGACTGGATGATGGCGTTCAAGCAGAACGGCAAGCGCGCGGAGATCGGCAAGTTCCTGGACTTCGTCTACCAGGACCAGAACCTGTCGGAGTTCGCGAACCGCTACCACCTGCTGCCGTCGACCGTCTCCGCCTCCCGCAACCCCTCCGGCGGCGGCCTGGACAGCAACGACCAGTTCTTCCTGACCGCGCTGCGCGGTGCCCAGCTGTACCCGGTGAACGACCCGTCCTGGGTGACGGTCAGCGACACCATCAAGCGCAACATCGGCCGCGCCGTGGAACCGAACGGCGATGCCAAGGCCGTCCTCGAAGAGATCGCCGCCAAGGCGAACGAGGCGACCAGGAAGCACTGACCGCTCGGCTCCGCCTGTTGAGCACCGATCGCCGGACATCCCGTCCGACACGCGACTTCCGTGCCTGCCGCATTCCACCCCGTGCGGCAGAATGGCTGCTACGGCTCTTGATCCAAGGCCGCGGACCAGTCGCCCGCCGAGCGCCCACAAGGCGCACAGGGCGGCCGGCCCCTCCCTCTCGCCTCTGCTTCGCAGACGCCTCCGCCCCGGTGCACGCCCCCGCCCTCCGGGTCAGGACCTGCCCTTCTCCGTCGAGAACGCCGTCCGGTACTGCTCGCAGCTTGACTCCCGGCGCAGCGTGCCCGTGAGCGTCCCGTGGCCCGTGCCCGTGACCGGCCACTCCACCGTGTACCCACCGGTGTCGCAGGCGATCCGCTCGCCGCCCGGGCCCCTGGCGCGCCCGAAGGACCGGGGCGGGTCACCGTCTTGTACGCCAACGGGGGCCCGCCGCGGGCTGGAACGAGGCCGGGCGCGCGTTCACCCGCGCTTCGAGCGGCAGCACGCGGTGGGCCCGCGGCCTTCGGGCACAGCGGCGCGGCGGGCGGCCCGGGCTGGGCGGACCCGGAGACGGGGATCGCGTACGCCTGCACGCGCCGCCGGTTCGCCTGCCCGGGCGGGTCCGCCCCGGAGAACGACCGCCTGGGACCGGCGGTGCCGGAGGCTGCTGCTCAGGCCTGACCGGTCTCGAAGCGGCTGACGCGCCCGTCGTCGGCGACGGTGAACCGCCAGGCGGTGCGCATCTCGCCCCACGTGTCGTTGCGGTAGTTGACGACGAGGGCGCGGCCGCCGTCGGACTCGGCCTCGATGTCCATGTGACCGCCGGACGAGAAGATCTCCCGCTCGGCCCACTGGGCGACGTTGCGGTCCGAGCCGTCGTCGGACATGGTCACGTCCTCGGTGAGGGCTGCGCTGAAGGCGTTCCGGTCGCCGGCGTTCACGGCGCTGACGAAGGCGCGGACGGCGGGGTCGGAGAGCTGGTTCGGCGCGATCACGGGGACCTCCTGGAGGGTCGTACGGGCTGCGTACGGGCTGCGTACGGGGCTGCGTGCGCGACCAGCGAACACCGCCGACGGCGCTGTGGCGCAGACCCTCACCCGTTCGCCACCGGACGGCGTGTCAGGAGGCGTCCGGGGCCGTGCGGACGGGGAACCCGGTGGGGCGGCCCTGGTCCTTCAGCCAGGCCAGCACCTGGTCGAGGGCCTCGACGGTCTGGGCGCGGTTGCCGCCGCCGTCGTGGAAGAGGAGGGTCGGGCCGTTGCCGATCTCGCTCTTGACCGTCTTGACTATGACGGCGGTGCCGGGCTTCCCGAAGTCCTTGCTGTCGACGTTCCACCCGAGCGGGCGCATGCCGTTCGCGGCGGCGGTGCGGCGGCTCTCGGGGGTGAAGGCGCCGCCGGGGGCGCGGTAGTACTCCACCTTGGCGCCGCCGCCCGCCGCGTCCTCGATCATCTTCTTCGCGTCCAGGATCTGCTTCTGCTGGTAGTCGGCGGGCTTCTTGTCCATGGCCGTGTTGTGGTCCACGGTGTGGTCGCAGAGCCGGTGGCCGCCCGCGGACACGCGCTTGACCAGGTCGGGGTGGGCCTTGGCCTGCGGCCCGATCATGCAGAAGGTCGCCTTCACGTCGTACTTCTCCAGTACGGCGAGGACCTTGGGGGTCCACTGGGGGTCGGGGCCGTCGTCGATGGTGATGTTGACGGCGTTGCCTCCGCTCTCGGAGGCGTGCGCTATGCCGTCGGGTATGCGCGACTGCTGCGCACTGCCTGCGCCGCCCTTCGCTCCGTCGTCCGGACCTCCGCCCGTGCCGCCAGTGCCGGCCGGGCGTGACACGTTCTCCTGCTCCTGCCGTGCGTGCCCGGGTTCGACGAGGGCCGCCACCCCCCACGCCGTCCCGGCCACCGCGGCGGCCGCGGCCACGACGGCTGCCCCGGCCCGGATGCCCTGCCCGTTCACGCGCGCCATGAATCCCATGAGCGTCCCCTCCCCATCCGACTGCGTGAGCGCCCTGCTTTCCAGGACGGCTGCCGAAGCAGAGGAGTTCCCGCCGGTTCCCGCCCAAAGTTCGGCCAATGGGGACCTTGGTCCTTGATCGCCCCGATTTGGATCCCACTTGAACCAGGACGCAACGACACCAACCTCCCAGGCATCACACGTATTCGCAGGCCCCCTGAGCCACGGTTTCGGCGCGCGAAAAAGCCCGGCCGCGGCGGGAATCCGCCGGGGCCGGGCTGGTGGACCGGGTGGGCCGGGTGGGCCGGGTGGGCCGTGCGGGTCCGGGTGGGTCCGGGTGCCTGAGGGCGTCAGTGGGAGAAGGACTCCACCGGAGCCTGCTCCGGCTTGCCCTCGCCGCCGTCGGCGGCCTTGACCGGGCCCGCGCCCCGCAGCGGGACCTCCTTGACGAACCAGGCGGCCGCGAAGCCCAGTACGGCGATGAACGCGCCGAGCAGGAACGCCGAGTGCGTACCGGCGGCAACCGCGTGCTGGTAGGCGTCGCGCACCGCTTCCGGCAGCTTCGCCAGGCTCGCCGCGTCGAGCTGGGCGGAGCCGGCGGCGTTGGCGGCCTGCGGACCGAGGCGGTCGCTCATGGTGTCGGTGACCCGGCTGGTGAACAGCGAGCCCATCAGGGCCACGCCGAACGAGCCGCCGAGCGTACGGAAGAGGGTGGCCGAGGAGGACGCGACGCCCATGTCCTTCATGTCCACGCTGTTCTGCGCGACCAGCATGGTGATCTGCATCAGGAAGCCGAGGCCGGCACCGAGGATGGCCATGTAGACGCCGGAGACCAGGCGGCTGGTGCCGGTGTCCATCTGCGCGAGCAGGAAGAGCCCCACGACCATGAGCGCACCGCCCGCGATCGGGAAGACCTTGTACTTGCCGCTGCTGGTGGTGATCCGGCCCGCGATCAGCGAGACGACCATCATCGAGAGCAGCATCGGGAGCAGCAGCAGGCCGGAGTTGGTGGCGGAGGCGCCCTGGACCGCCTGCTGGAAGAGCGGGAGGTAGAGCACGCCGCCGAACATCGCGAAGCCGACGAGGAAGCCGATGACCGACATGAGCGTGAAGTTGCGGCTGCGGAAGATGTGCAGCGGCATGACGGGCTCGGCGGCCCTGGTCTCGGCAAAGAGGAACGCGGCGATCGACACGATGCCGACGACGATCAGGCCGATGATCTCCCCGGAGCCCCAGGCGTACTCGGTGCCGCCCCAGGTCGTGACCAGCACCGTCGAGGTGATGGCGATGGTCAGCAGCGCGGCGCCCAGGTAGTCGATCTTGCCCTGGGCCCTCTTCTTGGGCAGGTGCAGGACGGCGGTGACCATGGCGAGTGCGACGGCGCCGAGCGGCAGGTTGATGTAGAAGGACCAGCGCCAGCCCATGTGGTCGGTGATGGTGCCGCCGACCAGCGGGCCGCCGATCATGGCGAGGGCCATCACGCCGGCCATCATGCCCTGGTACTTGCCGCGCTCGCGGGGCGGGATCAGGTCGCCGATGATCGCCATGACGCCGACCATCAGACCGCCGGCGCCGAGGCCCTGGATCGCGCGGAAGCCGATGAGCTGGCCCATGTCCTGGGCCATGCCGCTGAGCGCGGAGCCGATCAGGAAGATCACGATGGAGGTGAGGAAGGAGCCCTTCCGCCCGTACATGTCGCCGATCTTGCCCCAGATGGGGGTGGAGGCCGCGGTGGCCAGCGTGTACGCGGTGACCACCCAGGAGAGGTGCTCCAGACCGCCGAGCTCACCGACGATCGTCGGCATCGCGGTACCGATGATCATGTTGTCGAGCATGGCCAGGAGCATCGCGATCATGAGGGCCATGAGGACGACACGGACACTGCGCGGCTTCACCTCCTTGGTGGTCTCCGCCGCGATTGTGTTTTCAGCCATGTCCACTCCCCGTTCACCCATACGCTCCGGGCCCTTACTTGCCGCCCGGCTAGTTCACTACACTGGGGAAGGTAGACCGGTCACTAGCCGGGCGTCAAGTAAGTAATTTGGGGAGAGCCATGTCCAGCAGCAGTCCGCAGGCGCGCCGCGGCAACACGCGCCAGCGCATCCAGGACGTCGCACTGGAGCTCTTCGCCGAGCAGGGCTACGAGAAGACCTCGCTGCGTGAGATCGCAGAGCGGCTGGAGGTCACGAAGGCGGCGCTCTACTACCACTTCAAGACCAAGGAAGACATCATCATCAGCGTCTTCGAGGACCTGACGAGGCCGATCGACGAGCTGATCGAATGGGCGGAGCACCAGCCCAAGTCGCTGGAGATGAAGCGCGAGGTGCTCCGGCGCTACAGCGAGGCGATGGCGGCGGGCGCACCGCTGTACCGCTTCATGCAGGAGAACCAGGCGACGATGCGGGAGCTGAGCATCGGCGAGACGGTGAAGCGCCGGCTGTTCACCCTGGTCGAGCTGCTCCGCACGGAGGACGGACCCCTGGCGGACCAGGTCCGCTGCGTGAGCGCCCTGTTCACCCTGCACGCCGGGATGATGTTCCTCCAGCACGTGGAGGGCGACCCGGAGGAAACCCGCCAGGCGGCCCTGGAGGTCGCCACGGACCTCATCACCCAGGCCCACCAGGCGCCCGGCCGGGCCGATTGACCCGGACGGCCGGACGGATTGACCCGGAAGGCCGGACGGGCCCGGCCGACGGAGCTGCGCCACAGGGGTGGTGACGGGCCGGTGCGGGCACCCCGGCCGCCGCGCCTGTCACGCAGAGCGACATGCACCGTGACACGGTGTGATCGCCGACATCGCGCGACCCCGGGAGCCCGCCATGGCCCTCATCACCATCAACGGCGTGTCCGTGGACCCGTTGGTCCAGTCCCAGGAGCTCGAAAGAGCGTCCCTCGTCTCCGAGGACGCCTCCGCGTCCGACTACCTGCTCGTCCAGACCACGCACGTCCCCACGGCCGAGGAGAAGGGCCGGCTGGCGGATCTGGGCGTGGTGATCCACGAGTACGTACCGGAGAGCACCTATCTGTGCGGCTACCGGAGCGCCGACCTGGAGGCCGTGCGCGAACTGCCCTTCGTGGCCTGGGCGGACGTGTACCTCAAGGGCTTCAAGGTGGCCCCCTCGCTGCGGTCGACCCGGCTGCGGCCGTCCGTCGCCGTCCTGGCCGAGCCGCTCGAAGCGGCGGTGGGCCCCCGGACCCGCCTGGTCGACGTCATCCTCCACCAGGACGTCGACGCGGGGTCGGACGGCCTGCTGGAGCGGATCGCCGGGGCCGCCGGGGTTCCGGCGGCCGACGTGCAGGCCGACCACCGCAAGGTGCGCATGACGGTCGAGGAGCGGAACCTGCCCGCCCTGGCTTCGATCGACGAGGTGCAACAGGTCGAGGAGGTCCCCGAGATGGGGCTGCACAACACCCTCTCCGGGACGCTGATGCACGCCCGGGTGGCCCTCAACGGCACGACGTTCCGGGGCGAGGGCCAGATCGTGGCCGTCGCCGACACCGGATTCGACCTCGGTTCCACGACGAACGTGCACCCCGCCTTCACCGGCCGGGTCAGGAGCCTGACGGCCATCGGCCGCACGCTCCCCGACAGGACGGACGACCCCGACGGCCACGGGACCCACGTGGCGGGCTCGGTCCTCGGCGACGGAACCTCCGCGTCGATGGGGCCAGTCACCGGCACGGCGCCGGGGGCGGAGCTGGTCCTGCAGTCCCTCCTGAACGATGTCGGCGGTCTGAGCACCCCCCTCGACCTGAGCGACCTGTTCGAGGCGGCGTTCCAGCAGGGGGCGCGGATCCACACCAACTCGTGGGGCCCGGTGAAGCCGGGCCTGCCGTACGGCACGAGCGGATTCGAGGCCGACAAGATGGTGTGGGACCACAAGGACTTCGTCATCTGCTTCGCGGCGGGCAACAGCGGTCACGACCGGGACCGGGACGGCCGGATCAACCAGGCGTCCGTCAGCGCGCAGGCGGGGGCCAAGAACGTGATCACTGTCGGCGCCAGTGAGGGCAACCGCCCCGACATCCCCCTCACCTACGGCCAGCTGAACGCCGCCACCTTCCCCGCCAACCCGATCCGCGACGACCGGCAGGCGAACAACCCGGCTGGCATGGCGGCCTTCAGCAGCCGCGGCCCCTCCCAGGAGGGCCGCATCAAGCCCGATGTCGTCGGTCCCGGGACCTCGATCCTGTCCACGCACTCGCGGGCGGCCGCCCCCGAGGACTTCTTCGGCGTCTCCTCGGACCCCGACTACTTCTTCGACAGCGGCACCAGCATGGCGACCCCGCTGGTGGCGGGCTGCGTGGCAGTGCTGCGCGAGACGCTGGTGAAGAACGGGACCCCCAAGCCGAGCGCGGCGCTCCTGAAATGCATGCTGATCAACGGCGCGCAGGACCTCCCCGGCCAGTACAACCCCACAGAGGCGGGCGCTTCTCCGAACAACAGCTCCGGATTCGGCCTCGTCAACCTCGAACGCTCCGTCGTACTCCCGGGCGGCGGCGACCAGGCGGGATTCGCCGACGAGGACGAGCTGGAGCAGGGCGACGAGCGCACGTTCCACATCCCGATCCCCGCAGGGGACCGCCGCACCTTGAAGATCACCCTGGTCTGGACGGATCCGCCGGGTGCGGCCCTGCAGAACGACCTCGACCTCATCGTCCGGGCGGGCGGCCAGGAGCGCCACGGCAACATGGGCACGGACTCCGGGTTCGACCGCGTCAACAACGTAGAGCAGGTCGCCTGGAAGGACATCCCCGCCGGGGACGCCGAGGTCGTCGTCCAGGCCCACCGGATCACCCGGTTCGCGCAGCCGTACGCCGTTGCCTGGCGGGTCTCCTGACGGATGCTCACGAGATGCGTGGTGTGCGGCGTGCGGCGTGCGGTGCGACACAGACGCGCCAAAGGCGCCCTTCCGTCACCCGATACGGGGGTTTATCCCACGGATCACTACTCTCCGTAATCAGATCGGCTACTTTTGGTGATGTGCGCCGGGTGGGACAGGCCCGGCGGCGCCTGAGCCGAAGGACCGGACCATGCCCGCACAACGCCTCGCCCTCGCCGCAGCCACCGCGCTCGCCGCACTCGCCACCACCCTGGCCCCGGCCTCCGCCGCGCCCGCTCCCCCGCCGCTCGACTACACCGCCCTCGGCGACTCCTACAGCGCCGGCGCGTTCGTCCGTCCCTGGGCCGCCGGTGACGGCTGCGGCCGGTCCGCCGTCAGCTACCCGCAGCAGACCGCCCGCCGGCTCGACGTGCGGCTCACCGACGTCACCTGTTCCGCCGCCGAGGTCAGAGCCGGCGTCCTGGAGCCGCAGACCGAGCTGACCGGCCCCCCGTCCGTCCCGCCGAAAACCGGCTGGGCCCCACGACCGGCCCAGATCAAGGCCGTTACGGCCACCACCGATCTCGTCACCCTCGGCATCGGCGGCAACTCCATCGGATTCGTCGACATCGTCAGGAAATGCATCGAGCAGGGCATCGCGGCTTTCGGGATCGGCCGGCCCTGTTCCACCCACTACACCCGCGGCCCCGGCACCGCCTGGCTCGACGGCAGGTTCACCGCCCTGGAAGCGGATCTCGCGACCGCCCTCAAGGACATCCGGACCCGCGCGCCCCACGCCAAGGTGGCGGTCGTCGGCTACCCAGCCGTCGTCGCCGACAGCACCGGCTGCTCCTTCGGCGAATGGCGCCGGCTCGGCACCGTCACCAAGGGGGACATGCCGTTCCTCGACACCCTGGAGCGGCGGGTCAACACCCTCCTGCGCACCCAGGCGCAGCGGGCCGGCGCGGTATACGTGGACACGTACACCTCCAGCACCGGCCACGGGGTGTGCGCCGGCGCGGACCAGCGCTGGATGTACGGGATCAAGGACGACCTCACCGGCTCCGGCACCCAGAGCGACCCGCCCTCCGGCCTGTGCCGTCTGGTTCCCGGCGACGGGGAGGCCTGCACCGTCCTGCACCCCAACCTCCGCGGCACCACACACCAGGCCGACCTGGTCACACAGGCCCTGGCCGGACTGGGGGCGAGAAGGACATGACGGGCGCCCCCTCGTCCCGGACGCGGCCGGAGCGCCCGCCGACCGGTTCGCCGTAGCCGAGAGCGCCGGCCCGGGGAAGGGTCGCCCAGGTCCGGGTCCCGCCGCCAGGCTCCCGTGACTCGCCGAAGCCCCAGGCCCCACCGCACTCCCGGACCACCACGGCCATCAGCCGCAACGCCGAACGCCGCCGGGCCTCGCAGTGGGCGGACAGCCGGGGGTGGGAGTGGGGGGCGTGGCCGTCGTACACGGTGAGCCGGAGAGCGTCGTCCCGGTACCGGACGGAGAGGTAAAGGCTCCGCCCGGGATCCAAGTTCCAGGAAGCAGCCAGAAGTTCACCGGTCACTTGCTCGGCGGCGACCCCGATCCCATCGAGCAGGTGCGCATGCAGGACGGACCGGACGGTGCGGCGCGCGATCTGCGCGCTGTACGCCTGCCCCGGCACGGTCAGGCTGCAGGCCAGCGCATCCGGCGAGGGCGGCTCCTCCCCGGCGGGCACGGCCGGCGCCACCGGACAGACGTCGAACCGGCCTTGGGCCGACTGCATGAAGGGATTGAGCATCGCGAACTCCCTGTGGTTGCGAGTGGCTCCGCCGTGGGCGTGGTGGCCTGTCGCCGAGGCATGCGCATGCTGCGGCGATGCACTTCAACTCCCGTTGCGTGAGCGGTGCGTTACCCAATGTAGCCAGCTAGGTGGGCTATTGACCACTCGATCAAGGTGATTGGCCCACCTCTGGCCGCGAAAGGCCGCGACACGGCAGACTGCCTCCATGCCTCCACGGACCTTGCCGACCGAACGACAGAAGCGACTGGGTGCCGAGCTGCGCAGGTTGAGGCTGGCTGCCGACGTGTCCGCCGAATCCGCAGCGGGACTTCTCGGCATCGACCGCTCCAAGATCTCTGCGATCGAGCAGGGCGTCCGCACCATCAGCGAGGAACGGCTCCGGACACTGGCCTGTCACTGTGACTGTGCGGATGAGCCGTACATCAACGCCCTCGTCTCCATGGCACAGCCGCAGAAGCGCGGGTGGTGGGAGCGCTACCGGGGCTCGTTGTCGGCCGCGATGCTCGACATCGCCGAGATGGAGGCCCACGCCACCCGCATGCGGTGCACACATTCGGTTCACGTCCCGGGGCTGCTCCAGACCGGCGATCACGCTCTCGCCGTGTTCCGGTTCGTCGTGCCCGCCCTCCCGGACCAAGAGGTCGCGTTGCGCCTGGCTCACAGGCTGGAGCGCCAACAGGTACTGGAGGGCGAGTCTGCGCCCGAGTACGTAGCGGTCGTTCATGAGGCGGCGCTACGGATGCGCTTCGGCGGGCGCAAGGT
Organism: Streptomyces sp. NPDC097981; assembly: GCF_040302565.1. NCBI lineage: Bacteria > Bacillati > Actinomycetota > Actinomycetes > Kitasatosporales > Streptomycetaceae > Streptomyces > Streptomyces sp. NPDC097981. The sequence continues at coordinate 33,281 of NZ_JBEORW010000011.1, forward strand.
GGCACGGGCACAGCTGGAACACCTGCTCCACACATCCGAACGGGACAACGTCGTCCTGCGCGTCCTGACCTTCGAGGCCGAAGGCTTCCCTGGGGCCGGCCAGACGGTCAACTACCTGGAGGGGCCGGTGCCGCCACTCGATACGGTGCAGGTCGACAGCACTCACGGCGCCGACTTCCTGCACACGGGCGCACAACTGGCCAAATACCGTGCCCAGTTGGACTGGATGGAGCGGCTCAGCCTGCCGCCCGCCCCATCACGGGACTTCATCCACCAACTGGCACGCGAACTCTGAGAGGACACGATGGCCGACATCATCTGGGAGGACGCCTTCTGCGGCGAAGGTGCAAGCTGCTACCGGATCGGGGTGGACCGGGAGGGCGGGAGCTACATCGCCGTCGCCGGGCAGGAGGCGGCGTACCTCACCGACACCGCAGACGCGCTGCGGCAGCTGATCCGGGACATCAAGGCCGGCAAAGCCGACCACCTGCTGGCGGACTGACCGCTGCCCGCGCTCCGCTGGCCGGGGTCACCCCCTACGGGTGCGCGGGCGGCAGCTCCGAGGATCGAATGAAGGCGACGAGGTCGTCGGCGTAGCGCTCGGGGTGGGTCAGGTGGGGAACGTGGCCGTCCCCCACCAGCGTCCGCACCTGCGCCCGGCCCAGTGCGGTCGCGAGCTTTCCGACGATGACCGGCAACCACGGCGGGCTCTCGCTGCCGAAGGTCAGCATCACGGGGCCCGGGTAGTCGGAGAGGCCTGCCAGGTCGATGCGCGACCAGTCCGGGTCTGCCTGCTCGTCCGCGAACGTGGGGGCGTTCGCGGCGAAGGACTCCCGGAACCGCTCCGGCAGCTGCTCCCAGCCGCCCCGCCCGACGGCCACGTCATCCACGAACCGCTGCGCGCCGAGCCGGTGCTCGTCGGCGCGCACGGCCGCGAGGACGCCGTCGAGCCGCACCTGCATGGCCGCCATCAGCGGCCGCAGTTGCGGGTCCTCCTCGCCCACGACGCCCATGAGCGGGGGCTCGTGCGCGGTCAGGCTGCGCAGCAGCTCGGGGCGGCGGGCGGCGAGCCCGAGCGCGGTCGAGGCCCCGAAGGAGTTCGCGGCCACGTGGGCCGGGGCGCCGAAGGCCTCAATGAGCGACCCGAGGTCGTCCTCGTCCTGCCGCCGGCTGCCCTGGCCGGGCAGGCTCTCGCTCCGGCCGTGGCCGCGCCGGTCGTAGACCAGCACCCGGAACGACTGCGCCAGGCGGGGGACGACGCGCTGCCAGTTCTCGTGGTCCACCCACGAGCCGTGGACCAGGACCAGGGGTTCGCCCTCGCCCGCGACCTCGTAGAAGAGGTCCACACCGTTCACGCGAGCCCGCGCCATGCCGAGTCTCCTCACCGGGGGTTCCGAGCGCCCGCGCAGACACATACCGCGGACCCGCCGACGGCACACCTGCGGATCAGGTGAGACGACGGTCCTCGGCGGCGATCGGGACGTCGTTGATGCTGGCCTCGCGGCGGCGCATCAACCCGTTGCCGTCGAACTCCCACTGCTCGTTGCCGTGGCTGCGCCACCACTGGCCGGCGGTGTCGTGCCACTCGTACTCGAAGCGGACGGAGATGCGGTTTCCGGTGTACGCCCACAGCTCCTTGCGGAGGCGGTAGTCGAGCTCGCGCTCCCACTTCTCGGCGAGGAACTCCCGGATCGCGGCACGGCCGGTGAGGAAGCGGTCGCGGTTCCGCCAGACAGAGTCCTCGGTGTAGGCGAGGGCGACGCGCTCGGGATCGCGACTGTTCCAGGCGTCCTCGGCGGCCTGGACCTTGGCCCGGGCGGATTCCTCGGTGAACGGCGGCAGGGGCGGGCGTACGGCGGGTGCGGCAGACATGGCGGTCACCTCTCAGCACGGGAGAACGATCGTTCTCATCGATACGAGACGGTACGAGAACGAACGTTCTCGGCGCAAGGGGTCCTGGGTTACGCTGCCCGCATGGACGACGAAGAAGCCCGCACCCGGCTGCTGGACGCGGCGGAGGCGCTGTTCTACGCCGAGGGCATCCAGGCCGTCGGCATGGACCGCATCCGCACGGAGTCGGGAGTGCCGCTCAAGCGGCTCTACAAGGTCTTCCCGGCCAAGGAGGCGCTGGTCACGGCCTACCTGGAACGCCGCGACCGCCGCTGGACGGCGAGCCTGCGCGGCGCGGTCGCGGATGCCGCCGATCCGGTCGGGGCGGTCTTCGACTGGCTGGCGCGGTGGTTCTCGGAGCCGGACTTCCGGGGCTGTGCGTTCCTGAACGCGTACGGGGAACTCGGCGCGGGCCCCGCCGGGGTGCTGGACGTCGTGCGCCGGCACAAGGCGGAGCTGCGGGAGCTGCTGGCGGAGCTGGCCGGCCCCGGGCGCGAGGACCTCGCGGACCAGCTGCTGATCCTGGTCGAGGGCGCGACGGTGGTGGCGGCCCTTGACCCCGGCCCGGAGCCGGCGCACCGCGCCCGCGAGGCGGCAGCCGCCGTGCTCCGCGCACCCCGCGGGGCCGGTCGCTAGTGCCGCATCAGGCAGCGTTCGCCCTCTGTGGTGCATGAGGGTGGTGGCGGGTGATGCCGGGGAGGTCTTCGTGCCGAGGGCAACCTCCCGCCGGGCGGCTGACGTTGGACAATGTTCCCATGCGCATTCGAGCCGTGCACCTGAACGAGTTGCCCGCCCTCCAGGACATTGAGAGGGCAGCTGGGCAGTGCTTCCGCGACGTCGGTATGCCGGAGATCGCCGATGACGAGCCGCTCTCGCTGAGCGAGCTCACCCGATACCAGCAGAACGGGCTGGCCTGGGTCGCCGTCGACGACGCAGACGTGCCGGTCGCCTACCTGCTCGCCGATCGTGTCGACGGCAACCTTCATGTCGAACAGGTCTCGGTACATCCGGACAGCGCGCGCCGCGGTATCGGACGGCTCCTGCTGGATCACCTGGCGCACTACGCCACCGGCGAGGGGATGCCGGCCCTGACTCTCACCACGTTCACCGACGTTCCGTGGAACGCCGCCTACTACACACGCTGCGGTTTCCAGCCCATGGACGACGGCGACGTCACTCCGGGCCTGCGAAGGATCCGGGAGAACGAAGCGGCGCATGGCCTGGACCGGTGGCCGCGTACCTGCATGCGCCGGCCGCTGCAACCGGCACAAGGCTCCGGCGTGCGGTAGCCGTGCACACTGCTCCGGGGAGTTGATGCCCGCGTTTCACGACCAGCGAAGGACAAAGGCTGCTGCGGATCCTCCGCAGGGGCACCGGGTCGGTGGCGACCTGGCGGCGACCCTCCTGCGGAGCCCGCGCCGCCGATGGCGTCGTCCGCTACGGCACTAGTTGCCGCTGCCCGTGGTGCGGGGGAAGGTGATCTCGACGCGGCGGTTCTTCTTGCGGCCTTCCTCGGTGCTGTTGTCGGCGATCGGGTAGTCCTCGCTGTAACCCCGGACGTCGTAGATGACGCCGGGGTTGGTGACGGTCTTGGCGAGCTCGGCCTGAACGGCGTCGGCGCGCTGTTTGGAGAGCTCCTGGCCGTGCTCGTAGCTGCCCTGGTCGTCGGTGAACCCGAAGACGCGGATGCGGGTGGCCTTCTGGGTGTTGATCTCCTGCCCGATGGCCTGGATGCGGGCTGCGGCCTGGGCGTTGAAGACGGCGCTGTTCTCGGGGAAGAGCACCTCGGACTGCAGCGCCATCATGACGGACTGGTTGGTCTCCTGCCGCCGCTGCTCGCCGCCGAGGTCCTCGACGACCTCGGCGATGTCGAGCACCTTGATCGGAGCCAGGGTCCCGCCCTGGGGGATCTTCAGCCCGGGCGAGTTCGAGTCGATGGGCACGGGCGCGGAGGCCGACGGTTCGGTGCCGGGGGGCACGGACGGCTTGACTCCGTCGGCGTGGGCGCTCGTCGCGCCGATGAAGTGGGCCCCGGCGATGACGAGACCGACAACGGCTGTGGACGCGGAGACGCGGTGGCGTTTATTCATGGGGTCACCCGGAGATTTTGATGGTGGCCGTGGCGAAGGTGGGGAGGGTGAAATCGACCTCGGTGGTCTTGGCGGGCGGGGCGGGAAACTGGGCGAAGAAGGGGATGGTTGCGCCCGCCTTTACGCGAGAGATTCCGGTTGTACACAGGCACCTGCCATCCGTGTCGCGCAGCACGTAGTACCGCTTCTTCCCGGCTCGGTCCACCAAGGTGGCGCCGGCCGTGGACTCTGAGCTGGCGGTCAGCTCCGTACCGCCCCAATTCGCAGTGCCCGTAAAATCCTTGTCTCCTGAGTTCTTGATCTGACCGCTGACGGTAAGGAAGCCACCGGCATCACGAGTGGCGGAGTTGATCACCATGGTGATGCCGCTCTCACCGTTCACCGTCGCGAGCACCTGGGTGGGTTCGGAGGTCTGACCACCGCTCGGGGCTGTTGTGGAAGCCATACCACTGGATGAGGGCGCGGACGATTTCTGAGGCTCGTTCGGCTTGTTGTCGTCGCCACTTCCACATCCGGCCAAGGCGAAGGTCATGACCGCCGCAACTGCTACGGCCACTCCCCCGCGGACCTTCACCGTGTGCCGCATGCTCATCTATGCCGCTTCCTTGTCTGTCGTTCGCTGTCAGTCGACCAGTCGCACGCTGAAGAGCGCCCTCGCCAATTGGGACAATGAGCCTGGTTTTGCCGGATCCAGCTTGAATGGCTTCCCGTTGCACACGAAGGTGACGCCTCCCACTCCGGGAGACGGCGCTGGGCTCGGCGTGATCGTGGGTGTGGGAACAGGGGCCGGTGCAGAGCTCAGAGAGCAGCGCGGTTCGATCACGGCCTTGGCCCTGGCTTCGCCGTGGATTTTTTCAGTTCCCGGGACAACCGAATCCCCCACACTGCGCTTCGTGGTCACCTTGACGGTGAATGCCGGGATGGCCGGTTCGCACTCCACGGTGGCATCGTTCCGGTCAGCGAACTCGGCAGCCTTTCGGCAGGCACCCTTGGCACTGAAGAGATCACCGTTGGCGAGCTTGCCCCAATCACCGGGCTTGAGATTGATCAGGTCGAGGCCCAGAAACACGTTGTCCCTGGCTTCTCCAGCCGCTGCCAGCGCCGCCGCGTCGGCAGCACCTTGTGCGTTGCTGCGGGTGGCGCCAGCCATTCCGACGGCGAAGTAGGCAAGCGCCGCGAAGAGCAGACCCGCCACCACAACGACGTAGATAGGGAAGGCCTGCCCCCGGTCACCCGCGCGCCTGCGTTGGCTCACTTGCCAGCTGAGATGGAGCCGACCTGATCCTTGATCTTGGTGGTGATGTCTTTGCCGATGCCCGTGCCGACGATCGCGCCGATGATCACTACGACCACCAGGATGATGCCCAGGTACTCGAACGCCGTCTGGCCTCGGTCGCTCGCGCCCTTGCCCTCGTACCGGTTTCGCATCCTCGCCAGGGTGTTCTGCAACATGGGGGTTCCCTCCCGGGCCGGTGCCGCTGTTGGTTTGCGGACCGTACGGGGAGTCACCGGTGATAACCAAGGGTCCCGGGGCCCAATTACGGACCCACTGCGCACTCCGTCTACCCATGGCCGGTCACCCCTGGACGGGCCGTTCCCAGCCAGCGGGCTATCGCCTCGCTGCGGCTCGTGCTCTGGAGCTTCGCGAAGATGCGGTTGATGTGGTTCTTGACCGTCTTCTCGCTGATGAAGCAGGCGGCCGCGATCTGCTGGTTGCTCATCCCGGAAGCGATCAGATCCATGACCTCCACCTCCCTCGAACTCAAGCCGAAGAGAACCGAGTTGTGCAGCCGCTCTGGAGACTGTGCCACAGTTCGTTGCGGTTGCGAAGAGGCTCGGAGTTCCGACAGCAGGGTGCTCGCCGCCGACGGCGTGAAGTGGGGGCGGCCCTCGCGGGCGTCTCGGACCGCGCGGACCAGGTCCTCGGGCGTGAACTCGCCGTGGACCAGGTAGCCGCCCGCGCCCAGGAGGAGCGCTTCCCGGACGATTTCCGACTCCTGGCTGTACGTCAGCATCAGTACGGGCGCCAGCTGTACGAGGTGCGGCAGCGCCGAGATGCCGTCCACGCCCGGCATCCGGACGTCCAGCAGGATCACGTCCGGGGTGTGGTGGCGGGTCAGGCCGATGGCTTCGCGGCCGTCGGACGCCTGGGCGACGACCGCGATGTCGCCCGTGGTGGCCAGCAGCGCGGCCAGTCCGGCCCGTACGACCGGGTTGTCGTCGGCGATCAGGACGCGGAGCGGCATCACGGGCTCTCTTCCGGGGTCAGGGCCGCGCGCGGGAGGTCCAGGCGGACGAGGGTGCCGGGGCGGCCCGACGGCCGGGCGCCGATGTGGAGGCGGGCACCGATCGCCGCCGCGCGCTCCGTCATGCCGAGCAGCCCGAAGTGGCCCGTGCGGCGCAGGGCGTCCGGCGGCAGGCCGCAGCCGTCGTCCTCGATCCGGAGCGTGAGGTCGGCCGCGTCCACGGCCGCCGTGACCGTCACGCGCGAGGCTCCGGCGTGGCGGCGGGCGTTCTCCAGGGCCTCCGCGGCGACCGCCAGCAGGTGGTGTGCCACCGGGGCGGGGAGGAGGGGGAACGGAAGGGCCCCCGGCGTGCGCAGCTCCGCGTCCGCCACCGCCGCGGCGCGGCGGAGTTCGCCCAGCAGGCAGACCCCCGGCGCCTCCGCGTCGCGCCGCAGGTCGGTCAGCAGCGCGCGGGATTCCGCCGCCGCCCGGCGGGCCGCGCCGGAGAGGAGGTCGGCCTGGCGGCGCAGGGCTGCCGGGTCGGTGGTGCGGGCGAGGGCGTCCGCCGTCAGGGCCAGGCCGTGCAGGGTCTTCGACACCGAGTCGTGCATCTCGCGGGCCAGGTGGTCCCGTTCGGCGCGTACCGCCTCGGCCACCGCCAGCCGGGCCCGCGTCTCCGTCAGGGCCTGGCTGGCCGAGCCGAAGCGGAAGAGCAGGTCCCGGAGGGAGGCTCCGGCCGCACCCGCCAGGAGGCAGAGCGCCGGCAGGGTCATCCCGCCGGCCACTCCGGCCACGGCGGCCACCAGGACCGCCTCCAGTGCCGCGTAGACCGCCGAGCCGCGCCATCCATGGACCAGCCCGGCCAGCAGCGGTGTGCAGAGCACGGCGAAGCCGAGGGGCGAGTCCGGCGTCGCCGTCACCAGCAGGAGAGCGCAGAACGCCATGTCCGGGGCCAGCAGCCACCGGTGGCGCAGCAGCAGCGGGCCGAAGCGCTCCCAGTCGCGGAAGAGCACGTACGAGAGCATGAACGTGAGCAGGATCGCCCCGCCCACCAGGTACATCGGGCCTCCGCGCGCCGTACGGCCCAACGCGAGCGGCGCGCCCAGGGCAATCATCACCATCCGGAACGCGAAGACCTGTCGGCACAGGGCCTGGAGGGCGTTCGACTGCAGGGAGAGGGAGGGTTCCCCCGCACGTGCCGCAGTCCGTTCCCGCACCGCGGCGGCCAGGGGGATGTGGAGGACCGCCATGGCTCACCCGCCCCCGAGCATCGCGCCGAAGTCGACGTCCGCGCCGTACACGAAGCCGCAGACCAGCAGGATCAGCGTGCCCGGCAGCATGAACATCGTCACCGCGAACGTGGCCTTCGGGACGGCCCGGGCCGCCCGCCGGCGGGCGTTCTGGGCGTCGGTGCGGCGCATGTCCTCGGCGATGGCGATGAGGGTGTCGACGATCGGGGAGCCGAGCTCCTCGCCCTGCTGGAGCGCGGTCACGAACTGCGCCACCTGCTCGGAGTCGTTGCGCCTGCGCAGTTCGTCGAAGGCCTGGCGGCGGCTGACGCCCATGTCCATCTGCTGCAGGGTGATGCGGATCTCGTCCGACCAGGGGCCCTCGTACTTGCCGGCGACGCGGTCCAGTGCCTGCCGGAAGCCGAGTCCGGCGCTGACGACGACGGCCAGTACGTCGAGGAAGTCGGGCAGGGTCCGCTCGATGTTGTCGCGGCGGATCCGGATCGCCGACCACAGGCCGGCCTCGATCCAGAACAGGCCGAAGGCGACCATCAGCAGGGCGGGTACGAGCTGGCCGTTGATCAGCATCGCGAAGGCGCCGAGGGCGCCCAGGAACCCGTACACCGCACGGCGTGCCGCGTACCTGTCGATGGTCAGGCCGGCCGGGTTGCCCGCCATGTCGATCTGGCGGCGCTTGCGGGCGACCCGGTTCGGGCCCATCAGGCGCAGGACGAGCGGCGCCCAGCGGATGCCGAGCCGGTCGACGGCCGAGCCGACGGCCGTGGTGCGGGTGGCGCCGACCTCCAGGGCGAGGGCCAGGTCGGAGGGGAGCCTGGTCTCGGCGCGGTAGAGGCGGATGCCGTGGAAGACGCCGAAGACCGACGCTCCCAGGAGTACGGCCAGCAGCAGGGCCATCATGTCCGTCGTCCCCTCACACGTCGATCTTCGAGAGGCGGCGGATCAGGACGAAGCCGACGGTGAAGAGCCCGATCGCCACCAGCACCGCCGTCTGGCCGATGAGCGCGCCGGTCATCCGGTCCAGCGCGCCCGGCATCATCAGGTTCACCAGCAGCAGCGAGCCGAGTCCGATCGCGGGCACCAGGTAGGCCGTCACCGTCACCTGGGACAGCTGGGTGCGGATCTCGCGCCGCGTCTCCTTGCGCTGCTCCAGCGTCACCGTCAGGTTGCGCAGGCTGCCGACGATCGCGCCGCCCGCCCGCGCGGACAGGACGAGGGTGGAGACGAGCACGACCAGTTCCCGGGAGGGCAGCCGCTGCGCGATCTCGCCGAGCGACTCCTCGATGGAGTGCCCGACGGCGAGGCGGTCGGCGACGCGCGAGAGCTCCTCGCCCGCCGGGGCCTCCAGCTCCTCCGCGGCTATGGCGATGGCCGTACGCAGGGCCAGCCCGGCCTGGGTGGCATTGGCCAGGATGCGGGCGAGCTCGGGGAGCTGGTTGATGAACCGCTCGGTACGGCGCGCCCGCTGCCAGTTGAGGAACGCGTTCGCCGCCCACAGGCCGATCAGGCCGGCCACCGGGCCGAAGAACGGGGCCAGGAAGCTCGCCGCGACCAGCCATGTGCCGGCGACGGACATCAGCATGTAGACGAAGAACTCGCCGGGCGTGAGGTCCAGGCCGGTCACGGCCAGCTTCACCTCGATCCGCTTGCCGAGCGCGGTCTTGCGCAGGCGCCGGTCCACGCCGGTGAAGCGGCGTCTGCGGCCCGCCGGCTCCGGTGCGCCGTCCGTGGCGAGGCGTTCGATGAGGGCGGCGCGCTGGGCGCGGCCGGCGGCGTACGCGTGGACGCCCGCGACGACGAGGACGCAGGCCAGCAGCGTGGCGCCGAGGGTGAGGAGGATGAGTGGGTTCACAGGGCTGTCCGGGTGATGCGGGTGGCGAGCTGGTCGTCGGACACGGCGACCCCGAAGGCCTGCGGGATCGGCTGGTTGTTCATGTAGAGGCGGTCCGCGATCCGGCGCGGCAGCGGGTAGTACTCGAAGTAGCCGTGGACCCGGCCGTCGGGGCCCATCGGCTGGGCGGCGAAGCGGCAGACGGTGATGATGCGGAAGGGCTCGCGGCCGTGCGAGTCGAGGATGGAGATCTCCGTGACGCGGCGCGAGCCGTCGCCGAAGCGGGTCAGTTGGACGACCACGTTCACCGCGCTGTTGATCTGGTCCTGGAGGGCCTCGAAGGGGACTTCCACTTCGGACATCGAGGCGAGGGTCTGGAGGCGCATCAGGGCGTCCTCGGCGCTGTTCGCGTGGACGGTGGCCAGGGAGCCGTCGTGGCCGGTGGACATCGCCTGGAGCATGTCGAGGGTCTCGCCGCCGCGGACCTCGCCGACGATGATGCGGTCGGGCCGCATGCGCAGGGAGTTGCGTACGAGGTCGCGGATGGTGATCCGGCCCTTGCCCTCCACGTTCGCGGGACGGGATTCGAGGCGGATGACGTGCGCCTGCTGGAGCTGGAGCTCCGCCGAGTCCTCGATGGTGATGATCCGCTCGCCCTCCGGGATCAGGCCGGAGAGGGCGTTGAGCAGCGTGGTCTTCCCGGTGCCGGTGGCCCCCGACACGATGACGTTCATCTTCGCCCGGACCAGACCGGACAGCAGCAGGAGCATCTGCTCGTCGAGCGAACCGAGGCCGATCATCTCGTGCAGGGTGAACGCGCGCGGGAAGCGGCGGATCGTGAGGGTGGCCCCGGTCAGGGAGAGCGGCGGGATGATGACGTTGACGCGCTCACCGCTGGGCAGACGGGCGTCGACCATCGGATTGGCCTCGTCCACACGGCGGTTGACGGTGGAGACGATCCGCTCGATGGTCTGCATCAGCTGGTCGTGCGAGGCGAAGCGCAGGGGCAGCTGCTCCACCCGGCCGGCGCGCTCGACGAAGATCTGGTCCGGGCCGTTGACCATGATCTCGGAGATCGACGCGTCTTCGAGGAGCGGTTCGAGCACACCGAGGCCGAGCGCCTCGTCCACGACGCGGCGGATCAGCTGCGCCCGCTCGACGGTGGACAGGACCGGCCCCTCGCGGCTGATGATGTGGCCGAGTACGCGCTCCAGGCGGGCCCGGCGTTCGGCGGGCGCGAGCGCCGACATCTCGGCGAGGTCGATCTCCTCCAGCAGCTTCGCCCGGTACGAGGAGACCAGCCGGCCGTCCTCGCGGGGGCTGTGCCGGTCGTCGGGGGCGTTGACCCGGGAACGCAAACTCATGGTCCGGTCACCTTCGGGTCGTCGTTGGGCATGATCGCCGTGGCGCTGGCCGGTTCGATGGAGAGGCCGGGCACGATGGACTTGATCGGGATCGAGACCTTCGCGGTGACCGCGGCGGGGCCCCGGTCCACGTCGACCTTCGCGTCGAGGCCGGAGCTGATGGCCGCCGTCCCCGCCGCGGACCCGGCGCCCGGCGTGCGGGCCTCGACCCGGGCGGCGGTGCGGGCCGCGGTCTCGGCCTGCTGGTGGACGTAGCCGACCCAGCCGAGCTGGATCCCGCACAGCGCGACGAACAGCAGGATGGGGATGAATCCGATGTACTCCAGGGCGACCTGGCCCCGGTCCTTGTCCGTGGAGCGCCATTTCCGGTGCCGGTTCATGTCACTCCTTCTCCTTCTCGTTCGACGAGCCGCCCACACCCGTGATGGGGGTGTCGATGTCGAGGCCCGGGAAGAGGACCGGGAGCTTGAGCTTCACGGTCGCCTTGTAGACGTGGCCCGCCTCGCCGCAGTCCACGTCCATGTTCCAGGCGTCCCCGACGTGCCGGCGGGCGGCGGCGGTGCACGCATCGCCCCCGTGCACCGCGCCCACCCGTGCCGCCTCGTCCGCCGCGTTGCCCGCCAGGGAGAACGCGTACCCGATCAGCACGCACTCCCACACCGCCGCCACGAGCAGCAGGATCAGCGGCACCATGCCGACGAACTCGACCGCCACCTGGCCGCGGTCTCCCCGGGCGGCGCGGACGGCGCGGACGGGTCTCCGCGCGGGCATGCGTCAGCCCTCCCGGCCGCGGCGCAGCCAGGGGCCCGCCGCGCCGCGGTCGCCGCCGCGCAGGCGTGCCACCGGGCCGGGGGCCCGTACCGCGAGGGCCGCGCCCGGGGTACCCGGGGCGGCGGCTTCCGCCTCCGCCGTGGACGGGGGTGACAGCAGGCCCAGTTCGCCGGCCAGCGTCCACAGGGCCTGCTTCACGGTGGAGCGGTTGTCGAGGTCCTGCACCCGACCCGCGTCCACGACCGCCTGGAGCTCCTTGAAGGCCGCCGGCACCGGGGTCCGGGTGGCCCGGGTCTTCGTGATCCTCTCGATGAGCGAGGGCTGGATCTCCGTGTGCTTGCTCCAGCGGTTGACCACCATCGCGGTGTCCTCCGCCTTGCGGACCTGGAGCCGCTCCCACATCCGGACCAGCCGTTTCGCCGCGCGTACGGAGACGACGTCCGGGGTGGTGACGAGGACCGCCACGTCCGCGGTCTCCACGGCCGCCGCGTTCGCGCCCGTCACTTGGGTGCCGCAGTCGATGACGACCAGCTCGTACCGGCTGCGCAGGGCGGCGACGACGTGCCGGGCGGCGCGTTCGTCGACCTCCTCGCCCCGTTCGCCGTCCGCCGGGGCCAGCAGCAGCGCCAGCCCCGTGCGGTCGTCGTACACCGCGTCCTGGAGCACCCGGGGCGAGATGTCCTGGATCCCGGCGAGGTCGGCGATGGAGCGCCGGAACTGCACGTCGAGGTACGAGCCGACGTCGCCGGCCTGGAGGTCCATGTCGACCAGGGCCGTACGCCGTCCCGAGGCGGCCGCGGCCAGGGCGAACTGCACGGCGGTGAAGGTGGTGCCGACGCCGCCCTTGGCCCCGCTGACGGTGACCACCTTGCCGCCGGGGCCGGCGAACACGTCGGCTCCCCGGCCCAGGTGGCGGCGTACGCCCACGGACCACTGGGCGGCGGCCTGGACGCGGGCGGCGAGCTCCTCGTAGGCGAGCGGCAGCCCGATCAGCCCGCGCGCGCCCGAGTCCATGGCGGCCGAGAACAGCGCCGGGCCGGCGTCCGAGGACAGCAGCACCACGCCCACCGCCGGGAAGCGGAGTGCGACCTCGCGGATGAGGTCGAGCGCGGGCACCGGGCCGATCCGCTCGTGGACGAGGACCACCTCGGGCAGTTCGTCGACGGACTCGGCAGCCAGCCGCCCCAGGGTGTCCAGCAGCGTGGTGGAGTCGGCGACCGGGGCGCCCGGCTCGGCGGCCGGGAGCTGGCTGAGGAGGGTGGAGATGGCGCGGGCGGCGTCCGGGTCGCCGGCCGCGGGGAGGATACGGGTGGTCATCCGGGCCTCACTTGTCCCCGTCGAGGGTGTACGTGCGGTCGCCCGCGCCGGGCGCGGAGTCGGTGCCGGGGGCCACCAGAGCCAGGCGTACGTGCTCCGCGAAGGACTCGGCGTACGCAACGCGCTGGGTGTCCTTGGTGTTCAGGGCGAAGGTGATCGGGACCGCCTCGGCGGGGCCCTTCTTGTCGCTGTCCTTGTCGAGGGCGGTGAGCTTGCCGACGTTCAGGACGCGGGCGTTGGCCACGATGATCACCGAGCGCGAGGGCTCGGTGTCCTTGGCCCCCTTGAAGGTGGCGATGATGTTGACCTTGGCCCCCGAGTAGATCTTGCCGGCCACGCCGGTCGCCGCGTCGATCATGATGGCGATCTCCTGCTCGCCGGGCTGGAGCTGCGGCTTGTCGACGAACATGTCCGCCTGGAGCAGTGAGCCCTTGCGCAGGGTGGTGAGCGCGATCTTGTCCTTGAGCTGCCCGAGGTCGGTGACGGCGGTGGCGGAAAGCCAGCGCTTGGGGATGGAGACTTCCTCGAACTGGCCCGGCGACAGCGGACTGTACGGCGCGATGTCGCCCTTGGCGCGGTAGGCGGCGACCTCGGCCCCGACCTTGGAATTGACGTCGCCGATGACCACGAGGACGCCGCCGAACGCCGCGAGGGCGCACAGGACCGACAGGAGCAGCAGGATGACGCCGCGGCGCTGGCGTGAGTTCATGGACCGTACTACCTCGCCGTTCTTCGATCGTTCGGGGCGGTCAGCGGATCGGTCTGGGGGGACCGGCAGAGGTGGAGCCGGAGAACGCGGACACCGTTCGGACCGCTCTCTCCACCGGGGGCGGTGCGGCCAGCGGGGCGGAGCAGAATCCACAGCGGTCGCCGATGAGTTCGAGGCCGCACCAGTGGCACTCCTCGCTCCGGACGGAGGCGACCAGCTGGTAGAGCACGGCCGGGTCCGGGATGGCGGCGGCGAACTCCACGAGCTTGGCCGTGGCCCACCAGAGTGGCGAGTCGGCCGGGAGCGGGTTCTCCATCACGCCCTGGACCCGCCAGGCAGGGGCCAGTTCGGCCGCCACCCAGTCGGAGGCGAGCTGGCCGCGCGCGAAGGTGAGGTGGGTGGCGAACCCGGGGCCGGGCGGCAGCCCGGTGCCCGCGCCGTGCACGCCGCCCCTGCCGGAGCCGCCGAGCCTGACCAGGTGCGGGGTCGGATGGGCCAGTACCGCGAACTGCGCGTTCGGCGACCACGAGCGGGCGTGGGCCTTGAGGCTGACGGGGACCCGGTCCAGTTTGGCGACCGAGCCCAGCAGGGCCCCCGCGTGGATGTAGTGGGACAGCAGCCGGGCCGCGGAGGCGATGACGCCGGGACTGAAGTCGCAGACGCTGAGCTGGCGCAGCTGACGCACCAGCAGAGCGGTGGCCAGCGGGGGCAGATCGATGCCGAGGAGCGCGATCCGGTCGGTTTCCAGAATGGCCCGTACCGTGTGCAGCCTCCGGACGGTCGCCGCCGGGAGCCAGGGCGGTACGACGGCCACGAGATGGCCGTGGCGCTCCAGCAGGGCGCTCGTCTCGGCGAGCGCGCCCGCCAGGTCGAGCTGTCCCGGCGGGTGCAGTACAACGGCCGGCGGCGTGTGCCGGTCGGGGGCCGGCAGCACCAGATCGGCGCTGGTGACGGCAATGGCGGTCGGCACGCGAATCCCCCTGTTCACCCCGTACGCCCCTTGTGTCGGCACGGCCGTCACGTACGCGCACCCCTGCGCGACCGCAAACGATCGGTGCCCTTCCCCCTTGCCCCAGCACCATATCCGCGTCGCCCCTGGCAGGGCAGGGCCTTGGTAATTCCCGTGTTGCGGCCCCGAGTCACAGGTGGCGGGAAACCCGGACAACCGGGATCGGACACCCGATCAGTTCAAGCCACATTGCAAAGAGCCTTGACACGGGGATTGGTCTGGACCAACTTGGGGCCAGCGCGTCGCCACTCGTCGACGGGGGCTTCCCCCACCCATGCCCCCAGGCGCGCTCCCACCCGCCCCACCACCTCCTTCACATCCCCTTCTCCCCCCACGGAGACCACGTGAACCGCATACGCACGCTCGCCCTCCTGGGCGCCGCAACCCTTGCCGCAGGCGGTCTGACCGCCCTCGCCACCGGCACCGCGCAGGCCGCCGACGTCAACGTCGCCCGTAACGGAGGCTTCGAGTCCGGCCTCGCCGACTGGACGTGCACCTCCGGGAGCGGCGCCGTCGTCTCCTCACCCGTGCACGCCGGGGCCGGCGCCCTCAAGGGCACCCCGTCGGGCCAGGACAACGCGCAGTGCAGTCAGACCGTCACGGTCAGGCCGAACTCGACGTACACGCTCAGCGAGCAGGTGCAGGGCTCGTACGTGTACCTCGGCGTGACCGGGACCGGCACGCAGGACGCGTCCACCTGGACCCCCGGCTCGGGCGGCGGCTGGCAGCAGCTGTCCACCACCTTCGCCACGGGCCCGAACACCACCCGGGTCACGGTGTGGACGCACGGCTGGTACGGGCAGCCCGCGTACGTCGTCGACGACTTCAGCGTCTTCGGCCCGGACGGGGGCGGCGGCACCGACCCCGGCCCGTCCGTCCCCGGCGCCCCGGCCGGCACCGCCGTTTCCGGCCAGAGCGCGAACGGGCTCACCCTTTCGTGGAACGCGGTCAGCGGGGCCACCGGCTATCACGTGTACCAGGACGGCGTCCGCGTCCGGACCGTGTCCGGCTCCCCCGCCCAGATCACCGGGCTCGCCGCGGCCACCTCGTACTCCTTCCAGGTGAGCGCGTACAACGCGGCGGGCGAGGGCCCGAAGTCGGCGGCGGTGACCGGCACGACGACCGGCGGCGGCAACCCGGACCCGAACCCGTCGGTGCCCAGGCACGCACTGACCGGCTACTGGCAGAACTTCAACAACGGGGCGACCGTCCAGAAGATCTCCGACGTCCCGTCCCCGTACGACATCATCGCCGTCTCCTTCGCCGACGCCACGACCACGCCCGGCGCCATCGCCTTCAACCTCGACTCGGCCGGTCTCGGCGGCTACACGGTCGCGCAGTTCAAGGCGGACATCGCTGCGAAGAAGGCGGCCGGCAAGTCGGTGGTCCTCTCCATCGGCGGCGAGAAGGGCACCATCTCGGTGAACGACCCGGCCTCCGCGAACAACCTGGCGAACTCGGCGTACGCGCTGATGCAGGAGTACGGCTTCAGCGGCATCGACATCGACCTGGAGAACGGCCTCGACCCGACCTACATGACGCAGGCGCTGCGCTCGCTGTCCGCCAAGGCCGGCCCCTCGCTCGTCCTCACGATGGCCCCGCAGACCATCGACATGCAGTCGCCGGCGGGCGGCTACTTCAAGACGGCGCTGAACATCAAGGACATCCTCACCGTCGTCAACATGCAGTACTACAACAGCGGCTCGATGAACGGCTGTGACGGCAAGGTCTACTCGCAGGGCTCGGTGGACTTCCTCACCGCGCTGGCCTGCATCCAGCTGGAGGGCGGGCTCGACCCCTCACAGGTGGGCATCGGCGTCCCGGCCTCGCCGAGCGGCGCGGGCAGCGGGTACGTCTCCCCGACCATCGTGAACAACGCCCTGGACTGCCTGGCCAGGGGCACGAACTGCGGATCGTTCAAGCCGTCGCGGACCTACCCGGGGCTGCGCGGCGCGATGACCTGGTCGACCAACTGGGACGCCAAGGCGGGTGGTGCTTGGTCCAACGCGGTGGGTCCCAAGGTTCACAGCCTGCCCTAGGCGGTACGTGTGGGGGTGGCATCCCGGCAGATTTGGCCGGATTGCAGCTCTTGACCCGGACATGCCACAAGCGCACGCTGTGCGCGTCCGCGCGGCTACCCCCACACTCCCCACCCAGGAGATCGCATGCGGCTTCACACACGACGCAGGGCCGCCGTCACGGCGGCCCTGCTCGCTCTCGCGCTCGGCGCACCCGCCTACGGCATGAGCGCGACGGCGGCCCCGCCGCCCACTCCCTCGACCGCCACCCAGGACGAGGCGATCGTCCAGTACGAGATCAAGGGACCGGCCACGGCGGCCGAGCGAACGGCCCTGCTCCGTACGGGTGTCTCCATCGACGAGGTCGACGCCCGCTCGGTCGTCGTCAGCGCCGACACCATGCAGGCCAAGGCCCTGCGGGCGCTCGGGTACAAGCTGACCGCGCTGCCCGGACCGCCGGACCGCTCCGAACGGGGCGTCGCGGCGAGCCCGATGGACTTCCCGTCCAAGGACTCGATGTACCACAACTACGCCGAGGCGAACGCGGAGATCGACCAGCGCGTCGCGCAGTACCCCTCGATCATGAGCAAGAAGGTGATCGGGAAGTCGTACCAGGGCCGGGACATCGTCGCGATCAAGATCAGCGACAACGTCGCGACCGACGAGAACGAGCCCGAGGTGCTCTTCACGCACCACCAGCACGCCCGCGAGCACCTGACCGTCGAGATGGCGCTCTACCTGCTCAAGGAGTTCGGCTCCAAGTACGGCACGGACACGCGGATCACCAACATGGTCAACTCCCGCGAGATCTGGATCGTGCCGGACCTCAACCCGGACGGCGGCGAGTACGACATCGCGACCGGCTCGTACCGCTCCTGGCGCAAGAACCGGCAGCCGAACGCGGGCTCCTCGTACGTCGGCACCGACGAGAACCGGAACTGGAACTACAAGTGGGGCTGCTGTGGCGGCTCCAGCAGCAGCAAGAGCTCCGAGACCTACCGCGGCGCGGCCGGCGAGTCGGCCCCCGAGGTGAAGGTCGTCTCGGACTTCGTCCGCAGCCGCGTGGTCGGCGGCAAGCAGCAGATCACCGCCGCCATCGACTTCCACACGTACAGCGAGCTGGTGCTGTGGCCGTTCGGGTGGACGTACGACGACACGGCGCCCGGAATGACGGCCGACGACCTCGCCGTCTACAAGACCATCGGCACGAGCATGGCCAACAGCAACGGCTACACCCCGGAGCAGTCGAGCGACCTGTACATCACGGACGGGACGATCGACGACTGGCTGTGGGGCAACCAGAAGATCTTCGCCTACACCTTCGAGATGTACCCGTCCGACACCGGCGGCGGGGGCGGCTTCTACCCGCCGGACGAGGTGATCGACCGCGAGACGGCACGCAACCGCGACGCCGTCCTGCAACTGCTGGAGAACGCGGACTGCATGTACCGCTCGATCGGCAAGCAGTCGCAGTACTGCGTCTGACGGCCGGCCGGCCCGGGGCGCCCTGCCACCAGGGGGGCGCCCCTTCCGCCTGCCCGGCCCGGTGTTCCGGCTAGCCGAGGACGGCGAGGGCGCGGTCACGGGGTGTCCTCCTTCTGCGGGGAGCCGGAGTACTCCCGGCCGATGGTGTCGGCGGTACGCAGGACCAGGGGCAGCAGTTCGAGCAGCCCCTCGGCGGTGACGACCACGCTCGGCGCGGAGACGGACAGCGCCGCGACGGCCCGCCCGTCCGGCCCGCGCACCGGCGCGCCGAGGCAGTTGACGGACTCCTCGTGCCCGCCCAGGTCGGTGGCCCAGCCCTGTTCCCGTACGAGGGCCAGCTCGCGCAGGAACGCCTGCGCGTCGGGTGTGGAGCGGGCCGTGTAGCGGGGGTAGTCGATGCGCTCGGCGAGGCCGCGCCGCTCCTCCTCGGGGAGGTCGGCGAGCAGCAGCTTCGCGACGGCGGCGACGGTGAGCGGGACGGGCCTGCCGATGCGGGAGTACATCCGGACGGGATGGCGGCTCTCGACCTTGTCGATGTACACGACCTCGTCGTCCTGGTGGAGGGCGAGGTGCACGGTGTGCCCGGTGATCCTGTTGAGCTCCACGAGGTGGGGGTGGGCGATGGTGCGGACGTCCAGGTTCTCCACGGCCTCCGCGGCGAGCGCGAAGAGCTGCGCCCCCAGCCGGTAGCGGCCGTCCGGCTGCCGGTGGACGAAGCCGTGCTCGTGCAGGGTGCGCAGCAGCCGCAGCGCGGTGCTCTTGTGGACGCCGAGTTCCTCGGCCACCTCACCGAGGCCCGCCGGGCCCTTCGCGAGCAGCGGCATGATCCGGAGCGCCCGCTCCACCGACTGGCTCACGCATGTCCCTTCGTCCCGCCCCGCCCGCTGCAGCTGCGCGGGGCGGCGTTGACCCGTCGTCACGCAGGATGCTAGACAGCAAGTGCCACATACCGCAACGGCCGTTGCAGTGGATGCAACGCAAGGAGGATTCCGCATGGGCAGCGACGCAGTCCGACGGCTCGCCGACGAACCGGTCGACCACCGGTTCAAGGGGCTGCCCCCCGACGCCGAGCGGTCCGCCCTCACCGTCGGGCAGCTGGCCGCCGAGAAGCGGAACCTCCACACCGGCGGGTTCACCACCCCCGTCCTCACCCTCGACGCCGACGCGCTGGAGCACAACCTCACGGCCCTCGGCGCGTACGCCGCCCGCCACGGCCTGGCCTTCGCCCCGCACGGCAAGACCTGCATGGCGCCGCAGCTCTTCCAGCGCCAGCTCGAACACGGCGCCTGGGGCATCACCGCCGCCGTCCCCCACCAGGCCCGCGTCTACCGCGCCTTCGGCATCCGGCGGATCTTCCTCGCCAACGAGCTCGTCGACCCGGCGGCGCTGCGCTGGGTGGTCGCCGAGCTCGCCGCCGACCCCGGCTTCCGCTTCGTCTGCTACGTCGATTCCGTGCGCGGCGTCCGGCTCATGGACCGGGCGCTGCAGGGGCAGTCCCGGGTCGTCGACGTGGTCGTCGAGCTCGGTGCCGGCGAGGGCGCCCGTACCGGCGCGCGGACCGACGACGACTGCCGGGCCGTCGCCGACGCCGTGGCCGAGGCCGCCACCCTGCGCCTCGTCGGCGTCGCCGGGTACGAGGCAGAGGTCCCCGGCGCCGATCCGGACTCCGTCCACGCGTACCTGCGCCGGATGACCGCCCTCGCCGTCGAGTTCGACCGGGACGGGCGGTTCGCCCCCGACCTGGAGGAGATCGTCGTCAGCGCCGGCGGCTCCGCCTGGTTCGACGCCGTCGCCGACGTGTTCGGCGAGCTCCCGGAGCTGTCCCGCCCCACCCTGCGGCTGCTGCGCTCCGGCGCGTACGTCTCCCACGACCACGGCTGGTACACCCGCCTCACCCCTTTCAACCGCGTCCCGGAGGAGGGCGGACTGCGCCCCGCCTTCCGGCTCTGGACCCAGGTCGTCTCCCGCCCCTCCCCCACGCAGGCCTTCGTCAACGCCGGCAAGCGCGACATCGCCTACGACCTGGGGCTGCCCGAGGCCGAGCTGGTCCGCGACGCCCTCACCGGCGAGGAGCGCCCGGCCACCGGCATCAGCGTGGTCAAACTGTCCGACCAGCACGCCTGGCTGGAGACCGGCTCGGCCGACGACGTGAACGTCGGCGACTGGGTGGCGCTCGGCATGTCCCACCCCTGCACGATCTTCGAGAAGTGGCCGCTGATCCCGGTCGTCGAGGCCGACGGGACGGTCACCGACTACGTCCGCACCTTCTTCTAGCCGAAGCCGGTGGACCTGGTCATCCGCGGGGCCCGCGTCGTCGACGGCACGGGCGGGCCCTCGTACACCGCCGACGTGGGTGTCCACGGGGGCCGGATCGCCGACATCGGCCGGATCCGGTCCGGCGGCCGGCACACCGTCGACGCGCACGGCCTCGCGCTGGCCCCCGGCTTCGTCGACATGCACGCCCACAGCGACCTCGCCCTGATCCGCGACCCGGACCACAGTGCCAAGGCCGCCCAGGGCGTGACCCTCGAAGTCCTCGGCCAGGACGGGCTGTCGTACGCGCCCGTCGACGACCGCACCCTCGCCGGGGTGCGGGCGGCCGTCACCGGCTGGAACGGGCCGGGCGACGACGTCGAGTTCACCTGGCGGGACGTGGCCGGCTACCTGGACCGGCTCGACCGCACCGGCATCGCCGTCAACGCCGCGTACCTCGTCCCGCAGGGCACCGTCCGCGCGTACGCACTCGGCTGGGACGGCCGCCCCGCCGGCCCCGCCGAGCTCGACCGGATGCGCGCCCTCGTCGCCGAGGGCCTCGCGCAGGGCGCGGTCGGCATGTCCTCCGGGCTCACCTACACCCCCGGCATGTACGCGTCCGGCGCCGAACTGACCGAGCTGTGCCGGGTGGTGGCCGCATACGGCGGCTACTACTGCCCGCACCACCGCTCGTACGGGCGCGGCGCGCTCGACGCGTACGCCGAGGTGATCGGGCTGGCCCGGGAGGCCGGCTGCGCGCTGCACCTCGCGCACGCCACCATGAACTTCGGCGAGAACGCGGGCCGGGCACCCGAGCTGCTCGCGCTGCTCGACCGGGCGCTCGCCGACGGGGCCGACATCACCCTCGACAGCTACCCGTACACCCCGGGCTGCACCACCCTCGTGGCGCTGCTGCCCGGTTGGGCCGGCGAAGGCGGCCCCGAGGCGGTGCTCGCGCGTCTGCGCGACGACGCCGAGGCCGAGCGGATCCGGTACGCGCTGGAGGTGACCGGGTCGGACGGCTGCCACGGCGTGCCCGTCGACTGGCCGGCGATCGAGATCTCGGGGACGGCGGATCCCGCGCTCGGGGCGTACGTCGGCACCCGCCTGCGGGACTGGGACGCCGCCCGGCGGCTGTTGCTGGCGGACCGGCTGGGGCCGACGGTCCTCCAGCACGTCGGCCACGAGGAGAACGTCCGGACGATCATGCGCCACCGGGTCCACACCGGCGGCTCCGACGGCATCCTCCAGGGTGCGAAACCGCATCCGCGGGCCTACGGCACCTTCCCGCACTACCTCGGCCACTACGTGCGCGAGCTCGGCGTGCTCTCGCTGGAGGAGTGCGTGGCCCACCTGGCCGGCCGTCCGGCGGCCCGGCTGCGCCTGCCCGACCGGGGGTTGGTGCGCACCGGCCACCGCGCCGACCTCGTCCTCTTCGATCCGGACACGGTCGCGGCCGGGTCCACGTACGAGAACCCGCGCGTACTGCCGGCCGGTATCCCGCACGTGCTGATCGACGGCCGGTTCGTGATGCGCGACGGACGCAGGACGGACGCCCTGGCCGGCCGACCGGTCCGCAGGACCCCGTACCGGGGCCGCTGATCAGGGCCGCCGACGGGGGCAACTCCGCTGCGCCGGACGGCACTTCGAGGTGTGCGGGCAGCCGTGCACGCCAGCGTTCGGGCGCGTCCGCCTACGATGGGCGGCATGTTCGCCTTTGTCCCCGCCGCGCTGTTTTTCGTCCTCTTCTGCGTGAGTGTGCGGGAGGACCGCCGGCGCTTCCGGAACGCGGTCCTCCTGGGCCTCACCCTGATGTGCGGGTCGGTCGGCCTGCTGTTCCAGATACCCCGGCTGCCGGCGCCGCTCGACGCGATCGCGGTGCTGCTGGTCCTGACCGTGCCGACGGCCGGCACGCTCGTCCTCGGCGCCTACCTGATCCGCAACGGCCTGACGATGGTCCGCAAGGAGGGCCGCAGGCCGACCAATCTGCTGTCCATGGCGGCGGGCCTCGGGATCTTCGCGCTGATCGCGCTGGTCCTCGGGGTGGCGGGCCGGGGCTCGCGGGTCGTGGACACGATGGTGGCGGGCCTGGTCATGCTCGTCGGCTACGTTTCCTTCATCTTCCTCTGCTTCCTCGCCTATGCCTTCCTCTACGGGCGGATCACGGTGCGCGGCGACGTCGACTACGTGGTGATGCTGGGCTCCGGCCTCATCTGCGGCGAGCGGGTGTCCCCGCTGCTGGCCTCCCGGCTGGAGAAGGGCCGGCAGATCCACGCCGCCCAGGTGGCCCGCGGCGGCCGGGTGCCGCTGCTGCTGGTCTCGGGCGGGCAGGGGACGGACGAGAGGCTCTCGGAGGCGCGGGCGATGGCCGGCTGGCTGATCGCGCAGGGCGTCCCGGAGGCGCAGATACGGCTGGAGGACCGGTCCCGCACGACGAAGGAGAACCTCGCGTTCAGCCGCACGATCATGGCCGGGGCGGATCCCGGCTACCGCTGCGTGGTCGTCACGAACAACTTCCACGCCTGTCGGGCCGCGATGGCGGCCCGCAGGGCCGGGGTCAACGGGCAGGTGCTGGGTTCTCCGACGGCCACGTACTTCTGGCCGAGCGCCACCCTCCGCGAGTTCGTCGCCGTGTTCTGGGAGCACCGGACGGTCAACCTGGGCATCTGCGCCGGGATCGTCGCGCTGACGGCGCTGGCGGCCGCCTCCGCGTGAGCACGCGGGTGCCGAGGTGCGTTCATGGTGGTGCCGCCGGAGGATGAGGGGACCGGGGGGCATTCCGAGGAGGTAACCGATGGACAGTGAATCGGACCAGCAGCCCAAGCGGCCGGCCAAGCTCTTCAGCGGCGGGGAACGGCCGTACGACCCCGAGGACCTCGTGATGGTGCAGGGCATGGAGCCGACTCCGGAGCGGCTCGAAAAGGCGCGCCAGCTGATCGAGAAGGAGGGGCCGCAGGTCATCGAGCGCTTCCTCCCCTAGCCCGGGCGGTGGCGCGGCACGGAAGCTGCTGGTGGCCCCGGCCGGGGACAGCACCCCGGGCCGGGGCCGCACGCCGTCGGTTCCTAGGAACCGGTGGTGGGGGCGGTTGCGGCAGGGGTGGTGGCGGCGCGCAGGTGCTGCGCGCCGGCGAGGACGTCCCACCAGACCGAGCCGAGCAGCATGGCCCCCGGGACGACGCCCGCGACCGCCGCGACGGCCGCCTGGGGGAAACCGCAGACGGCCAGCACCAGGCCCGCGGCGCCGCACGCCGACATACCGGCGCCGAGCCAGTGCAGCGACGGCATGCGCCAGATGGCCGCGAGCCCGAAGAAGTGCAGCCCGACCACGAGCGCGATCCAGCCCACCATGGCATGCGGGGTGTGCAGCACGAGGTCGACGAACAGGATCCCGGCCAGTCCGACGACCGCCTCGGCGGCCACCACGAACCGGTAGCGCCGTCCGAAGCCCGCCCTCGCCGCGGCCTTGGCCGGCCGGGACGCCGAGGCGCGGCGCAGCGCGAGGAACAGGCCCACGAACGCGAGCGCCGCGAGCACCCTCACGGGGATGCCGACGGCCGGAGGCAAGGCGGCCGCATTCACCTGCACGAAGGCGAGCCCGAATGTCGCGCCGATGAACCGGCCCGTGTTTTCCCTGGTCATGGGCGCATTTTCACCGATGTCGATCATGATGCACAACGTGCGGGGCGCCGGCCCCGCGGGGCCGGCGGGCGACCGCATCCAGAATCGGTGAAGGATCGTTAAGTCTCGCGGGGGGCCTGACTCGGAGGCACCGCCATGCAGACGATCACCATCGACTGGAACCACCCCACCGACCCGAAGCCGGGCCGCGAACGGGACCACGTACGGGACTACGTGGCGACGGGCGGACTCGACGGCCACCTCTGGCACGGGGTCCCCACGCTCCTGCTCACCACGGTCGACCGCCCCACGGGCCGGACCGCCCGGACACCGCTGATCTACGCCGAGGACGCGGGCCGCCACATCGTGCTCGCGGCCGGCTGGGGCGCCCCGGAGCACCCGGCCTGGTACCGGAGACTGACCGCCCACCCGGAGGTCCGCCTCCAGGTCGGCCCGGCCGTGTTCCAGGCCAGGGCCCGCACGGCGTGCCCGGCGGAGCGGGACGTCTACTGGCCGGCGATGACGGCCCTCTGGCCCCTCTTCGACGACTACCGGACGTCGGCGTCCCCCCGCGAGATCCCGCTGGTCGTCATCACCCCCTGACGACCCCGTGACGCCGCCTCCGCGGGCCCGCCCGAGCGCCGCGCCCCGGCCCGGTGACCACCGGCCGGCGGCCGGGCCGGGCCGGGCGCTCAGGCGACGTCGTAGACGGTCACGGCCACGTCCCGCGCGCACAGGGCCTCGGTGACCAGCGGCTCGATGCGGGACCACTTGCCGCCGGCCAGGCCGCAGCCGATACGGGGCATGTGGACCGAGGCGCCCAGTTCGAGCGCGTGCCCGGCGAGCGCCGCCAGACAGCGCTCCACCGCGTCATAGCGGATCGGCGGGCCGCCGCTGCCCGTGCGTATGCCGCGCTGGCCGACCATGTTGGCCACCCAGACGTCCGGCTTCACCCGGACCAGCTGCACCGCACCCAGGCCGAAGTCGTTGCCGCTTCGGCCCCGGTGCCAGGACCGGTACGCCTTCTCGGGCTCGGGCCAGCGCTTCGAGAGCGCCACCACGAACCCCTTGCCCCAGCCGCCGATGTCATTGCAGACATGCGCGATGATCTTCGGCCCAGCGGCCTGCGGGCTGGTCGCGTCCCCCGCGATGATCTTCAGCTGCTTCACTCCCGCCCCCTTTTCCGCCCACCCCGACACTACGGACGGCCACTGACAACCGCTCCGCCCGAGGGCTCCCGGCCGTCAGAGGTACTCGCGGGCGAACTCCACCGCCCACTCCACCGCCGCGACCGGGACACTGCCCGACAGCGGGTCGATGGCCAGCCGGGCCGCCTCCCAGCCCCGGCCGTGCTCGCGGTAGATCGCGAAGTGCGCCTCCTCGGCGTCCTCCCCGCCCCGCGATGCAACCAGGAACTCGATCGCCCGGTCGTCCCCGTCCGTTCCCGCCGTGCTGATCACCATGTCACCGACCACGAATTCCACTGCCCCGCCTCTCCCTCCGGCCCCTCGGGCAAGCCTGCGCCGTACCGCCACCGCGGCGCATGAGTGCGCGTACTCAGGCGCCGTACTCAGGCCCGCGCACAGGCCCGCACTCAGGCCCGTCCGCGCCCCGGGCGTGACGAGCGCAACACCACCGCTTCCCCGCCGCCCGACCCCACCCATTCCGCAGGCCGGAACGCCGCGCGGCCGCCGTTTCCAAGGGCGGACCGCACCGACACCCTCCCATCGCACGAAACAGGACATATCCCTCCCCCGACTCCCGCCCCGAATACTCCGGCGGACCGGCCACCGGGCCCGTAAGCTCCCGTCATGCAGGTGATCCAGTCAACGAAACTCGCCAATGTCTGCTACGAGATCCGCGGCCCCGTGCTCGAAGAGGCCATGCGACTCGAAGCGGCAGGTCATCGCATCCTCAAGCTGAACACCGGCAACCCCGCGGCCTTCGGCTTCGAGTGCCCGCCGGAGATCCTTGAGGACATGCTCCGCAACCTGGGCAACGCCCACGGGTACGGGGACGCGAAGGGGCTGCTCTCCGCGCGCCGCGCGGTCATGCAGCACTACCAGACCAAGGGCATCGAACTGGACGTCGAGGACATCTACCTCGGCAACGGCGTCTCCGAGCTGATCCAGATGTCGATGCAGGCGCTGCTCGACGACGGCGACGAGGTCCTCGTCCCGGCGCCGGACTACCCGCTGTGGACCGCCTCCGTCTCGCTGGCCGGCGGCACCGCCGTGCACTACCGCTGCGACGAGCAGGCCGACTGGATGCCGGACCTCGCCGACATCGAGCGCAAGGTCACCGACCGCACCCGCGCGATCGTGATCATCAACCCGAACAACCCGACCGGCGCCGTCTACGACGACGAGATGCTGCGCGGGCTCACGGACATCGCCCGCCGCCACAACCTGGTCGTCTGCTCCGACGAGATCTACGACCGGATCCTCTACGACGGCGCCACGCACACCAACACCGCCGCCATCGCACCCGACCTGCTGACCCTCACCTTCAACGGGCTCTCCAAGAACTACCGCGTCGCCGGCTACCGGGCCGGCTGGATGGCGGTCTGCGGCCCCAAGAAGCACGCCTCGTCGTACATCGAGGGCCTCACGATCCTGGCCAACATGCGGCTGTGCGCGAACATGCCCTCGCAGCACGCCGTCGCCACCGCCCTCGGCGGCCGGCAGTCGATCAACGACCTGATCCTCCCGGGCGGGCGGCTGCTGGAGCAGCGCGACACGGCGTACGACCTGCTGACGCAGATCCCGGGCATCACCTGCGTGAAGCCGAAGGGTGCGCTGTACCTCTTCCCGAAGCTCGACCCGGCCGTCTACAAGATCAAGGACGACCGCCAGATGGTCCTCGACCTGCTGCGGGCCGAGAAGATCATGGTCGTCCACGGCACGGGCTTCAACTGGCCCGAGCCCGACCACTTCCGGATCGTGACGCTGCCGAACACCAAGGACCTGGCCGACGCGGTGACCCGGATCGGCAAGTTCCTCGACGGATACGGCCAGCCCTAGCAGGCACGACGGCAGCAACGGCACTCGATGCCGGATCGAGCACAACTTTAGAACGGATCCAATGTAGGATGGTCTCCTGACCACGCAGGAGGCCTCCTCATGTACGAGCCGATCCGCACGAAGTCGGTCGTCCACCGTGTGGGCGGCCACCACTCCGACAGCCACTCCGACAGCCACTCCGACAGCCACTCCGGCTACCCGCAGAGCAGCCGCGGCGAAGCGCTGGACATCCAGCTCGCCGCCCACCTGGCTGCGCTGCTCGCCGTCACCGACGAGCTCGGCCTCGACGGCGCCGCCGTCCGGATCGCCGCCCAGGTGACCCGGCTCCGCGGCTCCGAGCCCGCCCGTGCACCGCGCGCCGACATCACCGGCGCCGCCGGGCTCGCCGCCCTGCACCAGCGGGCCCACGACCTCGCCGGCCGCGCACTGGTCGTCGCCGCGTCCCGCGCCGACACCACCGTCGCGATCCTCGCCGCCGAGCGCATGGACGCCCACGCCGCTGCCCTGGCCTCCCAGAACCTGGCCGGCAGCCTCTGATCGGCCCCGGTCCGGAGCCGCGGAGGCTCCGGACCGGGCGCCATGACCCCGCCGGGCCGGATCGGGCCGGGTTACGGGGTCGGGGTGAAGTCCGCGGCCGCGACACCGCACCACGGCACGGTCGCGACCGGCCACACCGGCCCGACCGCCTCGCCGCGCTCCGTCGCTCCCGGGGCCACCCCCGGGATCTTCACCAGCGCCTGGGCCGCCCGCTCGCCCGGCTCCGGATCGGCCTTCTCGCGGAACTCCACCGTGACGAGGTACGCGCCGACGCCCCCGGGGCGCCCCGCCACCTCCACCGCCGCGACCACGCGCCGGCTCCCGGCGTCGACCCGGCATCCGGTGACCCGTACGTCCTGCGCCGCGGGCCGCGGCGGCGCCGCGCCCGGCTCGCCGCTGGCCCACACGTACAGACCCAGCGGGGCGAACACCAGCAGGCCGGCCAGGACCGTCAGGCCGACCACCCAGCCCTGCCACTTCAACGCGCTCACGCCCATGGCACGATCCTCCCGGCCTGCCGCCCCGCCTGCCAGCACCGGCCGATCCACACAGCATTTCGAAGTGGGACCGCCTGGACACCCGGCGTTCATGCAACCTCGCCCGGAATGTGGGCTTCCGCGAGCACGCTGCAGCCGTGAGACGCATCCTAGGAATCGCCCTGGCGGTTCTCCTCCTCGGCGGCGTGATTGCCGTCGCGGTCCTCGGAGGAGACCCGGCCCCGCGCACGGCAACGAAGACCGTGAAAGGCGTCATCGGATCCGAGAAGTCCGAATACTTCCGTGATCCTGACGTCGTCAAAGCCCTTGCCGACAAGGGCTACACCGTGAAGACCGAAACCTCCGGCTCCTGGTCGATGGACCAGCTCGCCCTCAAGGAGTTCGACTTCGCCTTCCCCGGCAGCAGTGAGCCCGCCCCGGAGATCGAGGCCGCCGCCGGCGTCAAGGGCGCCCAGACCACCAAACCCTTCTTCTCCCCGCTCGTGGTCATCGCCCGCTCCAACGCCGCCAAGGTGCTCGCCGACAACGGCCTCGCCAAGATGACCGGCAAGAGCTCGGGGACCCTCCTCATGACCCCCTACCTCAAGGCCGCCGACGAGAAGCGCAGCTGGCAGCAGCTGTCCGGCTCCGCCGCCTTCGCCGAGCTGACCGGCACCGTGTTCATCAAGACCACCGATCCCGCGACGTCCAACTCCGGGGCGCTCTTCCTGGCCGCCACCTCGAACGTCGCCAACGGCAACAACGTGGTCTCCGACCAGGCCGGCATCGACCGCACCGCGCCCCTGATGCAGAAGCTGATCTCCGTCCAGGGCGCCCTGGAGCCGAGCACCGACGACCCCTTCCGGGCCTTCATCTCCGGCAGCGGCGAACCGCTCATCCTCGCGTACGAGTCCCAGGTGGCCGCACTGCTCCAACAGAAGCAGGCACCCGGTGACATGGTCGTGCTCTACCCGGACACCACGGTCAACTCCCCGCACACCTTCGTGCCGATCAGCGAGAACGCCAAGGAGCTCGGCTCCCTCCTCGCCACCGACCCGAAGCTGCGCGAGCTGGCGATCCGGCACGGCTTCCGGCCGCAGAACGGCGTGCCCAACTTCACCGCGGCCACGTCGGCGCACGCCGCGTACCTCAACCCCGAGCTGACCGGCATCCGCCAGGTCAGCGCACCGACCGTCAAGATCCTCATGGCGCTGGCCGCGCGCGCCAAGGGCTAGGGGGACCACCGGACATGACTCTGACACCGCCCGAGGGCAGCAGCCCGCTCGTCCTCACCGCCCCCGAGCCCGTCGCCCCCGTCAGGCGGGAACAGGCCTCGGGCCTCGTCCCGCTCCAGGACGGGGTGCGCGACGAGATGGCCCGCCGGGCCGGGGAGTACATCGGCTCCCTCGCCGGCATCGACAGCCGCTCCCCCGAGTTCGCGAGCCGCATCGGCGAGATCTCCGCACTCGGCGCCGCCGACATCCGCAGCGCCTCCCAGCAGTCCAACCGGATGCTCGACCGGGCCGTACGGTCCCTCGGCTCGGACGGGGGCGGCGACGCCCAGGCCCGGGTCGCGGGCTCCCTGGTCGAGCTGCGCCGCACCGTCGAGGACCTCGACCCGCGGGACACGCCCGCCAAGGGGGTCAAGGCGCTCCTGGCCAAGCTGCCCGGCGGCAACAGGTTCCGCGACCACGTGGCCAAGTACGCCTCGTCGCAGGCCACCCTCAACAAGATCGTGGGGGCGCTGCGCGGCGGGCAGGACGAGCTGCGCCGCGACAACGCGGCCCTGCACACCGAGAGGGCGCGCCTGTGGGAGACCATGGGCAAGCTCCAGGAGTACGTCGTGCTCACCGAGGCCCTCGACGCGGCCGTCGAGCAGCGGATCTCCGAAACCGGGTCCGCCGACCCGCAGCAGGCCGACGTGATGCGCTCCGACCTGCTCTTCCCGGTCCGGCAGAAGCACCAGGACCTGCTGACCCAGCTGGCGGTGTGCGCGCAGGGCTATCTGGCGATGGACGTGGTCCGGCGCAACAACGACGAGCTGATCAAGGGCGTCGACCGGGCCGCCACCACCACCGTCTCCGCGCTGCGGATCGCCGTGATGCTGGCCTCGGCCCTCGACAGCCAGCGCAAGGTGATCGAGCAGGTCGACTCGTTGCGTTCGACGACGGAGGAGCTGGTCCGGGGCAACGCCGGGATGCTGGCCACGCAGAGCGGGGAGATCCAGCGGATCGCCGCCGACCCGGCGGTGGGTGCGGAGACGCTGCGAACGGCGTTCGCCCAGATCTACCGGACGCTGGACACGATCGACACGTTCAAGGTGCAGGCCACCGAGAGCATGGCCGCCACCGTCGAGTCCCTGACCGGGGAGCTGCGGGCCGCGTCGGCCCACCTGGCCCGCACGCGCACCGCAGGCGTCCTGGAAGGCGAGGCCCGATGAGCGTCCTCGGCATCCGTACCGCATCGGTGCGCAGACGGCTGGCCGCGGCGGTCGCGCTGACCGCGACCCTGCTCGGGGCGTCCGCCTGCACCTCCGACGGGCCCGCGAAGCCCGCCGGGTCGAAGTACCAGGACGGCAAGCTGCGGGTGCTCGCGTCCAGCGAACTCACCGACATGGAGCCGGTGCTGAAGGCGGCGAAGGCCGCCACCGGGGTCACCGTCGAGCTCACCTGGTCCGGCTCCCTGGACGCGGCCGACCAGGTCTCCTCCGGCAAGGCCGACGGCAAGTACGACGCCATCTGGCTGTCCTCCAACGACTATCTGCGACTGCGGCCCGAAGCCGCCGGGAAGCTCAGCAGCGAGACCCCGGTGATGTCCTCGCCGGTCGCGCTCGGGATACGGCCGCAGGCGCTGGCCCGGCTCGGCTGGAAGCCGGAGGAGGTCACCTGGTCGGCGGTGCACGAGGCCGTCGCCGCCGGGAAGCTGACGTACGGGATGACCGACCCGGTGCGTTCCAACTCCGGTTTCTCCGCGCTGATCTCGGTGGCCTCCGGGCTGTCGGGCGCGCAGGCGGCCCTGACCGACGCGGACGTGAAGTCGGCCCAGCCCAAGCTGAAGGAGTTCTTCGCCGGGCAGAAGCTGACCTCGGGCTCCTCGGGCTGGCTGGCCTCGGCGTACACCAAGCGCGGGGACGTGGACGCGCTGGTGAACTACGAGTCCGTGCTGCTCTCCATGAACCGTGACGCGAAGACGGACCTGACGGTGATCCGGCCGCGCGACGGGGTGGTCACCGCCCACTACCCGCTGACCCTGCTGGCCTCGGCGCCGGCCGGGGCCCGCGAGTCGGGGCGGGCCCTGACCGACTACCTGAGCGGCGCCGACGTGCAGAAGACGATCACCGAGAGGACGCTGCGCCGGCCGGTGACGGCCGGGGTTCCGCCTGCGGCCGGGCTGAGCGCGGAGAAGAGGCGCGAGCTGCCGTTCCCTGGCACCCGGCCGGTCGCCGACGGGCTGCTGTCCTCGTACGAGAACGAGCTGCGCCGGCCCTCGCGCACGGTGTACGTGCTGGACACCTCGGGGTCGATGGCCGAGGAGGACCGCATCGGGCGCCTGCGGTCGGCACTCACCGAGCTGACGGGGACGGGCGGTTCGGGGCCCGGGCAGCGGTTCCGGGACCGCGAGGAGGTGACACTGCTGCCGTTCGGCGACAAGGTGAAGAAGGTGCTGACGCACGTGGTCGAGCAGGGAAATGCGGAGCCCGCGCTGGAGGCGATCCGGGGTGATGTGAAATCGCTCCGGCCGGACGGGGGCACGGCGGTGTACGGCAGCCTGAAAGCGGCGTACGAGCACCTGGGGAAGGGCAACGCGGACGCGTTCACCTCGATCGTGCTGATGACGGACGGGCAGAGCGACGACAAGGCGAAGGACTTCGACTCCTTCTACGCCCGGCTGCCGGACGCGCAGAAGCACACGCCGGTCTTCGCGGTGCTGTTCGGGGACTCGGACCGCAAGGAGCTCAAACACATCACCGAACTGACCGGCGGGCGGCTCTTCGACGCCACCGGCGTGGGGGTCCCCCCAGCGGTAGCTGGGGGAGGTTCACTGAACGGGGCCTTCGAGGAGATCCGTGGCTACCAATAAGGTGCTCGGCACGGGTTTTCTCCACTACCTGGAGTCGAAGAAGAACCTGGCGGGCAGCGCCTGCGGGGTGCTCGGGCTGGGCCTGACCCTCACCGGGGCCGCGGGCGCATACTGGCCGGCGGTCGTGGCCGGGCTGTACGGCGTGGGCGCACTGGCCGCCCCGCCGGAGCGGCCGGAGCCGCCCGAGCCCGAGGGGCCCACCGAGCAGCTGAACGGCGTACGGGAGCAGTTCGGCCGGCTGCGGGAGTACGTGGCCGAGGTGGAGCTGCCGGCTCCGGCCGAGGGGCGGCTCGGGGATCTGATGGAGCTGTACGCGGCGCTGCTGGAGCCGGGGTGGGTGGCCGATGTCCTGGCCGGCGAGCCGGAGTCGGTGCACGCGCTGTCGCGGGCGATCGAGCTGGACGTGCCGGAGTGCGTGGACACGTACAACCGGACCCGCTGGTGGACCCGGCTCACCCCGGGCGGGGAGTCGCCGGAACGCCATCTGGAGCGGCAGCTGTCGCTGCTGTCCGAGGAGGCGGAACGCGTGACGGCGGACCTCCGCGAAGCAGAGGCCCGCCGTCAGCAGACGCACACGACCTACCTGGAGGAGCGCGGACAACACTCCTGACAGGTATGACTTCCGGCCGGTGCTGCGGTGGGAACCGCTTGGTCGGGGGCTCCCACAGCGGTGGGCGCCGCTTGGTCGGGGGCTCCCACGTTCATTGGCCCTTCTTCAGGGCGCGGCCTGGCTCAGCCCAGGCGCTCGACGAGCGCGTGGTACTGGTCCCACAGCTCCTTGGGAGTGTGGTCGCCGTAGGTGTTCAGGTGCTCGGGGACCAGGGCGGCCTCCTCGCGCCAGACCTCCTTGTCGACGGTGAGGAGGAAGCCCAGGTCCTCGGCCGGGATGTCCAGGCCGTCGGTGTCCAGGGAGGCCACGGTCGGCAGGATGCCGATGGGGGTCTCGACGCCCTCGGCGGTGCCGTCGAGGCGCTCGACGATCCACTTCAGGACGCGGCTGTTCTCGCCGAAGCCCGGCCACACGAACTTGCCCGCGTCGTTCTTGCGGAACCAGTTCACGTAGTAGATCTTGGGGAGCTTCGCGGCGTCCGCGGACGCGCCGACCTTGATCCAGTGGGCCATGTAGTCGCCCATGTTGTAGCCGCAGAACGGCAGCATGGCGAACGGGTCCCGGCGCAGCTCGCCGACCTTGCCCTCGGCGGCGGCGGTCTTCTCGGAGGCGATGTTCGAGCCGATGAAGACGCCGTGGTTCCAGTCGAAGGACTCGGTGACCAGCGGGACGGCGGAGGCGCGGCGGCCGCCGAAGAGGATCGCCGAGATCGGGACGCCCTTGGGGTCCTCCCACTCGGGAGCGATCGTCGGGCACTGGGAGGCCGGGACGGCGAAGCGGGCGTTGGGGTGGGCGGCCGGGGTCTCGGACTCCGGGGTCCAGGCGTTGCCCTTCCAGTCGATGAGGTGGGCGGGCGCCTCCTCGGTCATGCCCTCCCACCAGACGTCGCCGCCGTCGGGCGTGAGCGCGACGTTGGTGAAGACGGTGTTCGCGTACATCGTCTTCATGGCGTTGGCGTTGGTGTGCTCGCCGGTGCCGGGCGCGACGCCGAAGAAGCCGGCCTCGGGGTTGATCGCGTACAGGCGACCGTCCGCACCGAAGCGCATCCAGGCGATGTCGTCGCCGATGGTCTCGACCGTCCAGCCGGGGATCGTGGGCTCCAGCATGGCCAGGTTCGTCTTGCCGCAGGCGCTCGGGAACGCGGCGGCGACGTACTTCGCCTCACCCTGCGGCGGGGTGAGCTTGAGGATCAGCATGTGTTCGGCGAGCCAGCCCTCGTCGCGGGCCATGACGGAGGCGATGCGCAGGGCGTAGCACTTCTTGCCGAGCAGGGCGTTGCCGCCGTAGCCCGAGCCGTACGACCAGATCTCGCGGCTCTCCGGGAAGTGCGAGATGTACTTGGTGGTGTTGCACGGCCACGGCACGTCGTCCTGGCCCTCGGCGAGCGGAGCGCCGAGGGTGTGGACGGCCTTGACGAAGAACCCGTCGGTGCCCAGCTCGTCGAGGACGGGCTTGCCCATGCGGGTCATGGTGCGCATGGCGACGGCGACGTAGGCGGAGTCGGTGATCTCGACGCCGATCGCGGAGAGCTCGGAGCCGAGGGGACCCATGCAGAAGGGGACGACGTACATCGTCCGGCCCTTCATGGAGCCGCGGAAGATGCCCTTCTCTCCCGCGAAGATCTCCTTCATCTCCGCCGGGGCCTTCCAGTGGTTGGTCGGGCCCGCGTCCTCCTCCTTCTCGGAGCAGATGAAGGTCCGGTCCTCGACGCGCGCGACGTCGGACGGGTCGGAGGCGGCGTAGTACGAGTTGGGGCGCTTGCCCTCGTCGAGCTTCTTGAACGTGCCCTTGGCGACGAGCTCCTCGCACAGGCGCTCGTACTCGGCCTCGGAGCCGTCGCACCAGACGACCCGGTCAGGGCCGGTGATCGCTGCGATCTCGTCCACCCAGGCGATCAGCTCTGCGTGCTGGGTGGGGAGGGTCGAACCGGAAGTGGGAGCCGCGTTGTCGCGCGCCACGATTGCTCCTTGTTGAGGGGTGTGTTTGGTGTTTGCCCCGTGGGGGCTGCGACCCGGATGCTTCGCGCTCCGCTCATCCGGTGCCGACCGCACTCATCTGATCATCCGGTGCATGTGCGCATATGTCCAGAGGGCCTCTCACGTGAGCATCGCCACTCCCGTCAATCTTCCGTAAAGCACACTGACGGAAACCTACGGACCCGTAGGTAGCATGGCGGCCATGACTTCTGACGCCGCCGCCGCTCCGGCCGCACCGGAGGCCAAGCCGCTGATGCGCGGCTGGCTGCACACCGGGATGTTCCCCGCCGTGATCATCGCGGGGCTGGCGCTGATGGCCTTCACCGAGTCGACCCGGGCCCGGGTCGCGTGCGGGGTGTACATCCTCACGGCCTGCCTGCTGTTCGGCGTCAGCGCGGTCTACCACCGCGGCACCTGGGGCCCGCGAGGCGAGGCCATCCTGCGGCGGCTCGACCACGCCAACATTTTTCTGATCATCGCAGGGACGTATACCCCGCTGACCGTGCTCCTGCTCCCGCCCTCCACCGGACGGACGCTTCTGTGGGCGGTCTGGATCGCGGCCGCCGCCGGAATCGCCTTCCGCGTCTTCTGGGTCGGTGCCCCGCGCTGGCTCTACACCCCGTGCTACATAGCGATGGGCTGGGCGGCGGTCTTCTTCCTGCCCGACTTCCTGCGCACGGGCGGCATCGCCGTCCTGGTCCTGGTGATCGCCGGCGGACTGCTCTACAGCGTGGGCGGCGTGATCTACGGCATGAAGCGGCCGAACCCGTCCCCCCGCTTCTTCGGTTTCCACGAGGTCTTCCACTCGCTGACGCTGGCCGCCTTCGTGGCCCACTACGTCGGCATCTCGCTCGCCGCCTACCAGCACTAGGCCGGGAACCGCGGAGCGCAGCGGAGCCCCGTCGCCGTGGGCGGCGGGGCTCCGTCGTTGCGGGCGTCAGGTGCAGGCGTAGC
Source organism: Streptomyces sp. NPDC097981 (assembly GCF_040302565.1). Lineage (NCBI taxonomy): Bacteria > Bacillati > Actinomycetota > Actinomycetes > Kitasatosporales > Streptomycetaceae > Streptomyces > Streptomyces sp. NPDC097981. The sequence continues at coordinate 68,764 of NZ_JBEORW010000011.1, forward strand.
CGTCGCCGTCCGGGTCCAGACGCAGGGGGTCGCTGCCGTTGACCTTCATGCGCTTCGGGTACTGGTGGGAGGCCAGCCAGTCGCAGCGGGCCTTCGTCGTCTCCTTCACCTCCGCCGGGAAGTTCGTCGGGACGCACTGGCTGACCGTGCCGTAGTGGCGGTCGCAGCCGGCCACGGTCGGGGCGACGGGCACCGATTCCCGCTTCCCGGGGTTCTGCTTCGGGGCCGCCTGCGGCGCGTCCGCGAAGTCGTGGACGTGCGGAGAGGGGGCCTCCGCCGTGGCCGCCAGCGCCGACGGGCCGCCCAGGTGCACCCAGGTCGCCACCGACGGGATGCCGTTCGCGTCGACCCCGAAGAGCATGTACCAGCCCGGCGGCGCCAGGTTCGGGTTGCTGGTGACGTTCAGGTCGACGGTGGTCCCGTTCACCACCGTCATCGGCAGGTCCACGAACCGCTGGTTGGGGTCCGAGGAGTGCGTGACCGCCGCCGGACGGATCAGCTCCGCCTTGGCGATCGGCCGGTCGACGGTGATCCGCTGCGTGTCCCCGTACACCCACTGCGTGTCGATCACCGAGGTGAGCCTCGGGCGTGCGCCCTTGAACAGGTACGGCGGGGTGTAGATCGACACGTTGTTGTTGTACGTGCCGTTGCCCGGGTTGTCGCCGACCGTCATGACCCGCCCGTCGGGCAGCAGGAACGCACCCGAGTGGTAGGTCCGCGGGATCGGGTCGGCCGGCAGCCCGGCCTTGTAGGTGTTGGTCACCGGGTCGAAGAACGAGGCCTCGTACACCGGGTCGGCCCGGTCGTGCAGGCCGCCGCCGGTCTCCAGCACCTTGCCGTCCGGCAGCAGCACCGCGGACACGTACATCTTGCCCTCGGCCCCGGTCTGCGCCCGCTTGACCCCGCCCACGTCGACCAGGCCCTGCGGCAGGTCCGGACCGGCGGTGTACGCGGGGTTCGCCGCCTTCAGGTCGATGAGGTCGGTCAGCCGGTTCGCCGCCGGGTTGGACTCGTTGTTGCCGCCGCCGACCGTCAGGACCCGCTGGTCCTGCGCGGGCGGCAGCAGCACGCTCGCCGACTCGTCACGCTCGTCCTTCTTGCGCAGCCCGGGCACGTCCGTGATCGTGTTGGCGTTGTAGTCGTAGACCGACGCGCCGCTGCCCTGCGTGCCGTTGCCGAAGGTGTGGCTGCCGGAGTAGAAGAGCCTGCCGTCCTGCATGAGGATCATCGACGGGTACAGGCCCCAGTAGGACCAGGTCTGGTTGACCTCGTTCATCGGCAGCCACTTGTTCTGCGCCGCCGAGAACCTCTCCGCGGTCACGTTGCCCGTCGAGTCCTCCTTCAGGCCGCCGAAGGAGATCACGTCGCCGTTGCCGAGGACGGTTGCCGACGGGTACCAGTGCCCGCCGTTCAGGTCGTTGGTCTTCGTGTACGCCTCGGTCGCCGGGTCGAAGACGTAGCTGTCCTTCAGGCCCTGGTAGCCGATCTTCCCGTCGGCCGACGGATAGCCCTTGTTGCCGCTCATCACGAGCACCCGGCCGTCCGACAGCTGCACGTGCCCCGAGCAGAACATGTCCACCGGCGTCGGGATCGTCTTGAAGGACCCGTTCGCCGGGTCGTACACGGCCGAGGTGAACGTACCGGCGTTGAACTGGGAGATGTCGTTGCCCGAGCCCGCGATCAGCAGCACCTTGCCGTTCTTCAGCACGACGGCGTGCATCGAGCGCACCGGGTTCTTGGCCGGGATCACCTCCCACCGGCCCTTGGCGCACTCCTCCGCCGTGCCCGTGCACCCGGGCTGCGGCGGGACCGCGCCCACCTCCTCCAGCGCGTAGTCGTCAGTGGTGAGCGTGCCCACCCCGTAGACCGAGAGCCCCCACGTGATCTTGTCGGTGCCGGGCGGGACGGCGGGCGTACGGACCTCCGTGCGCGCCCATCCGGCGCTGACCGGCGGATTCTGCAGGTCGGTCCAGTACTGCCAGCCCGCGGTGGTGTCGTGGCGGAACACCGTCACCGACACGTCCGGGGTGTTCGACTTGTACCAGGCGGACAGGTCGTACTGCTTTCCCGGCACGACGGTCGGGGCGCAGGCCGTGTTCTCGGCGACGAGCGCCTTGCGGTCGCCGCTGACGCGGCGGGTGAGAGAGACCTTCATGGCCTTGGTGCCGCTGTGCGCGTCGGCGACGGTGGCGAAGGTGAAGTCGTTGTCGCCCCAGCCGGACTTCTCCCAGCAGGACGGCATGTCGTCGCCGGGTGCTCCGGCGGTCTCGAAACCGGGGTTGGTGAGCAGATTGGGCGGTCCGGCCGTGGCCTGCTGCGGCGCGGTGAGCAGCAGGCCCGCGGTCATCGCCCCGACGGCGGCCAGGGCGGTGCGGCGCCCGGCCCTCCGCCGGAAGTTCGCTGGCATGGACAAGTTCCCTTCTGTGCGGCTCAGCTCCTGGTGGGACGTGCGGTACGGGCCTTGCGCGGCAGGTAGACGAGGGCCTCGGTGGCCGCGAACCGCAGGACGAAGGTGGTGACCAGGGCGAGGGCGGTGGCGGGCAGCACCTGCATGCCGAACCTGGCGACGAACAGGGCGATCAGCGGGATGCGCAGCAGCAGGTCGGCGTTGGCCAGCAACACGAAGCGGCCGACCCGGTCCGCCCAGTGGCGGTGCCGCCGGTCGCGGAAGAGGAGCGTCTCGATGAGGAGGAAGTTCCAGAGCACCCCGGCCTGGTTGGCGGCGATCTCGGCCGGCAGGTAGTGCATTCCGGCCTGCGTGAGCAGCCACAGCGCGGCCAGGTTCGGGACGAATCCGGAGAGCCCGATCAGCCCGAAGCCGAGCATCCGGGCCAGCGGGGTCGCGGAGCGCAGCGCGGCGAGATGGGCGAGGAAGCGCATCCCCTCGCGGGCACCGGACTTGGACTCGCCGGAGTGGCGGTCCTGGAAGACGAACGGGATCTCGGCGACCTTGGCGGGGCGGCAGCGCACCGCCAGCTCCAGCAGGATCTTGTAGCCGAGCGGTTTGAGGGCGTCCGCGGTGACGGCCGAGCGGCGCAGGGCGAAGAAGCCGCTCATCGGGTCGCTGATCCCGCGCAGGGCGCGCGGGAAGAGCCCCTTGGCGAGCCCGGTCGCGCCGCGCGAGACGGCGATGCGGTAGTTCCCGGCGAGTCCGGCCCGGCTGCCGCCGGGCAGGTAGCGGGAGGCGACGACGAGGTCGGCGCCGGTGCGCTCGCCCTCGCCGACGAGCTCGGGCACGAGGTGGGGCGGGTGCTGGAGGTCGGCGTCCATGACGACGATCCAGTCGGTGCCCGGCCGCCCTTCGCCCGTGGCCCGGATGCCGTCGACGACGGCGCCGCCGAGGCCGCCGACCGGGTTCTCGCGGTGCAGGACCGAGACCGGGAAGGGCAGGTCGAGGGCGGCCTTCTCGATGACGGCGGGGGTGTCGTCCGTGGAGTCGTCCACGAACAGGACCTCGCAGGCCAGGCCGGCGGGGAGCGAGCCGGCGAGCCGGCTCAGCAACTCGCCGATGTTCCCCGCCTCGTTGAAGGTCGGGATGATGAGGGTGACGCTGCCCGCCACCACCCCCTCCGGAACGGACAGCGCCGGAATGGAAAATTCCGGATTGCTCGGGGCGTGCGGGGTCCACAGGTCCTCGCTCATGGCGGATCAGCTCCCGTCGACTCGGTCGGTCCGGCGGATCTCGATGCGGTCCTCGCCGGAGCCGAAGACGGCCACCGCGGTCGAATGCTCCAGCGCGGCCTTCACGTTGGGCAGGTCCACCGCGTCCCGGCGGACGGTGGGCGAGGAGACCACGTAGTCGATGTCCCGCCAGCCGTGCGGCAGGGTCCTGGTGACGGCGGGGTCGAGGTCGGCCTTGTAGAACCAGATGGCGCCGAGCCCGGGCTCGAAGCCTTGGTGGACGGCGTCCAGCCACAGCGCGTCGTCGACCAGGACCCGGATGTGCTCCGGGTCGGGGACCTCCCGGCCGAGCCAGGCCGCGGCCTGCCGGTACGGGGCGTTCGCGTCGGCCGTGAGCGCCGTGCGGTTGCCCTCGTACCAGCGCGGCAGGACGTACACCGCGGCGACCGCGGCAAGCACCCCGATCAGCACCCGGCGCCCGTACGTGAGGGACCGGCGTTCCCCGGGCGAACGGCGGCGGCGCAGCACGGCGTGCGTGACGCTGGCCGCGCCCCCGGCGAGGACGAGCGCAAGGAACGGCAGCGCCTGGATCACGTACATCGCCGGCAGGTAGCCGGAGGGCCGCATCGCGACGGCCGCGAGGATGGCGGCGGCGAGCGCCGGGCCGGCGAGCGCGCGGGCGGTCACCGACCAGCGGATGGTGACGAGCAGCAGGAGTGCGCCGGCCAGCCCGCCGAGCGGCAGGACGGTGTCGTAGTACAGCCAGGACCGCAGCACGCCGTTCGAGCCGGAGCCGGGGGTGAGGATGAAGCCCGAGCCCGGGCGGCTCATCTGGTAGGTGATGCCGTCGATCAGCGAGACGTGCCCGGCGCCGGGCAGCAGCTCGCTGTTGAGCAGCGCGTACAGGGGGTACGAGAGGCCGATGAGCGCGCAGGCGGTGACGGCCCCGGTGACGGCGAACTTGCGGGTGTCCCGGTGGCTGTGGCGCCACATCGTCACCAGCAGCGCCGGGAGCACCACCAGCATCGTCTCCTTGGTCAGGACGGCGGTGGCGGCCGCGAGTCCCGACCCGAAGTGGTGCCACAGGTGGCGGCTGGGGGACGCGGCCAGGCAGAAGGCCAGCAGCATCCACATCACGGCGAGGTTGTCGAGGAAGATCTCCCGCTGGAGCACGACGGAGAGCGGGGACAGTCCGAAGAGGGCCATCGCGAGTCCGGCCGCCCAGCGCGGGAGCCAGAGCCGGCGCGCGAGGACGTAGATGAGCACGGAGGACGCGGCGCTGACGCCCAGCATCGAGAACCGCATCGGCGCGACGGTCATCCAGTCGGGCACGAAGAGGGAGGGCAGGTATGTCAGGCCGGCTATCTGTATCCAGCCGAGCGGCGGATGGTCGTACCAGTACGTGTAATGGGCGAGGCCGTCGCCCTGCTGGACGGCCCATGCCTGGGCGAGGTACGTGCCCTCGTCGTCGCTCAGGGTCGGGAAGTGCGTGATGTTCCAGCCCTGGACGAGGACGATCGCGAGCAGGACGGCCCCGCAGAGCAGCAGGTCGGGGCGGGAGGAACGGAAGCGGACGAGGGGGTGGGCCGGGGCCGGCGGCCGGACCCCGAGACCGCCGCGGCTCACGGGGCCGCCCGGACCGCGCCGGGCGGGGACGCGGGGCTCGGCGGTGGCCGTGCCGGTCGCGGCGGCCGCGGCGCCGGGCTGGGGATCAGTGGCCGTGGGTACGGTGGCGGTCACTGCCGGCCGTCCTCTCGGATCGCGGTGGAGGCGCCGGCGGTGGAGGCGCCGGCGGTGGCGCTGATCGGAGCGAGGTGGGCGCCGGTGTGGCGGGTCAGCTCCCACTCGTTGCGGCCGCGCTGCTCGCGCCAGACCGCGCGGATCGCGGCGCCCGCAAGCATGACCTGGTAGAACGGGCCGCCGACGACGAGCTTGAGGTAGTGCACGAAACGGACCCGCAGACCGTACTGGCGGCCGAAGTCGTGCAGGCCGACGATCTCGAAGACGAACGTCACCATCGCCGTGATCATCGGCAGGAAGGTGATGATCGCGACGCCGACGGGCACGTCGAGGAGGACCGCGACGGCGAAGTTGACGGGGATGATCACCCCGGAGGCGGCCTGCATGAACGGCGTCATCAGCGTGTAGCGGGCCAGCCAGCGCTGGCCGCGGCCGGGCAGCTGCCGCCAGTCCTTCTTCCGGTAGACCTGGAGGAAGCCCTGGTTCCAGCGGGTGCGCTGCTTGAGCAGGCTCATCAGCGAGCCGGGCGTCTCCTCGCGCGTGACCATGTCGGAGTCGTACGCGACGACCACCTTCTTGCCGACCGAGGACAGGCGCACGCCTAGGTCGCAGTCCTCGGCCAGGCAGTCGGGGTCCCAGCCGCCGGCCGCGCGGAGCACGTCGGTGCGGACGAAGACGGTGTTGCCGCCGAGCGGGATGAACCCCTTCTCGGCGTGCAGGTGCAGCCGGGAACGGAACCAGAAGAAGTACTCCAGGCAGTTGCGCAGGCTGTACCAGCTCGAATGGAAGTTGATGAGCTGGACCCCGCCCTGGACCACGTCGGCCGCGGTGGAGCGGAAGGCGTGGTCCACGTGGGCGAGCAGCTCGGGGTGGACCTGGTCCTCGGCGTCGAAGACCCCGACGATGTCGCCCCGGCAGTGCGGGAGGGCGGTGTTGAGGGCCTTCGGTTTGTTCTTGGCCTCGTGGTGGTCGACGACGACCCGTACGCGCTCGGGCGCCCGGGCGGCGGCTGCCTCGGCGACGGCGGCGGTCTCCGGGTCGTCGTGTCCGACGATGACGATGATCTCGTAGTCCGTGTGGCTCGATTCGAGCAGCCGCTCGATCGTGTGCCGGAGGACCGCCTGTTCGTGCCGGGCGGGCAGGAGGAGCGAGAAGGACAGCCGGCCCTCGCCGTCGGGGCGGTCGAACCGGGTGGAGGCGAGCGTCTCGGGCGTGCGCCACGCGTGCATCTGCCACCACAGCGTGAAGGCGGCCATCCAGAAGAGCGCAAACGAAATCATGGATATGACGACAGAGGTGTACAAAAGTCCCCCACAGACATGCCGAAACGCCCGGCGGCGATCGGCAGACCCCCCGGGGGCCAGGACGGGCCCCCCGGCCCGCCTGCCCCCCGCTTCCCCCCTCGGGCGCACCCCCCAGTGCGCCGGTTCGCTGACTCCCCGGTGACTCCCGAAGACACGAGACTAGACAGCGAAAATGAAACTCAGGAGCCCCCGAGGATAAAAACCGTGTTTCCGAACTGCCTCATGAGCAACCGGAATTGACGGTACTCCGACTGATTCAGGGATGAACCGCACTCAACTGATCGGCAAGCTCGACCGGATCCGTCGTAGGCCGCGCGCAGACGAAATGTCGACACACATACGCCGTCGGAAGGTCGCGTACGAGTGTGCGCTCGGCCAGGAGGGGGAACTCGCCCCCGCTGCCGTCCGCCGCCCGCGGCAGACCGACCGCCACCACGGCCCCGGGAGCCGTCCCCAGCAAGGCGGTCCGGTGCAGCGCGGCCAAGGCCGGGTCCTCCGGATGGCCCACCACGGCCACCTCGCGCGGACCGTCGATCAGCGCCTCGGCGACCGCGAGTCCGTGCCCGATGAAGCGCGGGACGCGCGGCCCCAGCGCGTGCACCACGCCGAGCGCCTTCTCCGCCGCCGTGCGGTGCGCCTCCGAGCCGGTGTGCGCGGCGTACGAGAGGAGCGCGCCGGCGGCGGCCGTCCAGCCGGAGGGGGCCGCCGTGTCGGTCGGGTCCTGGGGCCGGCGGATGAGCTGCTCGGCGTCGTGCGCGGTGTCGTAGAGGGAGCCGTCCTCGGCGGTGAACCGGTCCAGGACCAGGTCGGTGAGGAACCCGGCGAACTCCAGCCAGACCCCCTCGCCGGTCACGGACGCCAGCGCGAGGAAGCCCTCGGCGACGTCGCCGTAGTCCTCCAGCACCCCGGCGTTCGCCCCGACGCGCCCGTCCTTGCTGGTCCTGGCCAGCCGGGCCCGGCCGGCCGCCGCGTCGAAGTGGACCCGGACCAGCAGGTCGGCGGCCTCGGTGGCCCGCTCGACCAGGTCCGGCCGGTCGAAGTACGCCCCGCACTCGGCGAGCGCGGCGATCGCCAGGCCGTTCCAGGCGGCGACGACCTTGTCGTCCCGGCCGGGTGCGGGCCGCTCGGCGCGCGCCGCGAGCAGCCGCTGCCGGATGCCGGCGATCACCGCGGCGTCCACGACGGGCCCGTCCTGCGGCAGCTGGAGCACGGACGTGCCGTGCTCGAACGTGCCCTCGTCCGTCACCCCGAAGTACGCGGCGGCCAGCGCCCCGTCCTCCTCGCCGAGCACCTCGGCCAGCCGGGCCGGCGTCCAGGCGTAGTACGCCCCCTCCACGTGCTCGCCGGTCAGCGGATCCTCGCTGTCCGCATCGAGCGCGGAGGCGAAACCGCCCTCGGCGGTGCGCAGTTCGCGCACCATGAAGTCGGCGGTCTCCAACGCGACGCGCCGCGCGAGGTCCGAGCCGGTCGCCCGCCACAGATGGGCGTAGACCCGGCACAGCAGCGCGTTGTCATAGAGCATCTTCTCGAAATGGGGGACGACCCACTCCCGGTCCACGGAGTACCGCGCGAACCCGCCTCCGAGCTGGTCGTAGATCCCGCCGCGGGCCATGGCCTCGCAGGTGTCGGCGGCCATCTGCAGGGCCCCCTCGGCCCCGGTGCGCGCGTGGTGGCGCAGCAGGAACTCCAGCACCATGGACGGCGGGAACTTCGGCGCCCCGCCGAATCCGCCGCGGACGGCGTCGTACTCCCGGGTCAGCCCGAGCAGCGCCTGCGCGAGCTCCTCGGGGCCGGGGGCGCCGGCCTTGCCGTAGTCCAGCCGCCGTCCGGAGAGGTCCCGTACGATCCGCTGCGCGACCTCGGCCACCTCCTCGGGCCGCCCGGCCCAGGCGGTCCGCACGCCTTCGAGGACCTGCATGAAGGAGGGCATCCCGTGTCGGGGCTCGGGCGGGAAGTAGGTCCCGAAGTAGAAGGGCTCGGCACCGGGGGTGAGGAACACGGTCATGGGCCAGCCGCCCTGCCCGGTGGCGGCCTGCACGGCCTCCATGTAGACGGCGTCGATGTCCGGGCGCTCCTCGCGGTCCACCTTGATGTTGACGAAGTGCTCGTTCATGTAGGCGGCGGCCAGCTCGTCCTCGAAGGACTCATGCGCCATGACATGGCACCAGTGGCAGCTGCTGTACCCGACGCTGAGCATCACGGGCACCCCCCGCTCCCGCGCCTCCGCGAACGCCTCCGGCGACCAGGGCCACCAGTCGACGGGGTTGTCTGCGTGCTGGAGCAGGTACGGCGAGGTCTCGTTCGCGAGGCGGTTCGGCATGGAGCCATCCTCGCGCACGAGGGCAACGGGACCTGCCTGCGCCACAGCCCGGCCACCCCGGGGCGGACCCGGATCAGGCCGTCAGCTGGTCCTCTCCCGACCAGGCCGAACGTACATATATGCACGCGAGCGGCCGAGCTTGGACCAACTCCCTCTGATCTAGCTCAAGTTCCCTCGCGCTCGCGGCAGTCCCGGCGGACACTTGGGGCTCGTTGCCGGAGTTCTCTTGAGGGGGATGCCGATGCGGGACAGCCATCGTGGTGAGGCCGAGCGGCTGTTGGAGCGGGCCGTGGACGAGGAGGCCCAGCGGGCTGCCGGGACGGGTCAACCGGTCGACAAGGCGGCGCTGCTGGCGCGCGGCCTGGAGGCGCTGGACGCGCTCGCGGCGAGCGCCTCCGACGAGTACGAGGCGTATGTACGGGCCCTGGACGAGGCGGCGGCGGGGGACGAGTCCCTCGGTGAGGCCTTCCGGCGCGGGAACACCTCGACGGCACTGCTCGTGACGGCGGTCGCCGCGGCCGCGGCCGTCGGGGCCGACCTGACGCTCGGCGTGGAGGCGGGCACGGCGCTGACCGCCGGGGCCGTCACCGCCGTCGCCGGGGCGGCGGCCACGGTCGCCAAGGTGACCGCCCTGCACCTGCCCGCCGCGAACCGCCGGGCCGGCGTGCGCGGCCGGCCGGGCGGGCCGGAGCAGTTGAGGCTCCAGTGGCTGTCGGCCCTGGAGGTCCGCGGGATCCGCCCGTTCCTGGAGCAGCAGCGCGCGGTGGCCGCGGCGCGCGTACCCCGGCAGCCGTCCCGGCCCGCCGCCCCCCAGCTGCGCGGGACCGACCGCAGCGCGGAGGCCCGGCGGCGCAGCGTGCTGGAGCAGTCCTTCGGCCATCTCCCGCAGCCCGAGGCCTCGTTCGCGGGCCGCCGGGCGGAGCTGACCCGGATCGCGCAGTGGGTGCAGGCGGCCCGGGCCAGCACGGAGACCCGCCCGGTGGTCGTGGTGCTGCACGGCGAGACGGGGGTGGGCCGCACGGCCCTGGCCCTGCGGGCGGCGGACGGGCTGCGCGACCAGTTCCGCGGGGCCTGTGTGGTGGACCTGCGGGGCGGATCGCTCAGCGGGGAGGCACCGCTGCCGATCCGGGAGGCGCTGCTGCATCTGCTGAACCGCCTGGGCGCACCGCGCGAGCAGCTGCTGTTCCGCGAGGGGTCCTCGGCAGAGCAGCAGGTACGGCGCCTCGGCGAGCTGTACCACCAGCACCTCCAGGGACTGCCGGTGACGGTGCTGCTGGACGACGCGGTGGATGCGGCGCAGGTCCGGATGCTGGTGCCGGAGCGGTCGGAGAGCCTGGTGCTGGTGACGGCGCGGGAGCCGCTGGAGCTGCCGGACCTGGCGGCCTGGGTGCACCAACTGCCGGTGGAGCGGATGGCGGAGGCGGAGGGCGCGGAGCTGGTGCGCGCCGGGGCCGGGGCGGCCGGCGGGCCCCCGTACGAGGAGGAGGCCCTGCGGGGGCTGCTCGCGCTCGGCGGAGGGCTCCCGCTGGCCCTGCGCGTTCTGGCCCCGCTCGGCGCCGCCGCGCCGCAGGACCCCGGCGGTACCGGCGATTCCGCCGGTACCGAGGCGCTGGAGGGCGCCCTAGGCCTGGCCTACGACCGCCTGCCCGAGGAGCAGCGCCGGCTGCTGCGGCGGCTCACGCTGGCCGGCCGGGCCTCGCTCGGCCCGTCGGCCGCGGCGGCGCTGATCGACGCGGGCCAGGCGGAGGCCGGGCGGCTGCTGCGCGAGCTGGCGCGGGCGGGCCTGCTGGACCACGTGCGCGGGGAGCGGTTCCGGATGCACGACGCGGTGCGTTCGTACGCGGCGGCGCGCCTCGCGGCCGACGAGGACCGGGCCGAGTCCGCGGCGGCGCACGGCCGGCTGATCCGGAACTACGCGCAGCTCGCCGACTCGGTGATCCGGATGGTCGACGGGAAGATGTCGACCCGGGCGAACCACTTCGGCGGGCACGGCTTCGCCTCCCTGGACGCGGCGCTGCGCTGGCTGGACGACGAGTCGAGCTTCATCACGGCCGCGCTGCGGCACTCGCAGGACGTGGACCAGGAGGCGGTGCTGGATCTGCTGGGTGCGCTGTGCGACTTCTGTCTGCTGCGCGGGGACCTGTACCGGCTCGGCGAGATCAACGAGCTGACGCTGGCGGTGGAGGCCGCGCGCGGGGGGCGGCCCGGCCAGGGGCGCCTGGTGCGCTCCGTGCAGTGGCGCACGGGTATCGCGGCGCGCCAGCTCGGCGAGCTGGACAAGGCCCGGACCACGCTGACCTCGGTGGTCGACCAGTACATGGAGGCGCAGCAGGAAGCGGGCGCGGGCATGGCGCTGATCTCGCTCGGGATCACCCTGCACCACCAGGGGCAGCTGCCGGAGGCCGCGGCCCGCATCCGCGAGGCGCTGGTGCTGCAGGAGCCGGACAAGCTGGCCGGCGACCGGGCGTGGGCGCTGCACGCCCTGGCGGCGGTGGAGCGGGACCGGGCGCACCTGGCGGAGGCGATGCAGCTGCTGGAGCAGTCGCTGGCCCTGCACCGGGAGAGCGAGAGCGTGCACGGCGAGGCGTGGGCGCACTTCCAGCTGGGGCAGGTGTACCTGCGGCTCGGTGACGTGGCGCGGGCGGAGGCGGAGCTGAAGCTCGCCCTCGACCTGTACGGGCGCACGCGGGACGAGCGCGGCCAGGCCTGGGCGATGACGCAGCTGGGCCGGGCCCGGGTGGTGGACGGGGATCCGGGCCCGGCGGTGGAGGGGCTGCGCGAGGCGCTGGCCCGGCACCGGGAGCAGGAGGATGCGCGCGGGGAGGCGTGGACGCTGTACTACCTCGGGCAGGCGCTGGAGGAGGGCGGCGAGCGCGACCAGGCGGTACGGGAGCTGGAGCGGGCCCGCACGATGTTCTCGCGGATGCGGGACGTGTACGGGCTGGCGCACGCCCGGCACCACTCGGGCCGGGTGACGCGCGACCAGCGGGCGGCGCAGACGGGGAACCTGAAGAACTCCGGGTTCGCGCGGCAGCTGCTGGTGGACGCGCGGGCCGACTTCCGGCGGATCGGGCTGGCGCACGGGGAGGCGTGGACCTGCCTGGAACTGGCGGTGGTGGACGCGGGCAACGGCCGGGCGTCGCAGGCGCTGGGCCTGTGCGAGGAGGCGGCCCGGCTGTTCATCTCGTACGGGGACCGGCGCGGGGAGGACTGGGCCCGCTTCCTGCGCTGCACGCTGCTGCCGTACGCGCTCCCGGGCGCGGGCGTGGAGGAGGCCCGGGCGGAGCTGGCCCGGCTGGCCGCGTCACCGCATCCGATGCGGGACGGGCGTCTGGAGGACAGCCTGGACACCTACGCGGTGGTGCTGGGGCGCGGTGTGGACCCGGCGGAGGGCTGGCAGGCGTGGCGTCTCGCGCTGGTCCCGAACCTGCACTCGCGGGAGATCATGGGGGTCCCGATGCCACCGGCCTCGCCGGCCGTATGACCGCGTGACCGCCTGAGCCGTACGGCCCGATCGCGGGCACGCGCGGCCGCCGCCCCACCCGCGCAGCGGGAGGGGCGGCGGCGCATCGCCCGCAGGACGGCTCCCTACGGAGCCCGGTCCGCGGCGGGGGCAGCGGCTGCCGCGCCCGCCTCCGGGGCCTCCTGGAAGTCGACCTTGCCCATGTGGCGGCTCATCGACTTCATCAGGCCCCACACCGCCAGGGCGAGGGCTGCGAACACGATGAAGCCCAGGATTCCGGGGGTCACCTTGTTCTTGTCGAAGGTGTCACCCGCCAGCGGAAGGAGCTCGGTCAGTGCTGCCTGCGTAGCGCTCATAGCTACGCATTCTCCCGGATGCCCGCGAAGAGGTCGGACTCGGGGAGGGAAGTGTCGACGAGCGACTTCGCGAGCTCGTACTCCTCCGTGGGCCAGACTTCCTTCTGGATCTCCATCGGGACGCGGAACCAGCCGCCGTCCGGATCGATCTGCGTGGCGTGCGCGATGAGCGCCTTGTCACGGATCTCGAAGAACTCGGCGCACGGCACGTGCGTGGTCAGCGTCCGCTCGGTGCGCGCGAACTCCTTCCAGCGCTCCAGCCACTCCCCGTACGGGGACTCCATGCCGCGCGCGAGCAGCGCCTCGTGCAGGGCGATGGTGCGCGGCTTGTTGAAGCCCTGGTTGTAGTAGAGCTTCTGCGGCTGGTACGCCGGGCCGAACTCGGCCTCCGGGTACTTCTCGGTGTCGGCGGCGCCCTCGAAGGCCACCATCGAGATCTTGTGGGTCATGATGTGGTCGGGGTGCGGGTAGCCGCCGTTCTCGTCGTACGTGGTGATGACCTGCGGCCGGAAGGCGCGGATCTTCTTCACCAGGCGGCCGGCCGCCTCGTCCACGTCCTCCAGGGCGAAGCAGCCCTCGGGCAGCGGGGGCAGCGGGTCGCCCTCCGGGAGGCCGGAGTCCACGTATCCCAGCCACTCCTGGTCGATGCCGAGGATCTGGCGCGCCTCGTCCATCTCCTTGGCGCGGACCTCGTGGATGTTCTCCTCGATGTACTTGTCGCCCTGGAGCTTGGGGTTGAGGATCGAGCCGCGCTCTCCCCCCGTGCAGGTCACCACCAGCACGGGAACCCCCTCGGACACGTACTTGGCCATGGTGGCCGCGCCCTTGCTCGACTCGTCGTCGGGGTGGGCATGGACGGCCATCAGTCGAAGCTGCTCGGTCAAGACAGGATCCTCTTTGAGTCGTCAGGGCATACGCCTCCTATAGTGACCGAATCGGGGGGTGGAAAAATTCCGGGGCTGCCCCCGGGAATCTGGAGTCCGGCCCTCCGAAAGGAACGATCAATGAGCGCGGTGCGCGAGGGGCTGCCCGAGGGCCGCTACGGACGGTCAGCGGACGAGCGTGCCGACCGGAAGCTCAAGATCGCCGGGTCGGTGCTGGGTGTCGGGCTGCTGGCCCTGGTCGGCTGGATCGGCTGGGACTACGTCGCCGGCCAGAGCGTCAGCGCCGAGGTGATCAAGTTCCAGGTGGTCTCGGACACCGAGGTGAAGGTGCACCTGGAGGTGCGCAAGGACGCCTCGGTCACCGGGGTGTGCACCCTGAGTTCCCAGAACAAGGAACACGCCGAGGTGGGCCGCGCGGACTTCACCTTCGGGCAGAAGGCCGGGCGCGTGGACGAGGTCCTGTCTCTCAAGACCACCGGCCGGGCCACGATGATCGAACTGGTGGGCTGCCAGGAGGCCGGCACCACGCCCACGGCAGACTGATCTCTTTCCTGCTCACGGGCCCGATGACACACTTCATACACATGGTGTCCTCCCCCTTTTCTTCCCGAATTGTTAGGCTCGTGGTTTCGCCCGCCGCTGGCGGCTAAGTAGTCCCCTGTACCGACGAGGAGCACCCGTGACCCAGACGAGCGAGAGCGTCACCTGGCTGACCCAGGCGGCGTACGACCAGCTGAAGGCCGAGCTGGACTACCTCTCTGGTCCCGCACGCACGGAGATCGCCACCAAGATCGCAGCCGCCCGCGAGGAGGGCGACCTGCGTGAGAACGGCGGTTACCACGCGGCCAAGGAGGAGCAGGGCAAGCAGGAGCTCCGCGTCCGCCAGCTGACGCAGCTCCTGGAGAACGCCAAGGTCGGCACCGCACCCGCCTCCGACGGCGAGGTCGCGCCCGGCACGGTCGTCACCATCGCCTTCGACGGCGACGAGGACGACACGATGTCCTTCCTGCTCGCCTCGCGCGAGTACGCGTCCGCGGACTTCGAGACCTACTCCCCGCAGTCCCCGCTGGGCACCGGCGTGATGGGCAAGAAGATCGGCGAGGACGCCGAGTACGAGCTGCCGAACGGCAAGAAGGCCACGGTCAAGATCCTCGACGTCAAGCCGTTCACCGGCTGATCACCCGAGAACGCGCAGCAGCCCCCGCCGGATTGTCCGGCGGGGGCTTCCGTGTGTCCGCGTCCGTCCGGGCCTACGCCGTCGCCGAGCGGTACTTGCGGACCGACAGGCCGCGGAACACCGTGATGATCAGTACGGACCACAGGACCGACGCGATCACCGGGTGCTGCATCGGCCAGGCCGCGGGGGCCTCGTATCCCGGCGGGAGGTTGCCGAACAGCTCGCGGCACGCCTGGACGGTGGCGCTGAAGGGGTTCCACTCCGCGATGTGCCGCAAGAAGGCCGGCATGTTGTCGGAGGGGACGAAGGCGTTCGAGATGAACGTCAGCGGGAAGAGCCAGATCAGCCCGCCCGAGGTGGCCGCTTCCGGGGTGCGCACCGACAGGCCTATCAGTGCGCCGATCCAGGAGAACGCGTACCCGAGCAGGAGCAGCAGGGTGAAACCGCTCAGCACCTCCACGGCGCTCGTGTGGGTGCGCCAGCCGACGAGCAGGGCGACCAGGGCCAGGACGACCAGCGTGAGGGTGGTCTGGACGAGGTCGGCGAGGGTGCGGCCGGTCAGGACCGCGCCGCGGGCCATGGGCAGCGAGCGGAAGCGGTCGATCAGGCCCTTGTGCATGTCGTCCGCGATGCCCGCGCCCGCGCCGGCCGTGGCGAAGGTGACGGTCTGCGCGAAGATGCCGGCCATCAGGAACTCGCGGTAGGCGGCGGGCGAGGTGTTGCCGTCGACGCTGATCGAGCCGCCGAAGACGTAGCTGAAGAGCACGACGAACATGACCGGCTGGATGACCCCGAAAATGATCATTTCGGGGATCCGGGACATCCGGATCAGGTTCCGCTGGGCGATGACCAGGGAGTCGTTGACGCCCTGCACTATGCCGCCGCGCGGGCGGGGCGCCGCGAGCTCCGGGGTCGGGGAGGTGGTGGTCACTTCGCCGCCTCCTTCGGCGCCTTGTGGGCCCGGCGGCCCTTGGCCTCGGCAGGAGCGGCCTCGCCGCCCTCCTCCTCGGCCAGGGCGGCCGCGTGGCCGGTGAGGGAGATGAACACGTCGTCGAGGGTCGGCCGGCGCAGGCCGATGTCGTCGATCTCGATGCCGCGGGCGTCCAGGTCGCGGATGACCTCGGCGAGGAGCTTGGCGCCGCCGGTGACCGGGACGGTCAGCTTGCGGGTGTGCTCCTCCACGGCGGTCTCGCCCTTGCCGAAGCCGGCGAGCACCGTGCGGGCTTCGGGTATGCGGTTGCGCTCGTGGACGACGACCTCGACGCGTTCGCCGCCGGTCCGGGCCTTGAGCTGGTCGGAGGTGCCGCGGGCGATGACCTTGCCGTGGTCGACCACGCAGATGTCGTGCGCGAGGTGGTCGGCCTCCTCCAGGTACTGGGTGGTGAGCAGCAGGGTGGTGCCGCCGGCCACGAGCTCCTGGATGACGTCCCAGAGCTGCTGGCGGTTGCGCGGGTCGAGGCCGGTGGTCGGCTCGTCCATGAACATGACGGGCGGGCGGACGACGAGTGCGGCCGCGAGGTCCAGGCGCCTGCGCATGCCGCCGGAGTACGTCTTCGCGGTGCGGTCGGCGGCGTCGGCGAGGTTGAACCGCTCCAGCAGTTCGGCGGCGCGGGCCTTCGCCGCCCTGCCGCTCATCTGGTACAGCCGGCCGACCATCTGCAGGTTCTCGCGGCCGGTCAGGTATTCGTCGACGGCGGCGAACTGGCCGGAGAGGCCGATCGCCCGGCGGACTTCGTTGGGGTGTTCGAGTACGTCGATCCCGGCGACGACGGCCTTGCCGCTGTCGGGCTTGAGGAGGGTGGTCAGGACGCGCACGGTCGTGGTCTTGCCGGCGCCGTTGGGGCCGAGCAGGCCCAGCACGGTGCCTTCGGGGACATCGAGGTCCACGCCGTCCAGTGCCCGTACCTCGCCGAAGGTCTTGACCAGGCCTTCGGCGTATATGGCGCCTGGCATAGGGGTTCTCCCACTGTGAATCAGGCCAGCAGAATCGTTACATTCCTGCGCAAATCCTTAGGGGTGCGAGGCAAGGCCCGCGCGGCCGCACGGGGGATCGCGAGAGGAACGCGGGGATCCCCCGGGGCCGCGGGATCCCCGCGCCGCCGAAGTCCTCACGCTATCGCGTTATATCGCGTACCGCCATGGGGATGCGGAGGGCGGTACGGCCGGCGCCGGTCAGCCCATGACCGTGTAACCGGCCGCGTGCAGCGCACGCGCGACCTCGGTGCAGTGCTCGGGACCCTTCGTCTCCAGGTGCAGCTCCACCTCCACCTCGGTGAGCCCCAGCCGTGGGTCGGTCCGTACGTGGCTCACGTCCAACACGTTCGCATCCACCACTGACAACACCCCCAGGAGCCCGGCCAGCGCCCCCGGCCGGTCGGCCACGCGCAGCCGCAGCGAGAGGTAGCGGCCCGCCGCCGCCATGCCGTGCCGCAGGATCCGCTGGAGGAGCAGCGGATCGATGTTCCCGCCGGACAGGACCGCCACCACGGGGCTGCCTCCGCCGTACAGTTCGGGCCGGCTCAGCAGAGCGGCCACCGGGCTGCAGCCGGCCGGCTCGACGACCAGCTTGGCGCGCTCCAGGCAGAGCAGCAGGGCGCTGGAGAGGGCGTCCTCGGAGACCGTGCGGACGCCGTCGAGGAGGTCCCCGATGATGTGGAAGGGGATGTCGCCGGGGCGGCCCACCTTGATGCCGTCGGCCATCGTGACCGGGTTCTCGATCGAGACCGGGTGCCCGACCCTCAGCGAGGGCGGGTAGGCGGCCGCACCCTCCGCCTGGACCCCGATCACCTTGACGTCCGGCCGCAGCGCCTTCACCGCGACCGCGATGCCCGCCGCGAGGCCGCCGCCGCCGATGCCGACGAGGATCGTCCGCACCTCCGGGCACTGCTCCAGGATCTCCAGGCCGACCGTGCCCTGGCCCGCGATGACGTCGCGGTGGTCGAACGGGTGGATGAACACCGCCCCGGTGCGGTCCGCGTAGTCCTGGGCCGCCGCCAGGGTCTCGTCGACGACCTGCCCGTGCATCCGCACCTCGGCCCCGTACTCCTGGGTCGCGGCCACCTTCGGCAGCGGCGCCCCGACCGGCATGAACACCGTCGCGCGGACGCCGAGGAGGGAGGAGGCCAGGGCCACGCCCTGCGCGTGGTTGCCGGCGCTGGCCGCGACCACGCCGGCAGCCCGCTGCTCGGGACGCAGGCCCGCGATGCGCACGTACGCCCCGCGCAGCTTGAAGGAGCCGGTCCGCTGGAGGTTCTCGCACTTGAAGTGGACCGGGGAGCCGGTGAGGGCGGAGAGGTACCGGCTGCCTTCCATCGGCGTGACCCGGGCGACGCCCGAGAGCATCTTCTGGGCCCCCCGGACGTCGTCGAGGATCACCTGGGGGACGGGCACGGGCACGCGGTAGTTCATGCCGCCAGTCTCGCAGCCCTCGCGGATCACGGCTCCGGGCCGCGGAACAGCACAGTCCGCACCGGGCACACGCCAGAGGCCCGAGCCTGCCCGAGGTTCGGCGAACAGCGGCCGCCGGGGGCGAAATCCCGCCATCCGGGACGGGCCGGGGGGCTTGGGCGATACCGCCCGTACCAGTTCTCGTACGAGGCGTACGGGCCGCCCCACGGCCGCGTACTCTGTCCCCCATCCTTGTCGGACCCACGTGAAGAGAGCTCACGGCCATGCCCTCCACCCCGGCCAATTCCGACCTGCCCACGGCGGGCGAGGCGCCCGCCGAAGCCGGTCTCCTCGACGCGCTCCAGCACCAGGTGGCCGTCTTCGCCCGCCGCGCCGAGCAGACCCGCCTGGGCGGGGTCGGCCAGGCCCGCAACTCGATGGACCGCGCCGCGTACCTGCTGCTCAACCGGCTCGACCTGGAAGGCCCGATGGGAGTCAAGGCGCTCGCCGGCGGCATGGGCATCGACTCCTCCACCGTCACCCGCCAGGTCGCCCCGCTCGTCGACAGCGGCCTGGTCAAGCGCACCTCGCACCCCGAGGACGGGCGGGCCGTGGTCCTCGCGCTCTCCCCGCGCGGCCTCGCCCGGCTCGAAGAGGTCCGCTCCTCGCGTCGCGAGCTGATGGCCCGGGTGACCGAGGGCTGGAGCGAGGGCGAGCGCGAGTCCTTCACCGGGCTGCTGACCCGTTTCAACGGCTCGCTGTCGGAGCTGATGGGCGCCGTCTCGGAAGCGGGCCCCGCCTCCTGAGACCGGGCGTGAGCCGGGGCCGTCCGACCTCTTGACCGGGGCGGTCCCGCTGCCCGCACTATGTGGCCTGTGGACGACCACGGGCCGGGCGCCTATGCGGAGTTCGAAGCCTTCGTCGCGGGCGCGGCGGGGCGGCTCCTGCACGTCGCCGTCCTGCTGACGGCCGAACCGGAGACCGGACCCGCCGCCGCCCGCCGGCTGCTCACGGACGCGCTGGCCCGCACGTACGCGAGCTGGCACCGGGTACGCGGCGACGACCCGTACGACCACACCCGCCAGGAGCTGTGCGCCGCCTTCGCCCGCACCGGCCGGCACCACCACGGAGGTACGGGACCCCTCGCGCGGCTCGGCCCGCTGGAACGTCTCGTGCTGGTGCTGCGCGTGTACGAGGGCGTCGCGGAGGAGGTCACGGCCGCCCAGCTGGGGCTGCCGGTCGAGCGGGTGCGGGTGCTGTGCAACCGGGCCGTGGCCGAGGTGCGCTCCCAGGAGGCCGCATGAGCGTCCCCGACCGTAAGGAAGCCCAGGTCAGACGGCTGCTGGAGGGCCCGCACCCGGTGGTCCCGGCGGGGCTGGCCGCCAGTGCCGCGGCCCGCGGGGACCGGCTGCTGCGCCGTCGGCGGGCCCTGCGCCGGGCCGGCTGGACCCTGCTGTTCGCGGCGGCGGTCGCCTTCGCGGTGTGGGCCTCGCTGGCCCACCCGTGGGAGGTCCCGCCGAGCGATGTCTCCCCGCCCCTGGAGGGCTGGTAGCCACCGCCCGGCGGCCCCTCCCCGACGGACCTAGCCGAGGGCCTGGGTCAGGTCCGCCAGCAGGTCGTCGGCGTTCTCGATGCCGACGGACAGGCGCACCAGGTCCGCCGGGACCTCCAGGGCCGAGCCGGCCACCGAGGCGTGGGTCATGCGGCCCGGGTGCTCGATGAGGGACTCGACGCCGCCCAGGGACTCGGCCAGGGTGAAGATCTTGGTGCGGGCGCAGACCGCGACGGCCTCCTCCTCGCCACCGGTGACCTGGAAGGAGATCATTCCGCCGAAGTTGCGCATCTGCTTGGCGGCGACCTCGTGGCCCGGGTGCTCGGCCAGGCCCGGGTAGAGCACCTTGTGCACCTTGGGGTGGCGGGTCAGCATCTCGGCGACCTTCGCCGCGTTCTCCGCGTGCCGGTCCATGCGGACGGCCAGCGTCTTGATGCCGCGCAGCACGATCCAGGAGTCGAAGGGGCCGGCCACGGCGCCCATCGCGTTCTGGTGGTAGGCCAGTTCCTCGCCGAGCGCAGCGTCGGCGGTGACGAGCGCGCCGCCGACCACGTCGGAGTGGCCGCCCATGTACTTGGTCAGCGAGTGCACGACCACGTCGGCGCCGAGCGCGAGCGGCTGCTGGAGGTAGGGCGAGGCGAACGTGTTGTCCACGACCAGCTTGGCGCCCGCCGACCGCGCGATGTCGGCGACGACGGCGATGTCGGTGATGCCGAGCAGCGGGTTGGAGGGGGTCTCGACCCAGATGACCTTCGTCTTCGGGGTCAGGGCCGCCTGTACGGACGCCGGGTCGGAGGTGTCGGCCACCGACCACTCGACGCCCCAGCGGGAGACGACCTTCGCGAAGAGGCGGAACGTGCCGCCGTACGCGTCGTTCGGGATGACCACGTGGTCGCCCGGGGCGAGCAGCGTACGCAGCAGGCAGTCCTCGGCGGCGAGCCCGGACGCGAAGGCGAGGCCGCGCCGGCCGCCCTCCAGCGCCGCGAGGTTCTCCTCCAGCGCGGTCCGCGTCGGGTTCGCGCTGCGGCTGTACTCGTAGCCGCCGCGCAGTCCGCCGACGCCGTCCTGCTTGTACGTGGACACCTGGTAGATCGGGGGCACGACCGCGCCGGTCAGCGGGTCCGCCGTGTTGCCCGCGTGGATCGCGCGGGTTTCGAAGCTCTGGTGCTCGTGGCTGTCGTCGCTCATGGGCAGAGCCTAAGCCCCGGCCGCCGACGCGCCCACCGCACACCCACCGCTGCGGCATTGGCCTTTGCGCGGGTGCGTCTGGTTCGCTTGGGAGCATGGAGATTCTGTGGTTCCTGATCGCGATGGGCCTGGTCGTGGCCGCCTTGAGCCCGTACATACGGCGCAGGCGGGCCGGCATTCGTCTCGTCGCCCCGGGCAGCCCTGACGCGGCCGACCCCGAGAACTACGGCTTCGCCCGCCAGGAGCAGCTCGACATCCGCGTCCCGGGCCCCGACGAGGACCTGATGGACGCCCTCGAAACCGTGCAGCGCACGGGCCGGTGGCAGGCCGCGTCCCAACTGCTGGCCGGGACCCCGAAGGAGGGCGAGCTGCGGTGGCAGCGGATCCAGGCCTTCGGCGGGGCCGCGGCCCTGGAGCTGGTCGCGGAGCCCGGGGTCGGCGCGCGCTGGCTGAAGGCGTGGCGGCTGGAGGCGGAGGAGGACCCGGGCGGCGCGCAGGTGCACGCGGAACTGCTGGTGCAGCAGGCGTGGCGGCACTCGGACGGCGTGGGCTCCACGGACCACCGGATCATCCTGGAGGAGGCCCGGGAGGCGTGCCGCAAGGCGACGCTGCTGGCACCGGGCGATCCCGTCCCGTACATCACGGAGCTGGCGGTCGCACGGGCCCTGGGGTATTCGGAGGCGGAGTTCGACGCCCTCTGGGCGAAGGTCATCGACATCGCGCCGGCGCACATGGGCGCGCACCTGGCGGCGCTGCACTACTGGTGCGAGAAGTGGCACGGCTCGCGGGAGAAGGCGGACACCTTCGCGCACGCGGCGGCGGCCCGCGCCCCGCAGGGCTCACTGCTGGCGGCGCTGCCGCTGTTCGCCGTGTACGAGCACGTGCCCGAGGTGGTCCTGACGAACTTCCACCAGGGCGCGGTGGTGATCCGGGCGGTGGAAGGCGCGCTGTACGCGGTTCACACCGCCCGCCAGGACGACCCGGTGCTCGCGCACGTACGGCACATGCTGCTGTCGTTCCTGGTGCCGACGCAGCGCTGGGCGGAGGCGATGGAGCAGGTCCGCCACGTGGACGGCTACGTGGGCGCCCTGCCCTGGTCGGCCTCCCCGGACCCGGCGGCGCAGTACGCGGTGATCCGCGCCCTCGCGGTGGCGGGCTACGAGGCCAACGGCGGCTCCCCGGCGACGCTGCCGCACTGACACCCCGGCCCCGGACGACCACCGGGGCCGACGTCACCGCCGGGGCGGCACCGGGGCCCGCCCGGTCCCGCCCCGGCCTGGTTCCGCGACCGCCCGGAACGGCCCCCGCAGCCTCTGCGGCACTGCCCCGCGGCCGCCGCTGCACCGTCCCCGCAGGCCCGCCCGGCACCCGTTCGCGCTGGCCGGCGCCCGCTGCGGGCCCGACCGGGGGCGGACATAGCCGGACGCACCCCCGCACCCCGCCCCGGTCCGCGGCGGACCTGTGCCCCGGCCCTCGTCAGACCCGTCGCCCCCGCTTAAGGTGCGCGTAAACACCGCACCATCTCCCTGGGGGGATCCGTCCTACATGGGCGCTTCGCTTCGCGCTGTCCGCGCGCTCGTCCTTCTCGCAGGCTTCTACCTGCTCAGCTTCGTCCTGCTGGCCGTCCTCGCGGCCGCCGACTGGGCCACCGTCACCTGGCTGCAGGGCGGCCTGGCCGGCAAGATCCTCATCGGCTCGGTGGTCCTCGCCGTTCCGATCGTGCGCGGCATGTTCATGCTCCGCACCCCCAAGGGCGACCCGCAGCCCGGCGTCCCCGTCACCGAGCAGCAGGAACCCGTCCTTTGGCAGACGGTCCGCGACATCGCCGCGCAGGTCGGCACCCGCGCCCCGGACGAGATCCTGCTGATCGACGAGGTCAACGCCGCCGTCAGCGAGGACGCCCGGCTGCTGGGCCTGCTGCCCGGCACCCGCCGCCTGTACCTCGGCCTGCCCCTCATGGCGGGCCTGGACGAGATGCAGCTGCGCGCCGTACTCGCCCACGAGATGGGCCACTACGCCAACCTCGACACCCGCCTCACCCCGCTGATCGCCCGCGGACGGGCCCAGCTGATCCGCACCATCGGGCACTTCCACGACCGCGCCGACACCAAGGTCGCCAAGGAGCGTGCCCGGCAGGAGAAGGCCGCCGAGAAGCGGCTCGCCAAGGGCAAGAAGGCCAAGGCGGTCGACACCGACGGCCACGGCGCGATGTACCGGGCCATGGCGCAGGTCTACACGGCGTACGCGCACTTCTACATGCGCGCCACCCTCTCCGGCAGCCGCCGCCAGGAGCTCGCCGCCGACATGGCCTCGGTCCGCGTCGCCGGCCGCGACTCCGCAGCCTCCGCGCTGCGCGAGCTCAACGCCCTCGGCCCCGCGCACGACTTCTACATGGACTCGTACGCCACCCTCGGCGTCCGCGCCGGCCTGCTGCCGCACCCCGGCCAGGTCTTCGGCGGCCTGCGGCAGCTGCTCGACGCCCGCTCGGCCGAACTGGACGGCCTGCGCCGGGAGCTGTCCACCGAGCCCGCCTCCCCGTACGACTCCCACCCCGCGCTCGCCGAGCGCGTCGCCCGCATCGAGGCCCTGCCCGACGACGGCCGCGGCGGCGCGCCGGCCCGCCCCGCGCTTGAGCTGCTCGTCTCCCCGCCGGTCGCACTCGCCGCGCTGGAGCAGGCGGTCCTGAGCCCGCAGGCACTCGCGCTCACCCGGGTGGACTGGCCGGACCTCGTCCACGAGAGCATGACCCGGTACGTCGGCGAGGGCGCTCAGGAGATCCGCGAGGCCCTCGCCGCCGAGGGCGCGGGACCCGGCCTCGGCGGACTGCTGGACGCGATCGACGCGGACCCGGCCGTGCTCTGGCGGATCGCCGACCGCCTCCCGAAGTCCGAGGAGGCCGCCGCCGCCACGGGCCGCACCGCCCGCGAGTTCGCCCGCCCGGTGCTGCGCCGCGCCGTGAACCAGCTCGCCGGCATCGAGCTGACGGAGCAGGGCCGGGCCCGCTGGGAGCTGTCCTGGAGCGACTCGGCGTCGCTGCGCTACCCCCACGAGGCCTTCGCCGAGGAGCTGGCCCCCGCCCTCGACGCGGCCGTCGCCGACCGCCCCGACACCGAACCGCTGCGAAAGCTGGTGCTCGCCCCGTGACCGACAAACTGATCACCATCGTCCTGCTGCTGATCGTCGGCGGCGCGTACCAGTACTTCTCCGGCCGGACCAGGACGAAGAAGGCCCCGGCCACCCCGCAGGGCCAGGCGCCCGGCGCCCCGGACCAGGCGGCGGAGGCCGCCGCCGAGAAGAAGGCCCGCGAGGCGGCCGCGGTCGTCGCGCTCGGCTTCGTCGCCGAGGCGGACCTCGACACCGAGAACGCGCAGCCCGTACCCGCCGGACGGACCGCGGCCGGGGCCGCCGTCCGGTCCGGCGACTGGGAGGCGGGCGCCGCGTACATCGAGGAGGCCGGGAGCGACTGGGAGGAGCGCTGGCAGCGTGTGCGCGCGCTCTCGGAGCTCGCGGCGCAGGACGACGCCTGGCTGCTGGCCTGGCATGCGGCCCGCCCGGCGGATCCCACCGCGGCGCTGGTCGACGCGGACACCGCGGTGCAGGTGGCCTGGAACGTCCGCGGCAGCCAGGCGGGCAGCCGTACGACCCAGGAACAGTTCCGGCTCTTCCACGAGCTGCTGCTCAAGGCGCGCACGGCGGTGCTGGAGGCCCAGCGCCTCGCCGACCCGGCCGACCCGGTCCCGTACGTGGTGGAGCTGCCCATCGGCTACGGCCTCGGCTACCCGCACGAGCAGTACGAGAAGCTGTGGTCGGAGGTGGTCGCGCGCGATCCGAAGCACCTGTCGGCGCACACCTCGGCGCAGCAGTACTGGTCGGCCAAGTGGCGTGGTTCGCACGAGCTGGCCATGGACTTCGCCCGCCGGGCGGCGGCCGGTGGTGCACCGGGCGAGCTGCTGTCCCTGCTCCCCCTGATCGCGTTCGTGGAGCAGGAGTCCTGGGACGAGGACCTGCGGCCGGAGACCTTCTTCAAGGAGCCGGAGGTCGCCGCCGCGGTGGACGCCGCGCTCGTGGACCTGGCGGCGGCCGACCCGGCCGACCGGCGGGCGGTCCGCCTGCGGCACGTCCTGGCGTGGCTGCTGTTCTGGCTGGACCGGGACGCCGAGGCGGTGGAGCAGTTCCGCATGATCGACGGCCACATCGGCGCCCTGCCCTGGATCTACGCGGGCTCCCCGCAGGGCCGGTACCTGCACGCCCGCAACTGGGCGGTCCGGGTGACCGAGCTGGAGTCCTGAGCGGCTGAGCGGGCAGTGACGCAAATATGACGCTGCGGTGACGTCCCGGGTGGGGGCGGGCGGGCGGGGAATCCCGGCCCGCCCCCGTCCGTTGAGGGAGAACCACTAGGAGGGAATCCATGTTCTCGTACCGCCGCACGCCCGAGCTCCCCACCCGCGAGGAGGCCCTCCAGGGCCGCGCGACCCCGCAGTTCTCGCTCCCGGACCGGCACACGGTCCTCGGCAACCCGCTCGCCGGCCCGTACCCGGCCGGCCTGGAGGTGGCCGACTTCGGCCTGGGCTGCTTCTGGGGCGCGGAGCGCAAGTTCTGGCAGACCCCGGGGGTGTGGACCACGCTGGCCGGCTACCAGGGCGGCTTCACCGAGAACCCGACGTACGAGGAGGTGTGCTCGGGCCTGACCGGCCACACCGAGGTCGTCCGCGTGGTGTTCGACCCGGCGCAGGTCTCCTACGCCACCCTCCTGAAGCTGTTCTGGGAGTCCCACGACCCGACCCAGGGCTTCCGCCAGGGCAACGACGTCGGCACCCAGTACCGCTCGGCGGTCTACACCCACTCCGCGGCCCACCAGGCCGAGGCCGAGGCCTCCCGCTCCGCGTACCAGCAGGTCCTGACGTCCTCGGGCTACGGCGACATCACGACGGCGGTCCTCCCGGCCACGGAGCGCCCCTTCTGGCCCGCGGAGCCGTATCACCAGCAGTACCTGGACAAGAACCCGGACGGCTACTGCGGCATCGGCGGCACGGGGGTCTCCTGCCCGATCGGCGTGGCCAAGGCGCCCGCGGCGCCCGGGGAGTGAGCCCCCCGCCCCACTCGCCGTCCCGGCACCCCAACGGCTGACCCGGCTCCGGCAGGCCCACGGACCTGCCGGGCCGGCGCTGCCGCGGGATCTTCGCGGGCGGCGGCACATCGCCTGGACGAGTTGCCGCCCGGAATCAGGCCGGAGCCGGGTTCGGCATGACGTGCGACCGCCCGCCCTTCGGCGTACGGTCGGAGAAGAACCCGGCGTCGGATGCAGTGGCCTGCTCGTACTGCCTCTCTGTGTGGACACCGGACCCACAACGCTCATTGCCTTCCTGGCCGCTGCCGAGCGACTCTTCACGGCACGCGGAAGGAGATTTTGCGATGCGCAGACGACTGGCATGTCTGCTCGCGGCGGCCGCCCTCTCGGTTCCCACCATGACGAATGCGGTTCCTGCGACTGCGGCCCCCGCTGCGAGGACGCATGGGGCGTGCAGCCCGTACGAGCACGTCGATGCCCAGGACCCCACGACCCACCAGCCGCTCCGAGTGCGGATGCATCTGTGTCTGAAAACAAACAGCGCCGACCGGACCTGGGCCCTCGCGATATTCGCGAACGACGAACACATAGTTCCGAACGCGACGGCAGCCACTGGTCTCAGTTCTTACATCGGCATCAAGAACGCCGGCGGAGTCGACAGTGGTCTGGTCTACTGCGGCGGCCATCTCCTGCTTCCCGACGGCACCGTCCAGAGGATCTGTTACCACCAGGGACACTTCCCTGACCTGTCTCGTCGACGGCTGCAAGCCTATGCGGTCGTGACTGTGACGGGCGGCCCTGGCGAGGTGTCAATGAGGACTCCCTGGGTCTCCTACCCCTGATGCCCGTCCCGGAGGAGGCGGAAGCGCCGTGCGGGCGACCGCCCGGGGTGGCCGCCTCGCTCCGGCGGGCGGGTCAGATCGTCGACGCGTCGATCACGAAGCGGTAGCGGACGTCGCTCGCCAGTACCCGCTCGTACGCGTCGTTGATCTCGTCGGCGCGGATCAGCTCGATCTCCGAGCCCAGTCCGTGCTCGGCGCAGAAGTCCAGCATCTCCTGCGTCTCGGCTATCCCGCCGATCATCGAACCGGCGAGGGTCTTGCGGCCGCCGATGACGGAGAACAGGTTCAGCTCGACCGGCTCCTCCGGAGCGCCCACGTTCACGAGCGCGCCGTCGACCTTGAGCAGGCCGAGGTACGCGTCCAGGCCGAGCGGGGCCGAGACCGTCGAGATGACCAGGTCGAAGGCGCCGGCCAGCTTCTCGAAGGTGGTCTCGTCGCTCGTGGCGTAGTAGTGCGAGGCGCCCAGCCGCAGGCCGTCCTCATGCTTGCGCAGGGACTGCGAGAGGACGGTGACCTCCGCGCCGAGGGCGGCCGCGATCTTCACGCCCATGTGGCCGAGGCCGCCCAGACCGACGATCGCGACCTTCTTGCCGGGGCCGGCCTGCCAGTGCTTCAGCGGGGAGTAGAGGGTGATCCCCGCGCACAGCAGCGGCGCGGCGACGTCGAGGGACAGGCCGTCGGGGATGCGGACGGTGTAGTTCTCGTCGACGACGAGGTGTGTGGAGTAGCCGCCGTACGTCGGCTCGCCCTCCTTGTCGCGGTCGTTGTACGTCTGGGTCATGCCCCGGGAGCAGTACTGCTCCTGGCCGCGCAGACAGTACTCGCACTCGCGGCAGGAGTCGACGAAGCAGCCGACGCCAACGTGGTCGCCGACCGCGAACTTCGTGACGCCCGTGCCGACTTCGGCGACGACACCGGCGATCTCGTGGCCCGGGACCATGGGGTAGGCGCCCTCGCCCCAGCCGTCGCGGACCTGGTGGATGTCGGAGTGGCAGATGCCGGCGTACTTGATCTCGATGAGGACGTCGTGCTCGCCGACGGGGCGGCGCGGGACGGTGGTGCGTTCCAGCGGGGCCTTCGCGGCGGGAGCGGCGTAGGCGGCGACCTGGGTGACGGACATGGGGAGGACTCCTCGAACGCTGCTGAAAAGATCTGCGGTGCGACGAACGATGCCGGACCGGGCGCCCGGCACCCAGCCCCCTGTCCTGCCTAGGACTGGCGGTCCTACCCCTGGCGGGGTCAGGAACAGGACCCCCGTCGCGCGGGCCGCCCGGCGATACTGGCGGCATGGACCAGCTTGATCAGCGTGCCGAACTGGGTGAGTTCCTCCGCTCCCGCCGTGCGCGGCTGCGCCCCGGGGACGTGGGCCTGCCGGAATACGGGCGCCACCGCCGGGTCCCCGGGCTCCGCCGCGAGGAGCTGGCGCAGCTGGCGGGGGTCTCGGCGGCGTACTACACGCGGCTCGAACAGGGGCACGGGCAGAACGTGTCCGCGGAGGTGCTGGACGCGATCGCCCGGGCGCTGCGCCTGGACGGCACGGAGACGGCCCATCTGACCCACCTGGCCCGCCCCAGGCCCCGCAGGCAGCGCGCCAGGCAGCACCGGGCGGAGCACGTCCGGCCGGAGCTGCGGACCCTGATGGACGCGATGGACGGGGTGCCGGCGTACCTGGTGGGGCGGCGTCAGGACGTGATCGGCTGGAACCGGCTGGCGGCCGCGGTCTTCGGCGATTTCGGGGCGCTGCCGGCGAAGGAGCGGAACCTCGTACGGCTCGTGTTCCTGGACCCGGCGACGGTCGAGCTGTACAGGGACTGGGAGTGCCGGGCCTGCGAGGTGGTGAGCAACCTGCGCATGTACGCGGGCCAGCACCCGGAGGACGAGCAGCTGTCGGCGCTGGTCGGGGAGCTGTCGGTGAAGAACGAGGAGTTCCGCCGGCTGTGGGCGGCGCACACGGTGGCGGACAACAAGACGCGCGGCGTGAAGCGGCTGCGGCACCCGCTGGTGGGTGAGATGGACCTGGCCTTCGAGACGCTGGCCCTTCCGGACGACTCGGCGCAGTTCCTGGTGACCTTCCACGCCGCTCCGGGCTCGCCCTCGGCGGACGCCCTGCGCCTCCTGGCCTCGTGGTCGGCCCCGACGGCCACCGCCTCCGCCTCGTCCGCCTCCACTTCGGCCACCTCGGCCACCTCGGCCTCGGTGGAGGCGGACGGGGCTACAGCTTGATCTGGAAGATGCCCGCGGCGCGCTCGCGGCGGTATCCCAGGGCGGCGTTCACCGTGCGCATCGGGGTGTTCTCGTCGGCCACCGAGGTGGCGATCTCGCGGAGGGCGGGGAAGCGGGCGGTGGTCTCCGCGAGCATGCGGAGTTTGACGGTGCGGCCGAGCCCGCGGCCGCGGTGGGCGGGGACGACCACCGTGTCGTACTGGAGGGCGCGCGGGCCGGCCGGGTCCGGGAGCACCAGGGACGTGTACGAGGCCACCTCCCCGGCGGGGGTCACCGCCGCGACCATGAGCATCCGGCCGCCGCGGTCCAGGACCACCCGCTGCACCATGTGCAGGCGCTCCGCGGTCCAGGCCGGGGGCTGCTCGTCCATGTCCCCGGTCGGTGCGTCCTCCATCGCACCGTGGGCCACGGCGGCCGCGGCGGCCCAGGCGTCGGGGACCAGGCCATCCCAGCACAGCAGCGTGTAGCCGGCCGGAAGTCCGGGTTCTGCGGCCGGCGCCGCCGCCACGTCCTGGACGTACCAGGTGAACGGCAGCACGTTCTCGAAGCCCAGCGACTCTGCGAACACGTGTCCCGGGGTGCCCAGGTCGACCGGCGTGGAGACGGAGGTGCGGCCGCGGGCCAGCAGTTCTGCGCGGACCTGCCGCCACAGGGCCGTGCCGACGCCCCGCCGGCGCGCGTCCGGACGTACCGTCAGCAGGTCCAGCGAGGCGGTGTGCGCGTTGCCGGCGTCCGTGAACAGCAGCAGGCTCGCCACGCCTTCGTCCGCCGCCCAGTGCGTGAAGCGGCCGGCGCTCGGCGGCACCCGCAGCCGTCCCGCGATCTCCGCCCGGGTGGGGGCGGGCACGCCGGGCAGGTCGGCGGCGTGGGACGCGGTCACGACCGCGGCCCAGGCCTCCACCTCGGCGTCGGCCGGCGGCAGGGACAGCGGTGTGAGGACGAGATCCATGATCCGGACCCTAGCCCCGCTCCGGTCCTGGCGCTCGGAAGTTTCCGCCGGAACGGCGGATGGCGGGGAGCCTCCGTCAGGGGCTCCCCGCCATCCGCGGGAGTTCGGCCGGAACCGGGTTCGGCCGGAACCGGAGGTCAGGAGGCCGTGCCGGCCTTCCAGTCCGCCCAGCTCATGTTCCAGCCGTTGAGGCCGTTGTCCGGCTTGATGGTCTTGTCCGGCGAGTTGACCACCGTGACGACGTCGCCGATGAGCGAGTTGTCGAAGAACCAGGCCGCGGGCTGGTTCGGGTCGTTGGCACCCTGGGCGTCGTTCAGACCGACGCAGCCGTGGCTGGTGTTCTCACTGCCGAAGATCGAGTCCGATCCCCAGTAGTTGCCGTGGATGAAGGTGCCCGACTGGGACAGCCGCATGGCGTGCGGCACGTCCTTGATGTCGTACTCGCCCTTGCCCTCGCTGTTCTTGAAGCCCACGGTGGAACCGTCCATCCGGGTCTCCTTGAACTTCTCGGAGATCACCATCTGGCCGTTGTACGTCGGGTTCGCCGGGGAGCCCGCGGAGATCGGGATGGTCTTGAGGACCGCGCCGTCCCGGGTGACCGTCATCTTCTTCGTCTTCGTGTCGACCGTGGAGACCTGGCTGCGGCCGATCTTGAAGGTGGCGGTCTTGTTCTGCACGCCCTGAACGCCGGGGGCGCCCTGCACCCCCTCCAGCGTCAGCTTCAGCGTGACGGTGGAGTTCGCCTGCCAGTACTGCTCGGGGCGGAAGTCCAGGCGCTCCGCGCTGAACCAGTGCCCGACGACCTCCTGACCGCTGCTGGAGGTGACGGTGATGGCCGCCTGGACCGCCTTCTGGTCCTTGATCGGCTTGTTGAAGGTGATCGAGACCGGCATGCCCACGCCGACGGTCTGGCCGTCGTCCGGGATGAACGAGCCGACGAAGCTGTTCTCCGGGGAGACGGTGGTGAAGGAGGTGTTCTCGTGCGCCTCCTTGCCGTTCGCGTCCTTGGCGGTCGCCGACAGGGCGTACTTCGTGGAGCGCTTCAGCGCGGCGTCCGGCTTCCAGCTCTTGCCGTCGGCGGCTATCTTGCCGGCCACGGCCGCGCCCTCGGAGGTCTTCAGCTCGACCGCGGTGAGGGTGCCGTCACCGACGGCGACGTTGGTCGCGTCGTTCAGGCCGACGTTGGTCGCGCCGTCCTTCGGCGTGATCGTTATCTTGGCCTTGGAGGCGTCCTTGGCCGCGGCGGCATCGACGTCCGACTGGGCATTGCTGCTCGCACCCCCGCCCTTGGGCTTGTCGTCACCCCCGCCGTTGCACGCCGAGAGCACCAGTACGCCACCGAGCACGGCGGATATGGCCACCAGGGACCTTCTCCGCCGCTTGCTGTCCGTCCTCACACGCCACTCCATCGTTGCCTGAACCCCCGAGCTTCCCCCGGCATCCGCCGGGTGGTGCCCCGATCGGGCAGGGGGCCACGCCCCCTGCCTCGCACCAGTCAACGCGATGTGCACCCGTATCGGTTCCACATTCCGTTTGAATGTGGGCCACCACACGGTCAGGCGTTGTCGGTCGTCTCTTCGTCGAATTCCCCATCTTCCTCGCCCAGGTCCCACTCCATGGACTCGGGGTCGTATTCGACGGGCTCGCTGCTCCAGGAGGCCTGCGCCAGGTCCACCCCGGGGATGTCCGCGACCAGGTCGGTGGGGTCGACGAGGTACGCGAGCGCCTCCGATTCGTCCTCCCGCACGGCCGACTCGGCGTGGCCGCGCTCCTCGTCCGGCATGAACTCGTCGGCCTGGATGTGGGCGAGCGCGGCGTCGGTGAGCGCCTCGGGGTTGGGCACCTCCAGTACCAAATCCACCTGAAGCCGTACGTACCGTGATGTGTCAGAAGGGTTCATACGACGGAGCGTAAGCCCGCGGCAGCCCCGGCTTTCCCGCGACCCGCCCTTGTCCGTAGCATCACCGCACACGGCCAATTCGCTGCTTCCGCAAGGGGGATCGCACCGTGTCCGCACGCCGACCGCTGCTCACCGCTCTCGGAGCGACCACCCTCCTCGCCGTCCTCTGGTTCGTGCCTTCGGCCAACGCCACCGCACCCGGGTCCACGGCGCCGGAGTCCGCGACGTCCGGTTCCACGGGCTCCGGTTCCACGGGCTCCGGTTCCGAAGCGCCGGCCTCCGGGAACACCGCCGGGCCCGGAGCGGTGACCACGCTCGTGGACGCCCCCCAGGACGCCACCGCGCAGACCGCCGGCCAGGTCCCCCTGGGGCTCGCCGACACCGGCGGGGTCGACACCACCCCGTACCTGCTGGGCGGCACGCTCTGCCTGGGCCTCGGGGCCGGCTCCGTCACCTTCTCGGTCCGCCGCTCGCGCGCCTAGCGCCCGGCAGTACGGGCTCCCGTACACGCCGAAGGGCCGCCCCCGGGAGACGTTTCCCGGGGGCGGCCCTTCACCGTGCGGACGGATCCCGTCAGGCGAGCGGACCCGTCACCGGCTCCACCGCAGCGACGAGGCCGCCCGTACGGACGAACGCGTCAGCGGCTGCCAGGTCGGGGGCGAGGAAACGATCCGGCCCGGGACCCTCCACACCGGCCGCGCGGGCCGCCGCGATGGCCGCCCGGCTGGCCGGGGCCGGGGTGAGCCCGTGGCGCAGCTCGATGGCCCGGGTGGCCGCGTACAGCTCGATCGCGATGATCCGGGTCAGGTTGTCGACGGCGGTACGGAGCTTGCGCGCGGCCGACCAGCCCATCGAGACGTGGTCCTCCTGCATGGCGGAGGACGGGATCGAGTCGGCGGAGGCCGGTACGGCCAGCCGCTTCATCTCGCTGACCAGGGCGGCCTGCGTGTACTGGGCGATCATCAGCCCGGAGTCGACGCCGGCGTCGTCCGCCAGGAACGGCGGCAGGCCGTGGGAACGGTTCTTGTCGAGCAGCCGGTCGGTGCGGCGCTCGGCGATGGAGCCGAGGTCGGCCGCCGCGATGGCCAGGAAGTCCAGGACGTACGCGACCGGGGCGCCGTGGAAGTTGCCGTTGGACTCCACGCGCCCGTCGGGCAGCACCACCGGGTTGTCGACGGCGGAGGCCAGCTCGCGCGAGGCGACCAGGGCGGCGTGCGCCATGGTGTCGCGGCCGGCGCCGGCGACCTGCGGGGCGCAGCGCACCGAGTACGCGTCCTGCACGCGCGGGGCGGACTCCTCCTGGAAGTGCCCGGTGAGCCCGGACCCCTTCAGGACGGCGGCCATGTTCGCGGCGGAGGCGCCCTGGCCCGGGTGCGGACGGATGGCGTGCAGCTCGGGTGCGAGCACCTTCTCGGTGCCGAGCAGCGCCTCAAGGGTGAGCGCGGCGGTGATGTCGGCGGACTTGTAGAGCTTGTCGAGGTCGGCGAGGGCCATGACCAGCATGCCGAGCATGCCGTCGGTGCCGTTGAGGAGGGCGAGGCCCTCCTTCTCCCTGAGCTCGACCGGCTGGATCCCGGCTGCGGCGAGCAGCTCCCCGGCGGGGCGCACGACGCCGTCCGGACCCTCGGCGTCACCTTCGCCCATCAGGGTGAGCGCGCAGTGCGAGAGCGGCGCGAGGTCGCCGGAGCAGCCGAGCGAGCCGTACTCGTGGACGACGGGCGTGATGCCCGCGTTGAGTACGTCGGCCATCGTCTGCGCGACGGACGGCCGGACGCCGGTGTGCCCGGAGGCGACGGTCTTCAGGCGCAGGAACATCAGGGCGCGCACGACCTCCCGCTCGACGCGCGGGCCGATGCCGGCGGCGTGCGAGCGGACGATGTTGCGCTGGAGCTGGGCGCGCAGCTCGGGGCTGATGTGCCGGGAGGCGAGGGCGCCGAAGCCGGTGGACACCCCGTAGACGGGTTCGGGCTTGGCGGCGAGGGCGTCGACGATCTCACGGGCGCGGGCCAGGGCGTCGAGCGCCTCGCCGGACAGCTCGATGCGCGCGTTGCCGCGGGCGACGGCGATGACGTCCTCGGCGGTGGTCCCGGAGGTCCCCACCACGACAGTGTGCATATCCATATTCAGCAGCGTACGGACTGAATCGCTTCATGTCACTAGCGACTTTCACGAGGGACCCTTACGCCGCCACAAGGCCTACGCCCGGCCGCGGAAGCGGCGGCGTTCACCGGCCGCCTCCTGCTGGGCGGCATCGGCCATCCGGATGACGGCGGTGTCCCGCCCGGCGACGACGGGTTTCGGCGAGCGGGCGGCCTTGGCCTTGTACTGGGCGGCGTCGGCCAGCCGGAACAGCCGCCGGGAGGACTTCACGAGCCCGATCGGGTCCCCGGTGGACGCGACCCCGCACGCCACACCCTCCCCCAGGTCCAGCTCGGCAGCGCGCAGGCACAGCTCCTCGGTCACCCGCACCACCTCGTCGGCCGGGGGACCGACGCTCACCAGGCAGAACTCGTCGCCGCCGAGCCGGGCGACGAGCGCGCCGGGCAGCATGGCCCCGCAGAGGCTGAGCACGGACCCGAACCGCTCCAGCAGCCGGTCGCCCATGGCATGGCCGAAGGTGTCGTTGACTTTCTTGAGCCCGTTCAGGTCACACACGACGAGGCTGACGACGGCCGCGGTCCGCCGGTGCTCCTCCAGCGCCTCGTCGAGCCGCATGTCGACGGCGCGGCGGTTGGCCAGGCCGGTCAGGGGGTCGGTGAAGGCGAGGCGGCGGGCCTCTTCGAGCCGCTCGTTCTGGGCGAGCCCGGCCGCGACCACCGCCGCCAGGACGGCCGCGAACTCGGCGTCGTCCTCGTCGAAGTCGGGCAGACCCGCGTCGCGGGCGACGTACAGCTCGCCCCAGGCCCGGCCGCTGAGCACGACGGGCGCGACGACACAGCTCGCGCGGCCGCGGCGGCGCAGGGCCTCACCGCGTCGGCCCGGGCGGGTCCCGTCGGCGCTCTCCACCCAGGCGTGCGGGCCGCTGCCGCCGACCCACCGCTCGTGCAGGAACTCGGTGATCTCGGGAAAGTCGTGGACGGGGTACGACTCGTCCGCGGGGAACTCCTGCTCCCCGGGCCTCAGCTCCCCCTCGTTCACGAGCACGCGCAGCCGCCCCCGCTCCCGCTCCCACGCGGAGATCGCGGCGAACGAGCCGTCCATCGCGAGGCGCGCCCCACGGGCGGCCGCCCGGACGCTGTCCCGCGGTGCACATGCGGCGGCCATGGCCTGCGCCAGGCCCACGACGGCTCGCAGCCGTCCGTCGACTCCCATCACACCAGGTTAGGGAGTTTCACCCGAATTGGCCGAACCCGGCGGACGTCCTCCCGTACCGCTTGGCCGCCCGACGGCGTGACCGACCGGGCCGACGGCGAAAGCGCGGCCGACCCGGCTCAGCGACCTGCCCGGCTCGGCAGCCGGTTCGGCTCGGCCGCCGACGCGGCTCAGCGGCCGGCCCGGCTCAGCGACCTGCCCGGCTCGGCAGCCGGTTCGGCTCGGCCGCCGACGCGGCTCAGCGGCAGGTTCGGGTCAGCGGCCGGCCAGGCTCAGCGGCCCGGCCAGTTCGGGCGGCGCTTCTCGTTGAACGCCGCCACTCCCTCGGCGCGGTCCCCCGAGAAGGCCACCGTCCGCCAGGCCGCGTCCTCGATCTCCAGGCCGGCCGCCAGGTCCATCCCGTGCCCCAGGCGCAGTGCCCGCTTCGCCGCCCGCAGGCCCACCGGGGAGTTCGCCGCCATCCGCGCGGCCAGCGCCAGCGCCTCCTCGCGGTCCGAGCCCGCCGGGACCACCGAGTCCACCAGGCCCAGGGAGAGCGCCTCGGCCGCCTCGACCCGCCGCGCAGTGAAGATCAGTTCCGCCGCCCGCGCCGCCCCCACGCGCCGCGGCAGCAGCTGCGTGCCGCCGCCGCCCGGGATCACGCCCACGGAGACCTCCGGCAGACCGACCACCGCCGTCTCGTCGGCCACGATCACATCGCAGGCCAGCGCCAGCTCGAATCCGCCGCCCAGCGCGAAGCCGTGCACCGCCGCGATCGTCGGCATCGGGAGCTCCAGCACGCCCCCGTACGCGCCCCGCGTGGTCGGCCGCTGCCGCACCAGCTCGGCGTCCGAGAGGGAGTTGCGCTCCTTGAGGTCCGCCCCCACGCAGAACGCGCGCTCCGCGGCCGAGGAGAGCACGACCACCCGTACCGAGGCGTCCGCAGCCAGCTGCGCGCACGTCTCGCCGATGGCCCGCGCCATCTCCGTCGAGACGGCGTTCATCGCCTTCGGCCGGTCCAGGACCAGCTCCGCGACCCCGTCCTCATGCCGGCGCACAGTCACGAACTCAGACACAGAGACCCTCCCGGTTAACGAACGTTACCCGGGGATCTTAGGCTCACGAGTTTTCTTTGGCATCAGCGATGCGGCGGAATCTCTGCGGGGGAGGCCGCGCCTCGTGCATGAATTCCCGGAGCTGATCAGCGACGCTTCCGCCGCGTCAGCGACCAGGGCTCCACGACGCCCAGGCCGCGCACCGGGCGCTGCCACATCGGCTGGAGCGCGAAGCGGTACGCCCCGCCGCCCTCCTCGGCCTCGGCCTCCTTCTCCGAGACCGGCGCCGCGCCCGTGCGACCCAGCTCCTCCGCCATCGCCCCGTCCACCAGCACCGCGTCCTTCGGGGCTATCGAGGTCAGCCGCGAGGCCAGGTTCACGGTGGTCCCGAAGACGTCGCCCATCCGGGTCGTCACCGTCCCGAACGCTATGCCGACGCGCAGCTCCGGCATCTGGGCATCGGCTTCCATCGTCTCGATCAGCCGCAGCGCGATCTCCGCCGCCGTCGCCGCGTCGTCGGCGCAGTACAGCACCTCGTCGCCCAGCGTCTTGATCAGCCGGCCGCCGTGCGCGGCCACCAGGTCCGCGGCCGTCGTCTCGAAGGCTTCGACCAGCTCGCCGAGCTCCTCCTCCTCCAGCCGCCGCGTCAGCCGGGTGAAGCCGACCAGGTCCGCGAAGCCCACCGCGAGCCGCCGGTCGACCATCTCCTCGTCGTCCGCGACCTGCACCACGCGCCCGGTGGCCGCCGCCAGCTGGCGGCGCCACACGTAGACGAGGAACTCCTCCAGCTCCGGCAGCAGCAGCTCCACCAGGGGGTACGTGACCTCCGTACGGGTCATTCCCGGCTCCGGCGGCTCCGTCAGACCCTCCAGGAAGGAATCGATCTGCCATTCCGCCAGCCGGGCGGTGGTCTGCCCGGTGGACCGCGCCACCTGCACGGCCATCGGCTCACTCAGCAGCCCGGCCTCGACCAGGCCGGCGAGCCGGCGCAGCGCCAGTACGTCCGCCTCCGTCAGGGCCTTGGCCTGCCCGATGTCCGCGAAGCCCATGGCCCGCCAGAAGCGGGAGGCGAGCTCCATCGAGACCCCGGCGCTGCGGGCCGCCTGGAAGGGGGTGTACCGGCGCTCCGCGCCCAGGATCAGCTGCTCCAGCCGGATGGCGAGCGGGTCCGCCGTCGGCTGTGCGGTGTGGTCGACCTCGTGGTGGGGAGTGTGCTGGTCACGCCCGATCGGCGTCCCGGGGCCGGAGTGCCCCGAGCCGGAAGGCCCCTGGCCGCCGGGTCCGGGGGCGGACGCGCCGGACGTAGAGTCGTCGACGGTCAAGGGCCGCCTCCTGTCCATTCCGTGCGCACTGCCCTGCCGAACCGGGTGATCACCGGGAGGACCGGGATCGCCTAAACCATACGGCAGGTGTGCCGTAGCTCACTCCCCACTCCCCGCAGCCGCGGCCGTGCTACCGCACCGACCGCAGGTGCACCACGTCCCCGGCCCCCACGGCCTCGTGCCGGTCCTCCTCGGTGCGCACGACGAGCCGTCCGTCCGCGTCGACCGCTTCGGCCGTCCCGGTGAGCGTGCGCCCGCCGGGCAGGTCCGCGCGCACGTGCCGGCCGAGGGTGACGCAGTCCGCCGCGTACGCCTCCTGGAGGCCGCTGGCGGCCGGATCCCCGCCCGCCTCCCGCCAGTCCCCGTACCAGCGCTCCAGGGAGCGCAGCACGGCCTTCAGCAGGGGTTCCCGGTCCGTCACGGCGGCCTTGGCCAGGACGAGCGACCCGGCTTCCGCCACCGGCAGCTCGTCCTCGGCCAGGGTGACGTTGAGGCCGATCCCGATCACGACCCCGTCGCTGACCCGCTCGGCGAGGATGCCGCCGGTCTTGCGTTCCTCCCCTTCCACGGTGACCAGCAGGTCGTTGGGCCACTTGAGGGCCGCGTCCACGCCGGCGGCCCGGGACAGCCCGGTCGCGGTGGCCACCCCGGCCAGCAGGGTCAGCCACCCCCAGCGCTCCTGCGGTACGCCGTCGCCCGGTTTGAGCAGGACGGAGAAGAACAGCCCGGACCGGGCCGGCGCGACCCAGCTCCGGTCGAGCCGCCCGCGCCCGGCGGTCTGCTCCTCGGCGACGAGCACGGCCCCCTCGGGCAGCTGCCCGGCCCGGGCCGCGAGATCGGTGTTGGTGGACCCGGTGGAGGCGACCACCTCGACCGAGGACCACAGCCCTCCGCCGGTGACGAGGGCCCGCTCCAGTGCGGCGGCGTTCAGCGGCGGCCGGTCGAGGCTCGACCAGCGGCCGGCGGAGGCTCCGGACGGAGCTCCTCCTGATGCATCTGATGGCGTCATGCAACCCACAGTAGGTGTGTCAAACGCCGCACTGCCGAGCGCCATGCCCGCCGATACGCTACGCACCAGTAGCCAGCAGTAGTCAATCAATTGACCAGGCAGTTGACACCACACAGGGAGCCGCGACCCCGATGTCACAACCCTCAGAGCCGATCGACATGCACACGACCGCGGGCAAGATCGCGGACCTGCAGCGCCGAATCGACGAAGCCACTCACGCCGGGTCCGCGCGGGCGGTGGAGAAGCAGCACGCCAAGGGGAAGCTGACGGCGCGTGAGCGGGTCGCCCTGCTCTTGGACGAGGGGTCTTTCGTCGAGCTCGACGAGTTCGCCCGGCACCGGTCGACCAACTTCGGGCTGGAGAAGACCCGCCCCTACGGCGACGGCGTCGTCACCGGCTACGGCACGGTGGACGGCCGCCCGGTGGCCGTGTTCTCCCAGGACTTCACCGTCTTCGGCGGGGCCCTCGGCGAGGTCTACGGCCAGAAGATCATGAAGGTCATGGACTTCGCCCTGAAGACCGGCTGCCCCCTCGTCGGCATCAACGACTCCGGCGGCGCCCGCATCCAGGAGGGCGTCAGCGCGCTGGGCATGTACGGCGAGATCTTCCGCCGGAACGTCCACGCGTCGGGCGTGATCCCGCAGATCAGCCTGATCGTCGGCCCCTGCGCCGGCGGCGCCGTGTACTCCCCCGCCATCACCGACTTCACCGTGATGGTCGACCAGACCTCGCACATGTTCATCACCGGCCCGGACGTCATCAAGACGGTCACCGGCGAGGACGTGGGCTTCGAGGAGCTGGGCGGCGCCCGCACCCACAACTCCACCTCGGGCGTGGCCCACCACATGGCCGGGGACGAGAAGGACGCCATCGAGTACGTCAAGTCCCTGCTGGCCTACCTGCCGTCGAACAACCTCTCCGAGCCGCCCGCCTTCCCGGAGGAGGCGGACACCGAGGTCTCGGACGAGGACCGCGAGCTCGACGTCCTGATCCCGGACAGCGCGAACCAGCCGTACGACATGCACACCGTGATCGAGCACGTGCTCGACGACGGCGAGTTCCTGGAGACGCAGTCCCTCTTCGCGCCGAACATCCTCACCGGCTTCGGCCGGGTCGAGGGGCACCCGGTCGGCATCGTCGCCAACCAGCCGATGCAGTTCGCCGGCTGCCTGGACATCAACGCCTCGGAGAAGGCCGCCCGTTTCGTGCGGACCTGCGACGCGTTCAACATCCCGGTGCTGACGTTCGTGGACGTGCCGGGCTTCCTTCCGGGCACGGACCAGGAGTACAACGGAATCATCCGGCGCGGCGCGAAGCTGATCTACGCGTACGCCGAGGCCACCGTCCCCCTGATCACCGTCATCACCCGCAAGGCCTTCGGCGGCGCGTACGACGTCATGGGCTCCAAGCACCTGGGCGCGGACCTGAACCTGGCCTGGCCGACCGCGCAGATCGCCGTCATGGGCGCGCAGGGCGCGGTCAACATCCTGCACCGGCGCGCCATTGCCGAGGCGGAGGAGGCAGGCAACGCCGAGGAGACCCGGGCCCGGCTCATCGCCGAGTACGAGGACGCGCTGCTGAACCCGTACACCGCCGCCGAGCGCGGTTACATCGATGCGGTGGCCATGCCGTCCGAGACCCGGGCGCACATCGTCAAGGGGCTGCGCCAGCTCCGTACGAAGCGGGAGTCCCTGCCCCCGAAGAAGCACGGCAACATCCCCCTGTAGGAGAGGTCAGTCCTGTGGTGATCAAGGTCGTCAAGGGGAACCCGACCCCGGAGGAGCTGGCCGCCGCACTGGCGGTGGTCCAAGCGCGCGCGGCGGCGCTGGCCTCGGCGCCGTCGGGCGCGCAGCGGGTGGCGGACGCGTGGTCGGCGCCGGCCCGGGTGGCGCGGCGGACGCTGCCGCAGCCGGGGCCGAGCGCGTGGGCCCGTACGTACTGGCCCGGCTAGCACTCCGGCCGGACGGGTCCGGACGGGCCCGGACCGGAGGTTCCGGTCGTGGAAATGGTGTGAACGGACTGTGGCGCCTGAGTACCCGTACTCAGGCGCCGCACCGGTCTCCGGGGCCAGGATCGGTGCATGCTCTGGTCAGACCCGAAGAACGAGCCGCCCAAGGACATGCGGGACGCGCAGGCGATGGTCCGGCGGATGACCGTCGTGGTCGTCCTCGCGATGCTGGTGGTCGTGTACGTGCTGGGCGTGGGCTTCTAGGGCGTGTCCCGCGCGGGACGCCCGCCCCTACGATGGCGGGCATGACTGCTGCTCACGCCCTCGTCCTCGCCTCCGCCTCACCCGCCCGGCTCAACCTGCTGCGACAGGCCGGGCTGGCCCCGCACGTGATCGTCAGCCACTTCGACGAGGACGCGCTCGGCGCGGAGACCCCGGCCGAGCTGGCGCTGGCGCTGGCCGAGGCCAAGGCGGGCGTCGTGGCGGCCCTGGACGAGGCCGCCGGCGCCCTGGTGATCGGCTGTGACTCGGTGCTGGAGCTGGACGGTGAGGCGCTCGGGAAGCCGGCGGACGCCGAGGAGGCCACCGCCCGCTGGAAGTCGATGCGCGGGCGGGCCGGCGTACTGCGCACGGGGCACTGCGTGATCGACACGGCGACCGGGCGTCAGGTCTCGGCGACGGCGTCCACGACGGTCCGGTTCGGCGAGCCGACGGACGCGGAGGTGGCGGCGTACGTGGCGAGCGGCGAGCCGCTGCACGTGGCCGGGGCCTTCACCCTGGACGGGCTGTCGGCGCCGTTCATCGAGGGCATCGACGGCGACCACGGCAACGTCATCGGGCTGTCGATGCCGCTGCTGCGCTCCCTGCTGGCCGAACTGGGCGTGTCCATCACGGATTTGTGGGCTTGAGCTCCCCGAGCGGCGCGGGCGGGGTGTCCTGGACGTCCGGGGCGCCCCCTGCGGCCGCCTCGCCCTCGTCCCGGGCCGCGTAGAGCATCAGGGTCAGGACGAGCAGACAGAGGATCAGCATCATCACCGCGAAGGCGCCCCAGCCGACCAGGCCGACGGCGAGCGCGCCGAGCAGTCCGTGGGTGACGGCGGCGGTGACGAGGACGATGCGGGCGAACCCGCCCGGGGCCCGGTCGCGTACGGCCGCCACGGCGAGGAGCACCGCGCACAGGAGCAGGAACGCGCCGATGCCCGCCCCCATCGCGTAGGTAGCCATGGACATGACATTGGGATCCATGCCCGCGATGGACATCGACTGGTTGTGGGTGGTCCGGCCCAGCACGAAGTGGACGAGAACGAGCACCGCCGCTTCGGCGACGAGCACGATCGCAGCCAGCCCGGCCACGATCCTGCGCAGCACGAAGCCCACGACGGCCCACCCCTCCCACACGTCTTCGGCCACAAGCCTGTTCGACGCCCTGGAGGCTACTAACGGGTAAACGTACGGACAAGGGGTACGGGCCGCTTCGTTACGCGAGGGCCTCCGCCGGCGATCACGCAAAGAATCCGTGGGCCGTTCGTAGGGACTCGACAAAGAATCACAGGGGCCCGCTGACCCGCCGGACAGAGACCTTGGATGCGTGACGGGGTTACTGTGCAGTCGGGGATCCCCCTGACCTGGGGCGCCACAAGGGCTTTCCTCGCTGGAGACGAACTCGCATCACACTCCGTGTGGGCAAGGTCACCTCCGGGAAAGGGTCGAAACGCCGTGTGGGCTGTCCCTAAACTCAGCTTGTTTCAAGGAGGGAGCCATCGTGCGCAAGGTGCTCATCGCCAACCGTGGCGAAATCGCTGTCCGCGTTGCTCGGGCCTGCCGGGATGCCGGGATCGCGAGCGTAGCCGTCTACGCCGATCCGGACCGGGACGCTCTGCACGTCCGCGCGGCCGACGAAGCTTTCGCGTTGGGCGGTGACACCCCGGCCGCCAGCTACCTGGACATCTCCAAGGTCCTTCAGGCCGCAGCCGATTCCGGTGCGGACGCCATCCATCCCGGATACGGCTTCCTCTCCGAGAACGCCGACTTCGCGCAGGCCGTCCTCGACGCCGGCCTGACCTGGATCGGCCCGCCCCCGCAGGCCATCCGCGACCTCGGTGACAAGGTCGCCGCCCGCCACATCGCGCAGCGTGCCGGCGCCCCGCTGGTCGCGGGCACCCCGGACCCGGTCTCGGGTGCCGACGAGGTCGTGGCGTTCGCCAAGGAGCACGGCCTGCCCATCGCCATCAAGGCCGCCTTCGGCGGCGGCGGCCGCGGCCTGAAGGTCGCCCGCACCCTCGAAGAGGTCCCCGAGCTCTACGAGTCCGCCGTCCGCGAGGCCGTCGCCGCGTTCGGCCGCGGCGAATGCTTCGTCGAGCGCTACCTCGACAAGCCCCGCCACGTCGAGACCCAGTGCCTGGCCGACTCCCACGGCAACGTCGTCGTCGTCTCCACCCGCGACTGCTCGCTGCAGCGCCGCCACCAGAAGCTGGTGGAGGAGGCTCCCGCGCCGTTCCTCTCCGAGGCCCAGAACGCCGAGCTCTACGCCGCCTCCAAGGCCATCCTGAAGGAAGCCGGCTACGTCGGCGCCGGCACCGTCGAGTTCCTCGTCTCCGCCGACGGCCTGATCTCCTTCCTGGAGGTCAACACCCGCCTCCAGGTCGAGCACCCGGTCACCGAAGAGGTCGCCGGCATCGACCTGGTCCGCGAGATGTTCCGCATCGCCGACGGCGAGGAGCTCGGCTACGGCGACCCGGTCCTGCGCGGTCACTCCATCGAGTTCCGCATCAACGGTGAGGACCCGGGCCGCGGCTTCCTCCCGGCCCCCGGCACGGTCACCAAGTTCAACGCCCCCACCGGCCCCGGTGTCCGCCTCGACGCGGGCGTCGAGTCCGGCTCCGTGATCGGCCCGGCCTGGGACTCGCTCCTGGCCAAGCTGATCGTCACCGGCGCCACCCGCGAGCAGGCCCTCCAGCGCGCGGCCCGCGCGCTCGCCGAGTTCGAGGTCGAGGGCATGGCCACCGCCATCCCCTTCCACCGGGCGGTCGTCACCGACCCGGCATTCGCCCCCACGGACGGCAGCCCCTTCACCGTCTACACCCGGTGGATCGAGACCGAGTTCGTCAACGAGATCCCGGCGTTCGCGGCCCCCGCCGCGGACGACACCGAGGACGAGCCCGGCCGCGAGACCGTCGTCGTCGAGGTCGGCGGCAAGCGCCTGGAAGTCTCCCTGCCGTCCTCGCTGGGCATGACCCTGGCCCGCACCGCCGCCGCCGGCGGCGCCAAGCCCAAGCGCCGTGCCGCGAAGAAGTCCGGCCCGGCCGCCTCCGGCGATACCCTCGCCTCCCCCATGCAGGGCACGATCGTCAAGGTCGCGGTCGAGGAAGGCCAGCAGGTCAACGAGGGCGACCTCGTCGTCGTCCTCGAAGCCATGAAGATGGAGCAGCCGCTCAACGCGCACCGCTCCGGCACGATCGTCGGCCTCACCGCCGAGGTCGGCGCCAGCCTCACCTCCGGCGCCACCATCTGTGAGATCAAGGACTGACGTCCTCGACTTCCGTGACGCGTGAGCAGTGAGGCCCGGCACCCCTGAGGGGTGCCGGGCCTCACTGCTGTGCAGACCACCGCTCCGGGGCACCACCCCGCGCCTCACACGCCGGAGGGGGTGGGATGACACTCCGTCATTTCAGCCGGCCCGGGGCGGCCGCCGCCTGCGGCGTGCAGAGCCGCAGCGGTGCAGGCCGGGCGGCCTGTCCGCGCCGCATGCCGACGACGCGGGCCCGCTCGCCCGCCTGCAGCTCCAGCACCGGGGAGGGCGCGCTCCGCAGCGCCGCCGTACCGACAGCAGGGACTCCGGCGCGGGCTCAGACCCGACCACCACCCGCCGCCGCCAGAGGCCATCTGCAGCAGGCTCCGCCCGGCCAGCCTCCCGCCACCGCCGGAGGCAACCGCCAGCAGGGACT
The DNA here is from genome assembly GCF_040302565.1 of Streptomyces sp. NPDC097981. Taxonomy (NCBI): domain Bacteria; kingdom Bacillati; phylum Actinomycetota; class Actinomycetes; order Kitasatosporales; family Streptomycetaceae; genus Streptomyces; species Streptomyces sp. NPDC097981. The sequence continues at coordinate 113,307 of NZ_JBEORW010000011.1, forward strand.
CCCGGCGCGGGCCCGGGCCCGACCACCCCTCGCCATCGCCGGAGGCCATCGGCTCCGCCCGGCCTGCCTCCCGCCACCGCCGGAGGCTACCGGCGGCGCATGTCGGCCACGCGGGCCCGTTCGCCCGCCTGCTGTTCCAGCATCGAGGAGGGCGCGCTCCGCAGCGCGGCCGCCGGCCCGCCGCGCCGCTGTACCGGCAGCGGGGATTCCCGGCGCGGGCGGCGCCCGACCATCCCCTCGCCGCTGCCGGAGGCGATCGCCCCGGCCACGGTGATCTGCACGCCCTGGTCGGCGAGCGCCTGGAGTTCGGTGGCGGCGCGGTCGTCGTGCGGCGGCGGCTCGTCCGTGACCAGCCGCGTCATCACGTCCGTCGGCACGGTCTGGAACATGGTGTCGGTCCCGAGCTTCGTGTGGTCGGCCAGCACCACCACTTCCGCGGCGGCCTGCACCAGCGCCCGGTCCACGCTCGCGCTGAGCATGTTGGACGTGGACAGCCCGCGCTCGGCGGTCAGACCGCTGCCGGAGAGGAAGGCCCGCGACACCCGCAGCCCCTGGAGGGACTGCTCGGCACCACTGCCGACCAGCGCGTAGTTGGAGCCCCGCAGGGTCCCGCCGGTCATGACCACTTCCACCCGGTTCGCATGGGCCAGGGCCTGCGCGACGAGCAGCGAGTTGGTGACGACGGTCAGTCCGGGCACCCGGGCGAGCCGGCGGGCCAGCTCCTGGGTCGTGGTGCCCGCGCCGACGACGACGGCCTCGCCCTCTTCGACGAGTCCGGCCGCTACGTCGGCAATGGCGGTTTTCTCCGCCGTCGCGAGATGGGACTTTTGCGGAAATCCGGACTCCCGCGTGAAACCGCCCGGCAAAACCGCACCGCCGTGCCGGCGGTCGAGGAGTCCTTCTGCCTCCAGCGCCCGCACGTCCCGCCGTACGGTCACTTCGGAGGTCTGGACGACGCGGGCGAGCTCCCGGAGCGATACCGCTCCGTTGGCCCGCACCATTTCGAGAATCAATTGGCGACGTTCTGCAGCGAACACGAAACTGACAGTAACCCCAACGACCGTCTTGTTTCAGCTCCTTGTGCCGGAATACCGAAGTTGTCCATAAAGCCGGGCGACTAGTGGTATACGCGGCGGGACGGCTGAGTGAACGTCTCTCCACTCCTCCGGGGGCCCGCCCCAAGTCCCCTTGCGACCTGGGGCGGTTGCCTCCGTCAGGCCTCGCCGGCGGCCTTCCGCGTGTGCAGCTGGCGCGCAACCTCGGCGATCGAACCCGACAGCGAGGGGTACACCGTGAACGCGTTTGCGATCTGCTCGACGGTCAGGTTGTTGTCGACGGCGATCGAGATCGGGTGAATCAGCTCGCTGGCGCGCGGCGACACGACCACGCCGCCCACGACGATCCCGGTTCCGGGGCGGCAGAACAGCTTCACGAAGCCGTCCCGGATGCCCTGCATCTTGGCGCGCGGGTTGCGCAGCAGCGGCAGTTTCACGACACGGGCGTCGATCTTCCCGGCGTCCACGTCGGCCTGCGTGTAACCGACAGTGGCGATCTCCGGGTCGGTGAAGACGTTCGAGGAGACCGTCTTGAGGTTCAGCGGGGCCACCGCGTCGCCGAGGAAGTGGTACATCGCGATGCGGCCCTGCATGGCGGCGACGGAGGCCAGCGCGAAGATGCCGGTCACGTCACCGGCCGCGTACACGCCGGGCGCGGACGTACGGGAGACCTTGTCGGTCCAGATGTGCCCGGAGTCCTTGAGCCGGACCCCGGACTCCTCCAGGTTCATGTCCTTGGTGTTCGGGATCGCGCCGACCGCCATCAGGCAGTGCGTGCCGGTGATGACCCGGCCGTCGGAGAGGGTGACCTCGACCCGGTCGCCGACGCGCTTGGCGGACTCGGCGCGGGAGCGGCCGATGACGTTCATGCCGCGGCGGCGGAAGACGTCCTCCAGGACGGCGGCCGCGTCCGGGTCCTCGCCGGGCAGCACGCGGTCGCGGGAGGAGACCAGCGTCACCCGGGAGCCGAGGGCCTGGTACGCGCCGGCGAACTCGGCGCCGGTGACACCGGAGCCGACCACGATGAGCTCCTCGGGGAGCTCGTCCAGGTCGTAGACCTGGGTCCAGTTCAGGATCCGCTCGCCGTCGGGCATCGCGTCCGGGATCTCGCGCGGGTGGCCGCCGGTCGCGATCAGCACGGCGTCGGCCGTCAGGATCGTCTCCGTGCCGTCGGCGGCGGTGACGATGACGTCGCGCGTGCCGTCGATGCCCTGCGGGCCCCCGAGCTTGCCGCGGCCCCGTACGACGCGGGCGCCGGCCCGGGTCACGGAGGCGGTGATGTCGTGCGACTGGGCGAGCGCGAGGCGCTTGACGCGCCGGTTCACCTTGCCGAGGTCGACGCCGACGACGCGCGCGGCCTGCTCCAGCGGTGGGGTGTCGTCCGCGACGACGATGCCGAGCTCCTCGTACGACGAGTCGAAGGTCGTCATGACCTCGGCGGTCGCGATGAGGGTCTTGGAGGGTACGCAGTCGGTCAGCACCGACGCGCCGCCCAGGCCGTCGCAGTCGACGACGGTCACCTCCGCGCCGAGCTGGGCCCCCACGAGGGCCGCCTCATACCCGCCGGGTCCGCCGCCGATGATCACGATCCGGGTCACGAAAACTCCGCCTCACGTCTACCCGGCCGGCTGCCGCCCCGGCCGGGGCTTCCGGGGGGTCTCCCCGGGGGATGCATTCCGTGCCCCATTGTCCCGCACGCTTCAAGGTGCTTCTCCCCCGGTCCGGCCATCTGGGCGCCGTCCGGCCGCCATCCGGGCACGCCGCCCGCCCCGCCCCTCCCGTACCCTCGACCTCATGTCGCTCTACGCCGCGTACGCCGGCAACCTCGACCCGCGGCTGATGACGCGCCGCGCCCCCCATTCGCCGCTGCGCGGCACGGGCTGGATCAACGACTGGCGGCTGACCTTCGGCGGTGAGCAGATGGGGTGGGAGGGCGCCCTCGCCACGATCGTCGAGGCCCCGCGCCACCAGGTGTTCGTCGCCCTGTACGACATCGCCCCGCTGGACGAGGACTCCATGGACCGGTGGGAGGGCGTCGGTCTCGACATCTACCGCCGGATGCGGATCCGCGTCCACACGCTGGACGGCGAGGAGGCGGCCTGGGTGTACGTCCTGAACGGCTACGAGGGCGGCCTGCCCTCGGCGCGCTACCTCGGCGAGATCGCCGATGCGGCCGAGTCCGCGGGCGCGCCGCACGACTACGTGATGGAGCTCCGCAAGCGCCCCTGCTGAGGGGCTGCCGGGCTCCCGGGCATCGCCCTCGGGGGTTTCCCGGGCCCTTCGGGGCGTTCCCGGCCCGTCCGGGACCATTCAGCGGAAACGACAAAGCAACGATCCGAATACCGTGATGTGCGTCATCTACGCGCGTAGGCAATGCTCGGCTACGCTCGTCTGCGTGAACGCATCTGTTACCGACCCCTTCGCCGACGCCACCGCCGCAGCCGCCCGCCTGCGTGAGCTGACCGGCGCCGAAACCCACGATGTCGCCCTCGTCATGGGCTCCGGCTGGGCCCCCGCCGCAGAGGCGCTGGGCGCACCCGAGGCCGAATTCCCCGTGACCGAGCTGCCCGGCTTCCCGCCGCCCGCGGTCGAGGGCCACGGCGGCAAGATCCGCTCGTACAAGATCGGCGACAAGCGTGCGCTGCTCTTCCTCGGCCGGACCCACTACTACGAGGGCCGCGGCGTCGCCGCCGTCGCCCACGGCGTGCGCACGGCCGTCGCCGCCGGCTGCAAGACCATCGTCCTGACCAACGGCTGCGGCGGCCTGCGCGAGGGCATGAAGCCCGGCCAGCCCGTCCTGATCAGCGACCACCTCAACCTGACGGCCACCTCGCCGATCGTCGGCGCGAACTTCGTCGACCTGACCGACCTGTACTCGCCGCGCCTGCGCGCGCTGTGCAAGGAGATCGACGAGACTCTCGAAGAGGGCGTCTACGTCCAGTTCCCCGGCCCGCACTACGAGACCCCGGCCGAGATCAACATGATCCGCGTCATGGGCGCCGACCTGGTCGGCATGTCCACGGTGCTCGAAGCCATCGCCGCCCGCGAGGCCGGCGCCGAGGTGCTCGGCATCTCCCTCGTCACCAACCTGGCGGCGGGCATCTCCGGCGAGCCGCTGAACCACGAAGAGGTGCTCCAGGCCGGCCGTGACTCGGCCGCGCGCATGGGCAAGCTGCTGACCCAGGTCCTCGCCCGCATCTGAGGCACCGGGCGTCCGTACGAGAGCCACGAGAGACAAGGCGGAAGTAGTGCAGGAACAGGACGACCTGATCACCCGGGCCCAGGCCTGGCTGGCGGAGGACCCGGACCCGGAGACGGCGGCCGAGCTCGCGAAGCTCATCGAGGCCGGCGACACCGGCGAGCTGGCTGACCGGTTCTCCGGCACCCTCCAGTTCGGCACCGCCGGGCTGCGCGGCGAGATCGGCGCCGGCCCGATGCGGATGAACCGCTCGGTGGTCATCCGGGCCGCGGCGGGCCTCGCCGCGTACCTGAAGGCCCAGGGCCACACCGGCGGCCTGGTCGTGATCGGCTACGACGCGCGCTACAAGTCGGCGGACTTCGCCCTCGACACCGCCGCCGTGATGACCGGCGCGGGCCTGCGCGCGGCCGTCCTGCCCCGCCCGCTGCCGACGCCCGTCCTCGCGTACGCCATACGGCACCTGGGTGCCGTCGCCGGCGTCGAGGTGACCGCGAGCCACAACCCGCCCCGGGACAACGGCTACAAGGTCTACCTCGGCGACGGCTCGCAGATCGTGTCCCCCGCGGACACGGAGATCGCGGCCGAGATCGCCCGCGTGACGACGCTCGCGTCCGTCCCGCGTCCGGAGTCCGGCTGGGAGAATCTCGGTGACGAGGTCCTGGAGGCCTACCTGGCCCGTACGGACGCCGTCCTGACCCCCGGCTCCCCCCGGGGCGTGCGGACCGTCTACACGGCCATGCACGGCGTCGGCAAGGACGTCGTCATGGCGGCCTTCGCCCGGCACGGCTTCCCGACGCCGGTGCTCGTCGCCGAGCAGGCGGAGCCCGACCCGGCCTTCCCGACGGTGGCGTTCCCCAACCCGGAGGAGCCGGGCGCGATGGACCTCTCCTTCGCGAAGGCCGCCGAGGTCCAGCCCGACATCGTGATCGCGAACGACCCCGACGCGGACCGCTGCGCCGTGGCCGTCCCCACCGGGGACGGCTGGCGGATGCTGCGCGGCGACGAGGTCGGCGCACTGCTCGCCGCCCACCTGGTCCGCAAGGGCGCGACCGGCGTCTTCGCCGAGTCGATCGTGTCCTCGTCCCTGCTGGGCCGGATCGCGGAGGCGGCGGGCGTCGGCTACGAGGAGACCCTCACCGGCTTCAAGTGGATCGCCCGCGTGGAGGGCCTGCGCTACGGCTACGAGGAGGCGCTCGGCTACTGCGTGGACCCCGAGGGCGTCCGCGACAAGGACGGCGTCACGGCCGCCCTGCTGGTCGCGGAGCTGGCCTCGGAGCTCAAGGAGCAGGGCCGCACGCTGACCGACCTGCTGGACGACCTGGCGATGGAGCACGGCCTGCACGCCACCGACCAGCTGTCGGTCCGCGTCTCGGACCTGTCGGTCATCGCGGACGCCATGGCCGCGCTGCGCGCGCAGCCCCCGGTCTCCCTGGCCGGCCTGCGGGTGGCCTCGGCGGAGGACCTTTCGCAGGGCACGGAGAAGCTCCCCCCGACGGACGGCCTGCGCTACCACCTGGAGGGCGACTACAAGGCCCGGGTGATCTGCCGCCCGTCGGGCACGGAGCCCAAGCTCAAGTGCTATCTGGAGGTCGTGGTCCCGGTGGCCGAGGCCTCCGGCCTGGCGGCGGCCCGCACCCGCGGCCAGGAAGTCCTGGACGCGGTCAAGAAGGACCTGTCGGCGGCCATGGGCCTCTGACCCACCCCGCGCCACGCGCGCGGTCCGGCCCCAGGGGCCAACGCCTCCGCATCCGCCGGGGCGGGAACCCCGGGGCCCCGGCTCCACACCGCTGCACCGCACTCCGTCCGTCCGGTGCGGCGCCCGACGCCCTGACCCCCGTCCCGTCCGACGGGGGCCGGGCCGCATCGGCCCCCCGGGACCCGTCCCGGGGGGCCGTCGTCGTCCCACACGGGACCGTCCCCCCCCCACCCCGCCGTCCCCGAGCTCCGCCCGGGCCCACGCCTGACGACGACCGGATCAACCCGGCGGCCGCCGCGGGGTGTTCAGCCGAGGTCGAGCAGCAGCACGTCGTGCAGGGGCGCCCCGGCCCACGGGCGTGCATCACCCACCTTGCGGTAGCCCCATGCGCGATACGCGGCCACGGCCGCTTCGCTGTCCGGGTGAACGTTGAGCAGGACCCGTTCGCAGTCGACGGCGGCGAGCAGGGTTTCGTGCAGACGGCGGGCGACGCCCTGCCGACGCCAGGCGGCGCGCACGGCGAGTTCCATCAAGCCGAAGGTTCGGCGGCCGTCCTCGCGGCACATATCCTCGGGCACCGGCTCCGTGAGTTGGTCCCACCACCCCGTCTGCGGACCCAGGGGGTATCCGTACGCCATGCCGACCGGCTCGCCGTCGTCAGCCGTCGCCAGGACGCCGAGGAACGTGCTCTTGCGGGTCTGGGCCCGGAAGCGACGGAAGGTGGCCGACATCGCCGCCTCGGTCTCGTCATAGGGCGGTTCGGCGAACACCTCGGCGTAGACCAGGCGGAACGCGTCCTGAGCCCTGGCCGCAGCCGAGCCGTCGAGCTGCTTGATGACGATTGGTACCGACTGGCTCATGTAGGCCTCTCAAGGGAGACGCGAGGAACAGAGCTACGGCGTAGCTTTGCGGTATGGCTTCTGAGCACTTGGGTGACCGGCTGAGCCGTCTTCGTCGTTTCGCCAATCTCACGCAGGAGGGGTTGGCAGAGCGGTCTGGCGTATCCGTGGACGTCGTACGCAAACTGGAACAGAAGCGGAAGCACAGCGCGCGACTGCCCACGCTGCACGCCTTGTCGAAGGGGCTGGGCGTCGAACTGACGAGCCTGCTGGGCGATCCGCCCGGGGTGCCGTCGAACGGTGAGGCGGATTCCCCGGCGCTCGTGGCCGTCCGGCGCGCGATCATGCCGCCGCTGTTCGCTCCTCCGGCAGAACCCGCAGGTGTCGAGCGCCTGTCGCTCCCCCTTCTGCGGGCCGAACTGGCAGCCGGATGGACCCTCTACCACTCGGCGGACTTCGGCCGTCTCATGAACTTACTGCCTGGCATCATCGCCGACGCCCGCCTCCTGGCCGCCGTCGGCAACGCAGACCAGCGGGCGGCCGGTCAAGCCGCACTCGGCAAGGCTCTGCAACTGGGTGGGCACCTGGCTATCCGTCTGGGAAAGACCGACCTCGCGCTCTCGGCTCTGGAGCGCGCCTACGCTGCCGCCGGGGACTCGTCGGACCCGTTGCTGGGCCCGATGCTGTCGAACTCCGTGGCGTGGGCCTATCAGCGCCAAGCCCGCCTGGACGACGCACGGAACCTGGCTGTCCATGCCGCGGACGCTGTGGAGCGGGAACACAGCGGTACGTCAGAGGGTGTCCGCGTATGGGGCGGGCTGCTGATGTCCGCAGCGACCTCGTACGCGCGGAGCGACGACTACGCAACCGCCAACGACATGATGGTCACCGCAGAGAAGGCGGCAGGCCGTCTGGCCACATTGCCTCCGCCGCCTGACGGCAAGCTGGTCTCGGTCTTCAGCCGGTCGTCCGTACGCATTGAACGAGTGCGCCTCGCCGTTCAGCACGAGCGGCCGGAGGAAGCCGTGACGCTGGCCAGAGGGATAAGGCTCAGCAAGGACACCCCTCCCTCGTGGCGTACGTGGCTGCTCTTGGATCTAGCCCGCGCCCACACGGACATGGGAGATGCCGCTGGGGCCGTGAACGCGCTCGAAAGACTGCGGAAGGTGGCCCCGGCGTGGCTGCGCCATCACACCTTGGCTGTGGCCATCGTGTCGGACCTATGGGCGGGACCGCACCACACCCCAGGTGTCCGGCAGTTGGCGGAGTTCCTGGGCATCACTGACTAAGAGCGCAAAAGTGGGACGTTGCGTCCCTGTAGTCCCTCGTCGGCCGACGAGAGCATCGCACCGTCCGGCAGACAACGCGAAGGATGCGGCATGGCTACAACGCGACAAGAGACGGCATCGACACGTCCGCTCGTTCCCGACACCTCCCAGGCTAGGGCGAAGGCCCTCAGCCACCCCACTCAGCAGCTTCTCGACCGCGCGCGGGTCGGCTGGGAGCGGTTCCTCGACTCCTTCGAGGGGGCGTCCGATGAGTGAGCCCGTCCCCCACCGCCTCCTGCACCGCCATGTCCGCGACATCGCGTCCGGTACCGAAGGCGAGCTGATGGCCGTGGTGAACGAGAACGTCTCCGGCAACGGAGCCGAGCAGTGGAGGCGGATGGCCTACATCCGCGGCCCGTCCGGTCTCGAATTCACCACCGCAGTAGGCAACATCGTGTCCGCCGACTACATCGACGCCTTGGAGGCCGGCTTGAACCGGCGGTGTCCACCGAACTGACCACGATCAGCCCCGGACGACCGCCGGACGCCGAACCGTGCGAAGCACGTGGCGATCTGACGCGCGCGGGCACGTCGCTGGGCACTCTGGTCGCCGGTTCGTGCAGGTAAGCCGCCCCGGCCCTGGATCAGAGGGAAGGGCTTGGTCGTCGGCGCACCTGGCCACAGAGGGCCCGCCGCTTCCCTGATACAGCCACTGCTGCTGCCCGCCCCCTGACCGTCCTTCTGAGGCTTCCCGATGCCGACCAGCCAGGACCCGGCTCCCCACCCGCGGACGGGGGCGGGTGGGCAGGCGCCGGGGCGGGCCGGGCCGGGGCCGAGGGGGAAAGCGGGCGCGCGCCACGGGCCCGGACGCTCAGGCCCCGGACGGCGAGGGGGGCCGTCGCCCCGCCCCGGACCCCGCGTCAGGAAGAGCCGGGCGGAGCCGGCGGGCCGGGGGACGGAGTCCACCGCAGCGCCCCGAAGCCGGAAAGGCCCGCCAGGGCCGAGCCGTGCGAGGGACGCGTCAGGAGTGGGACGGCGAGGCCGAGGGGCGGACCAGCTCACCGAGGGTGGGGACGGATTCCGGGCGGCTGCGGACCGACTCCGTGCACTCCCACGCCCTCGGCGGATCCGCGTCCGGCCCGCCCAGGACCACCGGCCCCGGCCCCGCCGACACGGCTTCGCTGCCCGACAGCGTGCACACCACCTGCGACAGCGCCACCGGCTGCAGGTCCTCCGGCTTGCGGCTGATGCGTATCGTGCCCGCCGGGTCGCCGGTCCGCGTCGGCACGACCGTCAGCCCCACCGGGACCACGCTCGTGAAGCCCGCGTCCCGCTCCTCCGCCGACGGCTCCCGCTCCAGCGCCTCCAGCAGCGCCTCGGCGACCAGCACCACGGGGTCGCCCACCGGTTTCTTCTCCGGTACCGGCACCACCCGCTCCACGCCGACCAACTGCGATCCGCACACCAGCTCCACCGTGGCCCGGAAGCCCTGCACCCCGGTCTGCGGCCCCGGGTTGTCGCACGACACCCGCGACGGGGCCGCGCCGACGTCCACCGGCACCGTCGTCGCCCTGATCCCGCACCCGGACACCAGGCACGACAGGGCCCACAGCACCGCCGCCGCCCGGGCGGCCCTACGCGTCCCCGTCACCGGCGATCACCTTCCCCACATCCACCGGCAGCCGCAGCGTGAACAGCGCACCGCCCTTCGGCCCGTTGGCGGCGGTGATCTCACCACCGTGGATGTGCGCGTTCTCCACGGCGATCGACAGGCCCAGCCCGCTCCCGTCCGACTTCGGCCGCGAGGCGCTCGCCTTGTAGAACCGGTCGAAGACGTGCGGCAGCACCTCTTCCGGGATGCCCGGCCCGTTGTCCTGGACGGCGATCACCAGCCACTCGCCCTCGACGACCACCGACACCCGCACCGGCGAGCCGCCGTGCTTGAGCGCGTTGCCGATCAGGTTGGCGAGGATGACGTCGAGCCGGCGGGGGTCGAGGCGCGCCACGATGCCCCGCTCGGCGTCCAGTTCGACCGCGTCGAGCCATGCCCGCGCGTCGATGCACGCCGTCACCTGGTCGGCGACGTCCACGTCGTCCAGCACCAGCCGCGCCGTCCCCGCGTCGAAGCGGGTGACCTCCATCAGGTTCTCCACCAGGATGTTCAGCCGGCGCGTCTCGCTGACCACCAGCCCGACCGCCGGTGCGATCATCGGATCGAGGTCCTCGACCTCCTCCTCCAGCACCTCGGCGACCGCCGTCAGCGCAGTCAGCGGAGTGCGCAGCTCGTGCGACATGTCCGCGACGAAGCGCCGGCTGGCCTCCTCCCGGGCGCTCATGTCGGCGACCTTCTTCTCCAGCGCCTCCGCCGTCTTGTTGAACGTGTGCGACAGATCGGCGAGTTCGTCGGTGCCCGACACGTCGAGCCGGTGGTCCAGCTCGCCCTCGCCCAGGCGCCGCGCCGCGTCTCCCAGCCGCTGTACGGGCTTGAGGACGGTCCGTGCCGCGGCCTGCGCCAGCAGCGCGGACCCGAGCAGGGCGAGGCCCGTGGCGATGGTCAGCGACCAGCCCAGCGCGTTCAGGTCGTCCCGCTCCTGCGCCAGGGACTTGTACATGTAGCCGGTCGGCCCGCCGCCCACGATCCGCGTCCCGCCGACCAGGTACGGATTGCCGTTCGGCTTCGTGCGCTGCCAGTACATGTGGTACTCGGCGTCGTTCGCGGCCGTCGCCTTCTGCCGGTCGTTCACCGCACGCTGCAGCGAGCCCGGTACTTTGTCCAGCCCGAAGGCGTCGGGGCCGGACGCACCGAACACCTTGCGGCCGTCCTTGCGTTCGTCGACCAGCAGCACGCTGTAGCCGGGGCTGCTGCCCGCCATCAGCTCGGCGGTGCGCTGCATCTCCTCGGGCGTCGGGTCGGCGGGCAGCGCCGCTGCCCGGAGCTGCATCTCCTGGCGGAAGTCGCCGAGGGCCGCGTCCTGGGTACGGGTGAGCACCGCCTCGCGGTTGAGCCAGTACGCGATCCCGGACGCGGACACCGCGGCCACCAGCGCGACCAGGGAGAACACCATCAGGAGCCGCAGCCGCAGGCTGGTCCAGCGCCGGCCCGCGAACAGAGCTTTGATCACTGCGGCGAGTCCAGGCGGTAGCCGACACCACGGACGGTCCGGATGAGGGTGGGCGAGGACGGTACTTCCTCGACCTTGGCGCGCAGCCGTTGCACACAGGCGTCCACGAGCCGGGAGTCGCCGAGGTAGTCGTGCTCCCAGACCAGCCGCAGCAGCTGCTGGCGGGAGAGCGCCTGCCCGGGCCGGCGGCTGAGCTCCAGCAGCAGCCTCAGCTCGGTCGGCGTCAGCTGGAGGTCCTCGCCGTTCTTCGTCACCGTCATCGCGGCCCGGTCGATGACCAGGGACCCGAACATCGCCGAGTCGCTGGCCTCCCGCTCCCCGCGGCGCAGGACGGCCCGGATCCGGGCGTCGAGCACCCGGCCCTGGACGGGCTTGACGACATAGTCGTCGGCACCCGACTCCAGGCCCACGACGACATCGATGTCGTCGCTGCGGGCGGTGAGCAGGATGATCGGCAGCTGGTCGGTGCGGCGGATCCGCCGGCACACCTCGAAGCCGTCGATCCCGGGCAGCATGACGTCCAGCACGATCAGGTCCGGCCGCTGCTCGCGCAGCAGTTTCAGGCCGTCCTCGCCCGTCGCCGCAGTGGCCACACGGTGGCCCTGGCGAGACAGGGAGAGTTCGAGGGCCGTGCGGATGGCGTCGTCGTCCTCGATCAGCAACAGGAAAGGCACGGGCTCATTCTGTCCCATCGACCGTCGGGAGTTCGACCGTCGGGTCGAAGGGATCGCACGGGGGCCGCTGTGACAGGCCTGTGACAGTCGGCGGACACCCCGGTTAAGTCGGCCGGGCAGTCTTCTGTCAACGAAACCGAGCAGGATCCGAAGCAGACTCCACGACGGGGGGCGCGAGATGAACACGCTGCACAGCACCAGCACCAGCGCGGTTGTCACGCGGCTGCACGATGTGAACCGCCGGGCAGGTGCCCGTTCGGTGACGGTCGCCCGTCCGCGGCCGGCGCACACGGTGGCCATCGACGCGAACACGTACGGGCCTTCCGTCCCGGTGCAGCGCACGCCCGAGCTCTCCGCCACCTCGGAGGCCGAGTTCACGGCGTACGTGCAGGAGCGGCGGGCCGCCCTCTACGCGACGGCCTTCCACCTGACCGGTGACCGCTACGAGGCCGAGGACCTGCTCCAGAGCGCGCTGTTCTCCACGTACCGCGCCTGGGACCGGATCAGCGACAAGGCGGCCGTCGGCGGGTACCTGCGGCGGACGATGACGAACCTGCACATCAGCGCGTGGCGTCGGCGCAAGCTCAACGAGTACCCGACGGAGGAGCTGCCGGAGACGGCCTCCGACACGGACGCGATGCGGGGTACGGAGCTGCGCGCGGTGCTGTGGCAGGCGCTGGCCCGCATCCCGGAGCCGCAGCGCACGATGCTGGTGCTGCGCTACTACGAGGGCCGTACGGACCCGGAGATCGCGGAGATCCTGGGGATCAGCGTCGGCACCGTGAAGTCGAGCATCTGGCGGTCGCTGCGCCGGCTGCGGGACGACGAGGTGCTGAGCTTCGGCCGCGACGAGGCGGAGTCCTTCGAGGAGCTCGTCGCGTAACGCGGCACACCACAGACCATGGGCCAGGGGGCCCGTCCTACGGGGGTGGGGCGGGGGTCCGCGGGGGGAGAGGGCGGGATCAGGCGGCCGGGGGTCCGCGTGGTCCCGCCTTCTCGTATATACGGGTATACGGGCTGAACGGGTCGCAGCCCGCAGCGGGGCGCTGACGCAGGCCGGTCTGGGGGCTCCGGCCGGGCCACTGGGGCTCCGGCCCGAACCCGCGCCTCAAACGCCGGCGGGCCGGGTTCGCTACGCCGGGGCGGCGGTGCGGTGGCGGCCCGCCGCGCAGGCGGCCAGCCGGCCGAGGGCCTCGTCCCGGCCGCAGGCGTGGGCGCCGAGGGCGGTGTGCCGGGCCACGATGCCCCGCTCCGCCCGCATCAGCCGCCAGCCCCTGCGCAGCAGGAACGGCAGCGACTTGCGGCCCTCGCGCAGGTCCCGCGCCAGCCGCCGCCGGAACGTCGTCGACGGCCGGCCGCGCAGGCAGATGGCATCGGCCAGCAGCCCCAGCTCCTGGCAGCGGGCCACGATGTCGGCCGCGAAGATCCCCTCCGCGATGAAGAGCGGGGTGCGCGAGATGTCCAGCGTCTCCGTACCGGTACGGGAGGACGTGGCGATGGAGTACACCGGCACCGCCGTACGGCCCGACGCGCAGAGTTCCACGACGGCCGCGACGGCCGCTTCGGCGTCCCACGACAGCGGGGAGTCCCAGTCGATGTCGGAGCTGCCCTCGACCAGCGGGAGGGTCGGGTCGTCGCCCTCCTTGTAGAAGTCGTCCAGGCGCAGCACCGGCAACCCGGACCGGGCGGCCAGCGAGGACTTGCCGGAACCCGAAGGCCCGGTCAACAGGACGACACGCGTAGGCGAAGGAGAGGAGGAGCTCACGGAACACAAGTGTGAACCATTCCCCCGCGCAGGGGATGCCTCCGGCGGCAGGTTGGTATCCAGGATCACACCTCAACTACGCTGCGTGCGCACGCGACTACGACCTCAGGCGGGATTCCCATGGCACGTCACGCAGCCCCCGGCAGCTCAGCGCTGCGCTCCGCAGGCCTCACGCTCTCCATGGCCGGCGCGGCCCTGGCCATGGCCGCCGGCGGCGCCCAGGCCGGTGAGCTCTCGGTCCCGGCGGCCCTCGCCGGGGTCACCGGCCCCCTCGCGGACCTCAAGGTGAATCCGCTGGCCCACACCGGCGTGGACCCGCTCGACAACGGCGTGGCCACCAAGGTCGCCGATTTCCCGGCCGTGGGCACCGGCATGGTCACCGGGACGCTGACGCAGGGCCCCTCGGTCGGCGAACTGCCGGCCGCCGCCACGTCCTCGATGCTGGGGCCGCTGCTGCCGGGCACGAAGTAGGCGAGGGCACGACGCACGCCGGCCCCGGCAGCGCGCGGGACGCGCTGCCGGGGCCGGTTCGTGTCGGCTTCCGCCTGCGGGGCTGGGCCCCCTAGTACGAGGAGCCGGACGCGCCCAGGGAACCCGTCGGGTGCCAGACCGTCTTCGTCTCCAGGAACGCCGTCATGCGCGACGTGCCCGGGTCGGCGCTCCAGTCGTCCACAGGCTGTGGACGCAGGACGCGCTTGAGGTTGTCGGCCGCCGCGATCTCCAGTTCCTTGGCCAGCGCCGCATCGGCACCCGCCAGGTCGATCGCGTTGACGTCCTGGTGGGACGCCAGGTGCGGGCCCATCTCGGCGGCCTTGCCGGAGAGGATGTTGACCACGCCGCCCGGCAGGTCGGAGGTGGCCAGCACCTCGCCCAGGGAGAGGGCCGGGAGCGGCGCGTTCTCGCTCGCGATGACGACGGCGGTGTTGCCCGTCGCGATCACCGGGGCGATCACCGAGACCAGGCCCAGGAAGGACGAGTCCTGGGGGGCGACGACCGTGACGACACCGGTCGGCTCCGGGGTGGAGAGGTTGAAGAACGGGCCCGCGACCGGGTTGGCCCCGCCCACGATCTGGCCGATCTTGTCGGTCCAGCCCGCGTACCAGACCCAGCGGTCGATGGCCGCGTCGACGACCGCGGCGGCCTTCGACTTGGACAGGCCCTCGGCTTCGCCGACTTCGCGGACGAACTGCTCGCGACGGCCCTCCAGCATCTCGGCGATGCGGTAGAGGATCTGCCCGCGGTTGTAGGCGGTCGCGCCCGACCAGCCGCCGAAGGCCTTGCGGGCCGCGACGACCGCGTCCCGCGCGTCCTTGCGGGAGGACAGGGGGGCGTTGGCCAGCCACTTGCCCTTGGAGTCCGTCACTTCGTACACCCGGCCGCTCTCGGAGCGGGGGAACTTGCCCCCGACGTACAGCTTGTAGGTCTTGAAGACGTTCAGACGGGTCGACTCAGACATCGAGGTAGCCCTCCAGGCCGTGGCGGCCGCCCTCGCGGCCGAAGCCCGACTCCTTGTAGCCGCCGAAGGGCGAGGTCGGGTCGAACTTGTTGAACGTGTTGGCCCAGACGACGCCCGCACGGAGCTTGTTCGCGACCGCGAGGATGCGCGAGCCCTTCTCCGTCCAGATGCCGGCGGACAGGCCGTACTGGCTGTTGTTGGCCTTGGCGACGGCCTCGTCGGGCGTGCGGAAGGTCAGCACCGACAGCACCGGGCCGAAGATCTCGTCGCGGGCGACGGTGTGCGCCTGGGTGACGTTCGTGAAGAGCGTCGGGGCGAACCAGTAGCCGGAGGAGGGCAGCTCGCACGCCGGGGACCAGCGCTCGGCGCCCTCGGCCTCGCCGGTCTCCGCGAGCGCGGTGATCCGGGCCAGCTGCTCGGCGGAGTTGATCGCGCCGATGTCGGTGTTCTTGTCGAGCGGGTCGCCCAGGCGCAGGGTGCTCAGGCGGCGCTTGAGGGAGTCCAGCAGCTCGTCGTGGATCGACTCCTGGACCAGCAGGCGCGAGCCCGCGCAGCAGACCTGGCCCTGGTTGAAGAAGATGCCGTTGACGATGCCCTCGACGGCCTGGTCGATGGGGGCGTCGTCGAAGACGATGTTGGCGCCCTTGCCGCCCAGTTCCAGGGTGACCTTCTTGTCCGTACCGGCGACCTGGCGGGCGATGGCCTTGCCGACCGCGGTGGAGCCGGTGAAGGCGACCTTGTTGACGTCCGGGTGCTCGACGAGGGCCGCGCCCGCGTCGCCGTAACCCGTGAGGATGTTGACGACGCCCTTGGGCAGGCCCGCCTGACGGCAGATGTCCGCGAAGAACAGCGCGGAGAGCGGGGTGGTCTCGGCGGGCTTGAGGACGACCGTGTTGCCGGTCGCGAGCGCCGGGGCGATCTTCCACGCGAGCATCAGCAGCGGGAAGTTCCACGGGATGACCTGGCCGGCCACGCCGAGCGGGCGCGGGTTCGGGCCGTAGCCGGCGTGGTCGAGCTTGTCGGCCCAGCCCGCGTAGTAGAAGAAGTGCGCGGCGACGAGCGGGAGGTCCGCGTCGCGCGTCTCCTTGATCGGCTTGCCGTTGTCGAGGGTCTCCAGGACGGCCAGCTCGCGGCTGCGCTCCTGGATGATCCGGGCGATGCGGAAGAGGTACTTGGCGCGCTCGGAGCCGGGCAGCGCGGACCAGGTCGCGAAGGCCTTGCGGGCGGCCTTGACGGCGCGGTCGACGTCGGCGGCGCCGGCCTGGGCGACCTCGGAGAGGACTTCCTCGGACGACGGCGAGACCGTCTTGAAGACCTTGCCGTCGGCGGCTTCGGTGAACTCGCCGTCGATGAAGAGCCCGTAGGAGGGGGCGATGTCGACGACGGAACGCGACTCGGGGGCCGGTGCGTACTCGAAAAGGGATGCCATGGTGATCAGTCCACCGTCACGTAGTCGGGACCGGAGTAACGCCCGGTGCTCAGCTTCTGGCGCTGCATGAGCAGGTCGTTCAGCAGGCTGGAGGCGCCGAAGCGGAACCACTCGTTGGTCAGCCAGTCCTCGCCCGCGGTCTCGTTGACCAGGACCAGGAACTTGATGGCGTCCTTGGTGGTGCGGATGCCGCCGGCCGGCTTCACGCCGATCTGGATTCCAGTCTGCGCCTTGAAGTCGCGGACGGCTTCGAGCATCAGCAGGGTGTTGGCGGGGGTGGCGTTGACGCCGACCTTGCCGGTGGAGGTCTTGATGAAGTCGGCGCCCGCGAGCATGCCGATCCAGGAGGCCCGGCGGATGTTGTCGTACGTCGACAGCTCGCCGGTCTCGAAGATGACCTTGAGGCGGGCGGCGGTGCCGTCGGGGCGCACGCACGCCTCCTTCACGGCCTTGATCAGCTCGTACGTCTCCAGGTAGCGGCCCGCGAGGAAGGCGCCACGGTCGATGACCATGTCGATCTCGTCGGCGCCGGCGGCGACGGCGTCATGGGTGTCCGCGAGCTTGACGGGCAGCGCGGCGCGGCCGGCCGGGAAGGCGGTCGCGACGGAGGCCACCTTGACGTCGGCGCCGTTCAGGGCGGCCTTGGCGGTGGCCACCATGTCGGGGTAGACGCAGACCGCGGCGGTCATGGGAGTCGTACGGTCGGTCGGGTCGGGGTTGACGGCCTTGGCGGAGAGCGCTCGGACCTTGCCCGGGGTGTCCGCACCCTCAAGCGTGGTCAGGTCGATCATCGAAATGGCCAGGTCAATGGCGTACGCCTTGGCCGTGGTCTTGATCGAACGGGTACCGAGCGCGGCCGCGCGGGCCTCCAGGCCGACGGCGTCTACGCCGGGCAGCCCGTGCAGGAAGCGGCGCAGCGCGCTGTCGGACGTCGTCACGTCAGCGAATGCGGTGAGGGTGGTGGGCATGGTCACCAGATGAGCATATCTACGCGCGTAGCGGCCTGTCACCCCCCACGGGTGCACATCTGTGCGGGGTCGGCCACATCCGGGCGCGGCCGGGGGTGGATCGGGGCCGGGCCACGGACCGCTGACCTCCGCTTTTCCTGTTACATGGCAAGGACAGGAACCCCATACTCCAGTCGAACAAAATCCGTAAATTTCTCTTCAGCAGCCCGCCAGACCTCACCGGATGAAAGCCCCGACAGAGAAAACGCGGCATGCGACTCTCCCACCTATCCGCGACACAGTTTCCAGGAGTCGTTATGCGTTCCGTCCTCCGCACCTCGATCGTCACCGCCGCCCTCGCCGGGGCGCTGCTGGCTCCCGCCGCGACCGCGCTCGCCGCGACCGCCCCGCAGAGCGCAACGGCGGTGACTGCGGCCGTGTCGGCCAACGACCGCTACGCGGGCGAGCCGGTCTACGTCGGCAACGGGATGGTCGCGGTGCTGCGCAACGAGACCGAGGGCCCGGAGGCCTGGATCCGCTACGTGGGTGACCAGTGGAAGCCTGGCGACGACTACATGGTCCATGTCGTGGCCCTGGTCAGCCGCCAGCAGACCACCGCCGAGGCCCACGGGGCGTCCTTCGAGCTCACCAAGGCGCAGACGGCCTCCCCGGTGCTCGTCGTCACCACGAAGGGCGTCGCCAAGTCCTACCCGCTGCCCAAGGGCAAGACCGGCCAGGTCTGCTCGGCCGAGAAGACGCAGATCATCGGCGGCGGCATGAACGCCAAGCTGTCGATGTCCCCCGACGGCCCGCGGGCCGAGATCTGGGCCGCCGGCGAGGACACCGCCTTCCGGATCCTGGACCGCGGCTTCCCGGCGCTGCCCGAGTCGGCCGGCATCATCGCCCGCATCGTGAACCCGAGCGGCGCGGCGCCCGGCTTCGAGTGGAAGACCCAGGGCGGTGACACCCCGCTCGGCCGGACCTCCTTCCCTGCGCTGCCCAAGGGCTGCAAGCCGAACTACAAGGTCACGGAGGAGAAGGCCACCGACAAGCCCGCGCCGAAGCCCCAGCCGACCGCCGCGGCCTCCGCCAAGCCGGCCTCCGCCACGACGGCCGCCGACGTGAAGCCGCAGACGGGCGCGCAGACCGTGGTCGTCCCCCAGGGCGGGGTCGCCGCCGGCGCGGAGATCGCCGCCGAGGACACCGACAACACCGTCACCCTGGCGGCGGGCGGCGGCCTGATCGCGATCCTCGCCGGGCTCGGCGCGGCCTGGACCGCCCGCAACCGCACCGCCCGCAACCGCGGCTGACCCGCACCACCCGGACCGCCTCAGAACGCCCGGCCCTCCTCAGGCCACCGCACCACCCACACCCCATCCGGCGGGCCGCCCCAGTGGCGGCCCGCCGGGCCCGTTTCCCGGAGCACCCCATGGCCCACCGCGTCCGCCCCCTGCTCGCCACCGCCCTGCTCGGTCCGCTCGCCCTCGCCGCCCTGACCGGCTGCGGCGGCGCGCCGGCCGCGCCCACGCCTGCGCCGCACATCGCCACGGCAGCCGCCGCGCCGGCACCCACGGCGGCCTCGTCCGCCCCGGCGACGGCGGCGCCCGCCGCCCCGCTGCCCGCCTCCGAGCCGGTACGGGTGCGGATCCCCTCGGCCGGGGTGGACACGGGCCCGCTGCTGAAGCTGGGCCTGGCGGCCGACGGCACCGTCGAGGTGCCCTCGGTGGCGGACGGGGACCGGATCGGCTGGTACACCAAGGGCGTCACTCCGGGCGAGACCGGCCCGGCCGTACTGATCGGGCACTTCGACACCGCGCGCGGCCCGGCCGTCCTGCGCAACGTCTCGAAGATCCACACCGGTGACGAGATCACCGTCTCCCGCGCGGACGGCGGCGCCGCGGTCTTCCGGGTGCGCGAGCTGGAACAGGTCGACAAGAAGCACTTCCCGACCGCCAAGGTCTACGGGAACACCGCGGCCCCCGAGCTGCGGGTGATCACCTGCGGCGGCGAGATCACCGCCGGCCACCGCCCCGACAACATCATCGTGTACGCCGATCTCGTGGGCTGAGACGGCTTGAGGCAGAATCGGGCGCATGAGCAGCCAGCAGCCCACTGACGAGCCGGTGTACGACGACCGGGTCTACCGCTCCCCCATGGCCGTCGTCACCGGGGTCCTGCTGCTCGCGCTCATCGCGTGGCTGTGCGGGGACGCCCTCGTGCGGGGCAAGGGGGACGCCCCGTGGTTCGCCGCGGCCGTCGCCCTGCTGACCGTACCGCTGACCGTGGCGTTCACCATCCGCCCGGCCGTCTTCGCCAACGACGACCGGATGCGCGTGCGGAACCCCTTCCGGGTCATCGAGCTGCCCTGGGCCTCCGTGGACGCCGTGCGCGCCGGGTACTCGGCGGAGGTGCTGGCAGAGGGGTCGAAGTACCAGCTCTGGTCCGTCCCGGTCTCGCTGCGCGAGCGCAAGAAGGCGAACCGGCAGCAGGTCAGCCGGCGCGGCGGGCTCACCGGCAAGGGCCTGAGCTCCCAGGAACAGGCCGACGCGGCCGCCGCCGCCGATCCCCAGCGGGCCCATGCGGACCAGGTGGTGGACGAGCTGCGGGAGCTGGCCGAGCGCGGCGTCTCACGGGCCGGCGCCCAGGGCCGCGTACGCGTGCGGTGGTCGTACGAGGTCATCGCACCCGCGGTCGCGGGCGCGGTGTTCCTGATCGTGCTGCTCGCCATCGGCTGACACCGCCGCCGCCACTGGCACCGGCTCCGACAAGGACATTCGGCCCGCATCGGCTTCGTCCGGCCGGAACCGCAGCGGCCGGGCGCTGCGTCCTCGCAGGTGTGCAGCGCAACGAGGTCGGCCGCAGTGCCGCCACCGCCATTCACGTCCGGCTCCGGCTCCTGGGCGGGGGGCTGCTGGTCGCTCATCTCCTCCTCGTCGGCTGGCTCACCCTGCGGCCCCTGGACGTGCCCTGGACTGCTGCCGCCAATCTGACCCCGCTGGAGGGGATCCGGGCGGACCTCTCGTACGGACCGCTGGAGGCGGCCCGCCGGATCGGCGAGGGGCTGGCGCTGCTCGCCCCGCTCGGGGTGCTGCTGCCGCTCGTCAACGGGAGCCTGGCGCCGTCGCCGCTGGCCGCGTGGTCCTCGCTGGCCCGGACCACCGCCGCGGGCGTGCTCGTCTCGCTCAGCATCGAGATGCTCCAGAGTGCCGTCCCCGGGCAGGTGGTCGACGTGGACTCGGTCCTGCTGAACAGCCTGGGCGTGGTGCTCGCGCACGTGGCCGTCGTACCGGCGCTGCGTGCCCGGCTGCGGCGCTCGCGGCGCTCTCCTCAGGGATCCACCCCGAGAATTCCCAGGGTCGGGCTCGGCCCCTGGACCGAGGTTTTGTCCGTGGTGCCGCGGGAGTATTGAGGCATCGGGGGAAAACCCCCGCCGGATGCCACAGAGGAGAACCCATGAGCGCCCTTGCCCGCCCCCGTGACGGCCGCTGGATCGGCGGCGTCTGCGCCGGACTGGCGCGCCGCTTCGGAATTTCCGCGAACACGATGCGCGCGATATTCGTCGTCTCGTGCCTGCTGCCCGGCCCGCAGTTCCTGATCTACCTGGCGCTGTGGGTGCTCCTGCCGAACGAGGAGTCCGCCTCCACCGCCTGGTGAGGACCGTCAGCCCGCGCTGCGGACCTTCTCCAGCTGCTTGTCCGCGACCTCGTGCGGCACCTGGGCCTTCTGCTGGGAACCGGCCACGTTGAGGGCCATCAGCCGCACGACGGTGGCGCCCTGGCGTACGACGACCATGTGGACCTGTGCCGAGACGCCCTGGGCGGCCGCGGTCGTGGTCCAGCTGACGCTCTCGTCGCCGGTCGTCCTGTACTCGGCGGCCCGCACGTCGCGGTAGTTGCCGCTCTGCTTCCCGACGGTGGCGCTGAAGCCCGTACCGCAGGCGGCGACCGCATCCCGGAGCCGTGCGATCAGCGCCTTGGCGTCGCTCTCGGTGTAGGAGCTGACAGACGCGGAGACGGCGAGGCCGATCTGCTTCTGGGAGCCGATGCCGCGGTTGACGGTCTCGCGCGCGGCCGGGTCCGGCTCGTCGCCCATGACGTCGGCCAGGGGCTGGCAGGCCTTGCGGTCGGCCTGCGGCTGGCCGGCGGGGGCGTTCGGGTTCTTGCCCTGCGCGGAGACCTGGTAGCCGGGCAGATCGCCCTGTTCCAGTGCGGACCGCGCCAGTTTGCCGGCCGCGGCCTTCGGCGCGGCCGAGCCGCTCGGGGCACCGCTCGGGGACACGGCGGGAGAGCCCGCGGGGGCGGAGCCCTTGGGGTCGGGCGCCTTGCCGGCCGTGGGGGCGTCCTTGCTGCTGCATCCCACGGCTCCGAGGAGGAGGGTGGGAAGCAGGGCGGCGGTGGCCGCTCCGACCGTGACTCGTGCCTTCAAGCGCATGACCGAACCTCATACCCATTGCATAGGCGGGCAGTTGGTGGTGATCGTGGCACACGGCACGACGCGGCACACACCCGATCGAACCGGCGTGTGCCACGCGCGCTCGTGTACGGATCCGCGGACGGATCCGGCGTGGATCAGGCGCCGCCGAGCGCGCCGCCGATGGGCAGGCCGCCGAGGGTGGGGCCGACCGCGTTGGTGAGGTCGTTGAGCGGGGCGGTCGGGTCGCTGGACTGCTGGCCGCCCTCGGAGGTGACCTTCTGCTGGCTCGTGAGCCCCTGCGTGGCTCCGGTGACGGTGCTCAGGGCGTCGGAGAGACCGACTGCGGGCACGGCGGCCGAGGCGGTACCGGCGGCGACGGCGGCGAAGGCGGCGCCGAGCGCGGCGACACCGAGGGTCTTGGCAGCTGACTTCTTCATGAAATATTAGTCCTTGCGACGGGGAATCGAGCGGCTCCGCAAACTAGTCACTTCAAACCCCCGGCCGCAAACATACGTAAATATGAGAAAGCGCCCGGGAATTGCTCCTCCCGGGCGCTTTCCGTACGTCACGCCATGACCTAGACCGAGACAGAACCGCTGGTGGAAGAGGTCTGCCGGAACAGCCACTCCGACTTCAGCTCCGCATAGCCGGGCTTGATGACCTCATTGATCATGGCCAGCCGTTCATCGAAAGGAATGAAGGCGGACTTCATCGCATTGACGGTGAACCACTGCATGTCGTCGAGCGTGTAGCCGAAGGTGTCGACCAGGTGCTCGAACTCGCGGCTCATGCTGGTGCCGCTCATCAGGCGGTTGTCGGTGTTGACCGTCAGCCTGAAGTGCAGCTTCCGCAGCAGCCCGATCGGGTGCTCGGCGTACGAGGCGGCCGCCGCGGTCTGCAGGTTCGAGGTGGGGCACATCTCCAGGGGGATGCGCTTGTCCCGCACGTACGAGGCCAGCCGGCCCAGCGTCACCGAGCCGTCGGCGGCGACCTCGATGTCGTCGATGATCTTCACGCCGTGACCCAGGCGGTCGGCGCCGCACCACTGGAGCGCCTGCCAGATCGACGGCAGGCCGAAGGCCTCGCCCGCGTGGATGGTGAAGTGGTTGTTCTCGCGCTTGAGGTACTCGAAGGCGTCCAGGTGGCGGGTGGGAGGGAACCCGGCCTCGGCGCCGGCGATGTCGAAGCCGACCACGCCGTTGTCGCGGTAGCGGTTGGCCAGCTCGGCGATCTCCAGCGCGCGGGCGGCGTGGCGCATCGCGGTGAGCAGGGCGCCGACGCGGATGCGGTGGCCGTTGGCCTTCGCGCGGCGCTCGCCCTCGCGGAAGCCGTCGTTCACTGCCTCGACGACCTCTTCGAGGGTCAGGCCCGCTTCCAGGTGCTGCTCGGGGGCGTAGCGGATCTCGGCGTACACGACGCCGTCCTCGGCCAGGTCCTCGGCGCACTCGGCGGCGACGCGGTACAGCGCGGCCTTCGTCTGCATGACGGCGCACGTGTGTGCGAACGTCTCCAGGTAGCGCGGCAGGGAGCCGGAGTCGGCGGCTTCCCGGAACCAGATGCCGAGCTTGTCGGCGTCGGTCTCGGGAAGGCTCTCGTAGCCGGCCTCGCGAGCCAGCTCGATGATGGTCCCGGGGCGCAGGCCACCGTCGAGGTGGTCGTGGAGCAGCACCTTCGGGGAGCGGCGGATCTGGTCCGGGGTCGGCAGGTTGGGGGTCTCGCTCGTCATCCGGGCACTCTACTCCTACGCGCGTAGAGCAACGCGTTGCCAACCGGGTCGATACGTAACAGAGACCGTACGGACGGGTTGCGTACACCTGCCGGTCTGAGACTGTTCCGCCATGGCACAGCATGCGCCGCCGGCGCGCGGGGCCCGCCTGGGGCGGGCGGCCGGCGCGAACGGCTCGGTATCGACGGTGAGTGGTGTGGTCCTCCTGCTTCCCGGTGCGTCCAGATGGTCCCCCGGTCCGGTGCGTCCGCTCGTGCGGGCACTGGTCCGGGCGGGCGCGGCGGACGGGCTGGTCGTGCACACCGTGCTGCACGGCAGGGGGGCCTGCCGGGAGGACGACGCCCGGTGGGCGGCCGACGAGGCGGTGCGCAGGTACGGGGACGTGCCGGTGTGCCTCGCCGGGTACGACGCGGGCGGCCGGGCGGCGCTGCGGGCGGCGGGCCACGAAGCCGTCGACTCGGTGCTGGCGCTCGCTCCTTGCTTAGGAGAGGTGGTCTCGGCGGACTCTCCGGAACCGGTGAAACAGCTGTCGGGGCGCCAGGTGCTGATCGTGCACGGGACGAACGACGCGCGCAGCGACCCTGAGGCATCGTTTCGGCTGGCGGCGCGGGCGAAGAAGGCGAACCGGACGACGTGCCGGTTCGAGGTGCACTCGGACGGGCACCGGCTGCGGGAGCACCGGGCGGAAGTCGTGGCGCTGTCCGTGGATTTCGTGCTCGGGGCGATGTTCTCGGGCCGGTACTCGCGCCCGGTGACGGACGCGCTGGCGGCGCCGCCGCCGCTGGGGCTGCGGATGCCCCTCGCCTCCGGATTCGGGCGTTCGCTGCGCGGATGAGGGCCGGTGCGCCCGGGCGTAAAGTGACAATTGGACTCGGGGCGCTTCTTCTCTGCGGGAGGCGATACGGCATGGCCGGAATCGTGCGCAGGAGTTTCGACGAGGCGGACGAGACCCGTTCGTTCGAAGACGGCAAGGGCAGGCTCGACCTGATCCAGACGGACGGCGGAGCCGTGGGCCGCGCGGTGTTCGAGCCGGGCTGGCGATGGTCGGAGCACATCAAGCCGCTGGCGGGCACGGAAAGCTGCCAGTCCGCCCACACGGGTTACCTGGTCAGCGGCCGGATGACGGTCGTCATGGACGACGGGGAGAGCGTGGACTACGGCCCCGGCGACTTCATGCAGATCGCGCCGGGCCACGACGCCTGGGTCGTCGGCGACGAGCAGTGCGTCGCCATCGACTGGACCGGCTTCGGCCAGTACGCGAAGCCGGCCTCCTGACCTCCCCGCATTCCCCGGCAGGCCTCAGTCGACGGGCAGCCACACCGGGTTCGTGAAGGCCGCCAGGGCGCCCGGGGGGGGCGGGACCGTGGCGGACCGGCGGACCTCAGCCCGGACACAGGCCCCCGGGGGTCGCGTCGTCGGCGCGCAGGAAGGACTCGCTGCGGGATCCGGGCCGGCACCTCGCCAGTGAGCGCCTTGCGCCGGTGTCTGCGCGCAGACCATGCGGGCGATCGGCGCCACGTCCCGTTCCCAGGCAGGCTACTTGCCCTCCTCGGCGGCGCCTCCCGCCGCGGCCCCCGGGCCCGATGCCGCTCCCGCTCCCGCTCCCGGGGGCTGTGCCGGCTCCTGGGCGGGGCCGCCGTGCAGCTCCGGGATCAGCCGGCCGCGCCGGGACAGCAGGAACCGCTTGAACTCGGCGACCGGCATGGTGTCGGGGTGGCCGTCGAGCCAGGCGACACCGATCTCGCGGACCGCGCGCGGGGCCGTCACCGTCAGCTCGACCACGCCGGGGCGGGGCACGGCCGGCGGCGGCAGCAGGGCCACGCCGAGGCCCGCCGCGACCAGGCCGCGCAGGGTCTCGGCCTCCTCGCCCTCGAAGGCCACCCGGGGGGTGAACCCGGCCTCCGCGCACAGGTCGTCGGTGATGCGGCGCAGACCGTAGCCGGCTTCCAGGGTGACGAAGGTTTCCTCGGCGGCCTCGGCGAGGCGGATGCGCTTGCGGGTGGCCAGGCGGTGGTCGTCGGGGACGACGAGCCGCAGCCGCTGCTCGTCCAGGCGGCGGGCGACCAGGTCGGGTGCGACGGGGAGCGGCGAGGTCAGGCAGAGGTCGAGCTCGCCGGCCCGCAGCTTCTCCAGCATGGCCTCGCCGTAGTTCTGGACCAGGGAGAAGCGCACGCGCGGGTGGTCGGCGCGGAAGGCGCGGATCAGGCCGGGTACGGTCTCGGGGCCGAGGGTGTGCAGGAAGCCGAACGCCACTTTGCCGAAGGCCGGGTCGGCGTCCTGCTGCACCGACTCGGCGGCGCGGGCGATCTCGGCGAGGGCCCGCTCGGCCGAGGCCAGGAAGGTCCGGCCGGCCGTGGTGAGCGCGACAGTACGGCCCTTGCGGGCGAACAGCGTGACGCCCAGGTCCTGTTCGAGCCGGACCATGGCCCGGGACAGGGTGGACTGCGGGACGCCCAGTTCGTGCGCGGCGCGGGTGACGTGCTCGTGGCGGGCCACGGCGGCGAAGTACGTCAGCCTCGGGGCCAGCAAACCTGTCACAGCCATGTCTTCTTCGTAACGGTTCGTTGACATGCGCCCTCCTGAGCTGTGCTGATGCGCCAGTGGAACGATTATCGCGATTTTGCGCATTGGACGCATGAAACGGGACGGGTCTACGGTCGTTGCATGCCTCCCGTTCATACCGGGGCACCCGTCATCACGGGTGCCTCCACCCCGCCGTCCCCTGCCGCACCGGAACCCCGCTCCCCCGGCCGCCCCGGCTACCGCCGGATGAGCCTCGCGCTCTTCGCCGCCGGACTCGCGACGTTCGCCCTCCTCTACTCCACCCAGGCGCTGCTGCCCGCGATCTCCGAGGGGTTCGGGGTGACGGCGGGTCAGGCCAGCTGGACGGTGTCCGCGGCCACCGGCGCCCTCGCCCTGTTCGTCCTGCCGCTCAGCGCGCTCTCCGAGCGCTTCGGACGGACCCGGATGATGACGGTCTCCATGATCGTCGCCGTCGGCGTCGGCCTCCTCGTGCCGTTCGCGCCGAACCTGGAGTGGCTGGTGGTGCTGCGCGCCGTCCAGGGCGCGGCGATCGCCGGCATCCCGGCCTCCGCGATGGCGTACCTGGCGGAAGAGGTCCGGCCGAAGGCGCTGGTGGGCGCGATCGGCCTGTTCGTGGCGGGCAATTCCATCGGCGGCATGAGCGGCCGCCTCGTCACCGGCTGGGCGGCCCAGGTATGGGGCTGGCGCGGCGGGCTGCTGGCCGTCGGCCTCATGGCGCTGGCCTGCGCCGCGGCGTTCCTCGTCCTGCTCCCCCGGGCCCGGTTCTTCCGCCCGGCCTCGCTGAACCCGCGCGCGGTCGGCCGCAGCGTCGCCGGCCACCTGCGCGATCCGCTGCTGATGCGGCTGTACGGGATCGGCGCGCTGTTCATGACCGTCTTCGGCGCCGTCTACACCGTCATCGGCTACCGGCTGGTCAACGAGCCGTTCTCCCTCGGGCAGGGCGTGATCGGGTCGATCTTCCTGATCTACCTGGTCGGCACGGTCTCCTCGGCCGCCGCCGGGCAGCTGGTGGCCCGTACGGGGCGGCGCGGCGCGCTGTACCTGGCGGTGACCACGACCGCGCTGGGCCTGCTGCTGTCGCTGGCGGACTCGCTGGCGGCGATCCTGGCCGGGCTGGTCCTGATCACCGCCGGCTTCTTCGCGGGCCACGCGGTGGCGTCCGCGGCGGTGAGCCGGACGGCGAAGTCGGGCCGGGCACAGGCCTCGGCGCTGTACCAGTCGGCGTACTACCTGGGCTCCAGCGCGGGCGGCACGCTCGGTGCGCTCGCCTACCACTCGGCGGGCTGGGCGGCGACGGTGGGCATTGCGCTGCTGGCCGTGCTCGGCGTCGTGTCGATCACCCTGTACGGCTCGCACGCGGCGCGCGCGGAGCGCCGCCTCACCTCGCTGGCGGCGGCCCGCTGATACGACGGCGCGCGCATCCGCCCGTACGGCATCGGTACGAGGCGATTTACGGAGCCCGGAGCCCAACCCGCTCCGGGCTCCGGCGCGTTGCGCCTCCGGGCCGGGAAGGAGTGGGGGGTGGGAGGGAGTACGACGTGAAATCCATGCGGATGCGGATGCGTACGGGGCGGCGGGCGGCGGCGGTGGCCTGCGGGGCGGTGGCGCTCGCGGCCCCGGTGCTGGTCGGCGGCGCCGGGACGGCGCAGGCGGCCGCCTCGTGCAACGTGACCACGGGGCCGTACCAGCGGCAGGTGGAGCAGTTCCTGGGGCGGCCGGTCGACGGATGGCAGTCCGCGGCCGACTGCCAGGCGATCAAGGCGTTCCAGACGAAGCACGGCATCACTCCGACCGCGGGGTACGCCGGTCCGCTCACCTGGCAGACGATGAGCGTCATGCTGGCGCAGCAGGCGGCGGGCACCACGCCGAACAAGGACGGGAAGTGCCCGGTGAACCTGGGCCGGATCGCCTGCGTCGACCTGACCCGCCAGCTCAGCTGGGTCCAGGACGGCGCCACGCTGAAGTACGGCCCGGTCCCGGTCCGCACCGGGAAGGCGGGAACGGAGACCCGGACCGGGCTGAAGCAGATCTACTACCGCAGCATCGACCACTGGTCGACGATCTACGACGTGGAGATGCCGTACGCACAGTTCTTCGACGGCGGGATCGCCTTCCACTCCGTCGACAAGAGCATGTGGAACCCGCCGGGCTCCGGCGGCTGCGTGAACATGCGCCTCGCCGACGCCAAGGCGTACTGGAACCTGCTGGGCAAGGGCGACGACGTGTACGTGTACGGCCGCAAGCCCGGCACCTGAGACGCCGTCCGGCTGCCGTTGTCGTACCCCTCCGGTAGCTTCGGGGTATCGGATCTACTGGGGGACGACAGCCATGGGTGACCTCGCGACCGGAACCGCCGCCGAGTCCGACCTGGATGCGGCGATGGACCGCTACCGGGTCGAGCTGACGGGCTACTGCTACCGCATGCTCGGGTCCTCCTTCGACGCCGAGGACGCGGTGCAGGACACGTACGTCCGCGCCTGGCGCAGCCACGCCAAGTTCGAGGGACGCTCCTCGCTGCGGTCGTGGCTGTACCGGATCGCCACCAACGTCTGTCTGGACCTGCTGAGCGCGGGGAACAGGCGGGCCCGCCCGATGGACCTCAGCGCCCCCCAGCACCAGGCCTCCGCGGTGCTGAGCCAGAGCCCCGAGTCGACGTGGCTGGAGCCGGTCCCGGACGGGCGGGTGCTGCCGCAGACCGCCGATCCGGCGGAGGCGGCGCTGGCGAAGGAGTCCGTACGGCTGGCTTTCGTGGCGGCGCTGCAGCACCTGCCGGCGAAGCAGCGGGCGGTGCTGATCCTGCGCGAGGTACTGGCGTGGAAGGCGGACGAGGTCGCGACGCTGCTGGACACGACGGTGGCATCGGTGAACAGCGCCCTCCAGCGGGCCCGGGCGACGATGGCCGCCACCCGCATGCGCGAGAGCGAGGCTGCGGACCCGCTGGACGCGGAGCAGGTGAAGCTGCTGGAGCAGTACCTGTCCGCCTTCGAGGCGTACGACATCTCGCGGCTGACCACCCTGCTGCACGAGGACGCGGTGCTGTCGATGCCGCCGTTCGACCTGTGGCTCCAGGGGGCTGCGGACATCGCGGCCTGGCACCTGAACCAGGGCATCGGCTGCAAGGGCTCCCGACTGGTCCCGACCACGGCGAACGGCCTGCCGGCCTTCGGCCAGTACCGGCCCCGGGAGGGCGGGAAGCCGGGCCGCGTTCCGTGGGCGCTCCAGGTCCTGGAGATCTCAGACGGCAGGATCGTCGGGCTCAACGCCTTCCTGGACACCGACCGCTGGTTCCCCCTCTTCGGGCTCCCCGAGCAACTCGACGAGTCCGACGAGGTGCAGCAGGGCGCGTAGGGCGGGACCGGCGCCGGTGACCCGGAACGGCCGGCCCCGGGCGGCGAGCCGCAGCCGGGCCAGCACCTCGACGGTGGCCAGACCCGGCGCGGTGACGGCTGCGGCGTCGCACACCACCGCCGCGGCCCCGGCGTCGTACAGCCGGGCCAGGCGGGTGCACAGCCGCGCCGCGTCCTGCGAGGTCGGGCCGGGTCCGGGCAGCACAAGTCGGGTGATCTCCACGAAGGGGTGACTGCCGGGGCCGCAGGAACTCATCGGCGCCGGCGGCCTGCCTGCTTCGAAGCGTGGGGAAGAGGGACGTGTCCAGCTTGAGGCCGAACGGTGCTGGGAGGTGGAAGGTCTCCCCGAACCTGCCCGCCTGCAGCACCCGGTGGAGCCCGTTCTCCGGCTCGCCGTACCCGGTCCCAGCATGCCGAACGGGACCGGCGCAGGTCCGCCGGTCCCGTTCACCCGTAAGGGAATCCGCAGGTCAGGCGATGCGGTCCAGCACGATCGGCGTGGCGGAGAACGCCGTGCCCGCCGGGGCGATGTCGTACGCGCCCTCCAGGGAGGCCAGGGCGTACTCGAACTTCTCCGGGGTGTCCGTGTGCAGGGTCATCAGGGGCTGGCCCGCGGTGACCGTGTCGCCGGGCTTCGCGTGCAGTTCGATGCCCGCGCCCGCCTGCACCGGGTCCTCCTTGCGCGCACGGCCGGCGCCCAGGCGCCAGGCGCCGGCGCCCACGCCGTACGCGTCGAGGCGGGTCAGGACGCCCGACTCGGGGGCGGTGACGACGTGCTGCTCGCGGGCGACCGGCAGGGCCGCGTCCGGGTCGCCGCCCTGGGCCGCGATCATCCGGCGCCACACGTCCATCGCGGAGCCGTCCGCCAGGGCCTTGGCCGGGTCGGCGTCCTTGATGCCCGCCGCGTCCAGCATCTCGCGCGCCAGCGCCAGGGTCAGGTCGACGACGTCGGAGGGGCCGCCGCCGGCCAGGACCTCGACCGACTCGCGGATCTCCAGCGCGTTGCCGGCCGTCAGGCCGAGCGGCGTGGACATGTCGGTGAGCAGGGCGATCGTCTTGACGCCGCTGTCGGTGCCGAGGGCGACCATCGTCGAGGCGAGCTCGCGCGCGTCCTCGATGTTCTTCATGAACGCGCCGGTGCCGACCTTCACGTCGAGGACGAGCGAGCCCGTGCCCTCGGCGATCTTCTTCGACATGATCGAGGAGGCGATCAGCGGGATGGCCTCGACGGTGCCCGTCACGTCGCGCAGCGCGTACAGCTTCTTGTCGGCCGGGGCCAGGCCGTCGCCCGCCGCGCAGATGACCGCGCCGGTGGTGTCCAGGACGTGCAGCATCTCCTCGTTGGAGAGCAGTGCGCGCCAGCCGGGGATGGACTCCAGCTTGTCCAGGGTGCCGCCGGTGTGGCCGAGGCCCCGGCCCGACAGCTGCGGCACTGCCGCGCCGCAGGCGGCGACGAGCGGGGCCAGCGGGAGGGTGATCTTGTCGCCGACGCCGCCCGTGGAGTGCTTGTCCGCGGTCGGGCGGGACAGGGAGTCGAAGTTCATCCGCTCGCCCGACGCGATCATCGCGGCGGTCCAGCGCTTGATCTCGGCCCGGTTCATGCCGTTGAGCAGGATGGCCATCGCCAGCGCCGACATCTGCTCGTCGGCGACGACACCGCGGGTGTAGGCGTCGATGACCCAGTCGATCTGCTCGGGGCTCAGCTCGCCGCGGTCCCGCTTCGTACGGATGACGGAGATGACGTCCATGTGGTGCTTCCTTCTACGCGCATAGAGAGGGGGTGAGGAGAGGGATTCCGGAGAAGACGACGGCCCTTCGCCCGGCAGGGGGCGAAGGGCCGTCGGCACGGCTATCTCAGGTGGTCCGGCCCGAAGGCCTGCGGCAGCATCTCGGCCAGCGGGAGGATCCCGTTCGGGGTGTCCACCAGCAGGTCCGGTCCGCCGAATTCGAAGAGCAGCTGGCGGCAGCGGCCGCACGGGACGAGCTTCTCGCCCTTGCCGTCGACGCAGGTGAAGTGCGTCAGGCGGCCGCCGCCGGTGGCCTGCAGGGAGGAGACCAGCCCGCACTCGGCGCACAGGCCGAGCCCGTAGCTGGCGTTCTCCACGTTGCAGCCGACGACCGTGCGGCCGTCGTCCACGAGGGCGGCGACGCCGACCGGGAAGCCCGAGTACGGGGCGTACGCCCGGGACATGGCGTCCCGGGCGGCCTCCCGCAGGGCCTCCCAGTCCACGTGCGGAGCGGGCGTCACTTGCCCTGGCCCTTGCGGTACGGCAGG
This sequence comes from Streptomyces sp. NPDC097981, assembly GCF_040302565.1. NCBI lineage: Bacteria > Bacillati > Actinomycetota > Actinomycetes > Kitasatosporales > Streptomycetaceae > Streptomyces > Streptomyces sp. NPDC097981. The sequence continues at coordinate 145,062 of NZ_JBEORW010000011.1, forward strand.
CCGTCCGCCTTCGGCATCCGCAGCCGCTGCGCCGACAGGGCCAGCACCAGCAGCGTCGTCAGGTACGGGGCCGCGTCGACGAACTGGCTCGGGACCGCGTCGGTGAGCGCGTACCAGAGGAACAGCCCGCCGGCGCAGACGCCCGAGAGGGCTCCCTGGAAGTGCTTCTTCTTGTACAGCTGCCAGGCGCAGACCAGCACCAGCAGGATCGCGATGAGCAGCAGCATCGCGTGGACGTTCTCGGCGCCACCGCGCAGCTTGAGGCTGTCGGTGAAGCCGAAGAGGCCGGCGCCCAGCGCCATGCCGCCCGGCATCCAGTTACCGAAGATCATCGCGGCGAGACCGATGTAGCCGCGGCCGCCGGTCTGGCCCTCCTGATAGATGGGGCTGGCGACGATCGACAGGAACACGCCGCCGAGGCCCGCCAGGCCGCCGGAGACGATCACGGCGATGTACTTGTACTTGTAGACGTTGACGCCGAGGGACTCGGCGGCGACGGGGTTCTCACCGCACGAGCGCAGGCGCAGGCCGAAGGCGGTGCGCCACAACACCCACCAGGTGCCCGGGATCAGCAGCAGGGCGACGACGGTCAGCAGCGAGAGCTCGGTGACCAGGCCGCCGACGACGCCGGCGAGGTCCGAGACGAAGAACCAGTGCTTGGCCTGGAGCGTGGCCATCCAGTCGGACAGCCCCGGCACTGTGATCTTGTAGATCTCCTCGACGCGCGGCGACTGCTTGGAGGAGCCGCCGGGCGCGTTGGCGAAGGTGAAGTTCGACAGGTACTGCGTGAAGCCCAGCGCGAGGATGTTGACGGCCACACCGGAGACGATGTGGTTGACGTTGAACGTGACCGTGATGATCGCGTGCAGCAGGCCGCCGATGGCGCCGCCCAGGATGCCGAGCACGACGCCGGTCCAGGGGCCCCACTGGTAGCCGGCCCAGGCACCGAACCAGGTGCCGAGGATCATCATGCCCTCAAGGCCGATGTTGACGACGCCCGCGCGCTCGGCCCACAGGCCGCCGAGGCCGGCGAGGCCGATCGGCACCGCGAGCTGGAGGGCTCCGGAGACCTGGCCGATGGAGGTCAGGTCGTTGGCTCCGCTGATCACGCGGACCAGCGAGACGAGCGCGAGCCCGCCCGCGATGATCAGCATGATCCACGGCAGGGTGAGCTTCTTGCGGCCGCCCGCCTTCTTGGGGGCGGCGCTCGTCGCGGAGACGGTGCTGGTGCTCACGCCGCGACCTCCTTATCGGTCTTGATGGCGTGGCCTGCGGCCAGCTCCTCGCCGACCTTCTGCTGCTGGCGGCGGATGCCGTAGCGGCGGACGAGCTCGTACGAGACGACAACCGCGATCACGATCAGGCCCTTCATGATCGTGCCGATCTCCTTCGCGTACCCGGCCGTGTCGAGCGAGGCCGAGGCCTTGTCGATGAAGGCCATCAGGAAGGCGGCGAAGAAGATGCCGATCGGGCTGTTGCGCCCGAGCAGCGCGATGGTGATGCCGGTGAAGCCGACACCGACCGGGAAGGCCAGGCTGTACGTGTGGCTCTCGCCGAGCAGCACCGGCATGCCGGCGAGGCCGGCGACGGCGCCGGAGATGAGCATCGAGGTGATGATCATCTTCTTGGCGTCCACACCGGAGGCCTGGGCGGCGGACTCGCTGGCGCCGGTGGCGCGCAGGTCGAAGCCGAAGCGGGTCCGGTTGAGCACGAACCAGTAGACGATGCCCAGCGCGAACGCGATGAAGGTGAAGCCGTAGATCTCCAGGCCCTCGCCGAGGTCGACGGCCGGGAACCAGCCGGCGTCCGGGATGTCACCGGTGGTGAGGTCGTTGGAGCCGGCCGGCTGGACGCCGAGGTTCTTCGGCAGGATCAGCCAGGCGATCAGGCTGGTCGCGATGGCGTTCAGCATGATCGTGGACACGACCTCGCTGACGCCGCGCTTGGCCTTGAGGATGCCGGCGATGCCGGCCCAGAACGCACCGACGCACATGGCGACGACGACGATCATCAGGATCTGCAGCGGGCCGGGCAGCGTGACGGCCGCGCCGACCACCGCGGACAGCATCGCCGCGAGGCGGTACTGGCCGTCGACGCCGATGTTGAAGAGGTTCATCCGGAAGCCGATGGCCACGGCCAGGGCCGCCAGGTAGTACGTGCCGGCCTGGTTCACGATGAGGACCTGGACGTCCTCGTAGCCGGCGTTCTCCACCATCAGGCGCAGCGGCTCGATCGGGTCCACACCCGTCGCGGCCAGTACGACCATGGTCAGCAGGAACGCGGTGACCAGTGCGAGAGCGGGCCCGGCGAAGCCGAGGAGCAGCCGGTCCTTGTCGAATTTCTTCATCGGGCCTCGTCCTCCGGGGAGTCGGTACCAGCGTCGGTACCGGCGGCGGAGTGGTTGTCGGTGGCTTCCAGGGTCCCGGAGGCGGCGCCCGTCATGGCGGTGCCGAGCTCTTCGGGGGTGACGGTCGCGGGGTCGGCGTCCGCCACCAGGCGGCCGCGGTAGATCACGCGCAGGGTGTCGGACAGGCCGATCAGCTCGTCCAGGTCCGCGGAGATCAGCAGGACCGCCAGGCCTTCGCGGCGGGCGTCGCGGATCGCGTCCCAGATCTGTGCCTGCGCGCCGACGTCCACACCGCGGGTGGGGTGGGCGGCGATGAGGAACTTCGGGTTGTGGCTCATCTCGCGGCCGACGATCAGCTTCTGCTGGTTGCCTCCCGAGAGGGAGGCCGCGGTGACCTCGATGCCGGGCGTGCGGACGTCGTACTCGCGCACGATCCGCTCGGTGTCCTTGCGGGCGGCCTTCGGGTCGATGATGCCGCGCTTGGAGTTGGGCGCCTCGGTGACGTGGCCGAGGATGCGGTTCTCCCACAGCGGGGATTCCAGCAGCAGGCCATGGCGGTGGCGGTCCTCGGGGATGTACCCGATGCCGCCCTCGCGGCGCTTGCGCACCGGCGCCTTCGTGATGTCCGTGCCGTCCAGGGTGATGACACCCGAGTCCGGGCTGAGCATGCCCATGAGGGCTTCGATCAGCTCGGTCTGGCCGTTGCCCTCGACACCGGCGATGCCGAGGACCTCGCCCTTGTGGATCGTGAAGGTGATCCCGTCGAGGAGGAGGCGGCCGACCTCGACGTGCTCGTGCACGTCGGCGTCCGGCAGGCCCGGCGTGCGGGCGGTGTCCTCGGTGGCGACCGGCATGCCGTGCTCGACGACGGTCAGCTTCTCGACCTGGAGCATCGGGGTGGTGGTCACCGTGGACTCGCGGGTCTCCGGCGAGGGGAGCTCCGCGCCGACCATCAGCTCCGCGAGGTGCTTGGTCGTCGCGGTCTTCGGGTCGGCGGTGCCGACCGTGGTGCCGCGGCGGATGACGGTGATGTCGTCGGCGACCTTCAGCACCTCGCCGAGCTTGTGCGAGATGAAGATGACGGTGAGGCCCTCGGCCTTGAGCTCGCGCAGGTTGTCGAAGAGCGCGTCCACTTCCTGCGGCACGAGCACCGCGGTGGGCTCGTCGAGGATGAGGGTGCGGGCGCCGCGGTAGAGGACCTTGAGGATCTCCACGCGCTGGCGGTCGGCGACGCCGAGGTCCTCGATCAGGGCGTCCGGACGCACGCCGAGGCCGTACGCGTCCGAGATCTCCAGGATCTTCTTGCGGGCCTTGGAACCGATGCCGTGGAGCTTCTCGCCGCCGAGGACGACGTTCTCCAGGACGGTGAGGTTGTCGGCGAGCATGAAGTGCTGGTGCACCATGCCGATGCCGCGGGCGATGGCGTCGCCGGGGTTGGCGAAGGTGACCTGCTCCCCGTCGATGGCGATGGTGCCCTCGTCCGGCTTCTGCATGCCGTAAAGGATCTTCATCAGGGTCGACTTGCCGGCACCGTTCTCACCGATGAGGGCGTGGACCGTGCCCTTGCGGACGGTGATCGCGATGTCCTTGTTGGCGACGACGCCGGGGAAGCGCTTGGTGATGCCGTGAAGTTCTACGGCGGGGGGCGGGCTGGACGCGTTGATGACGCACTCTCCTTGGCGCGGAAGGAGCTGGAAAGCCGAGTTGACGGGGGGCAGGGCGAAGATCGGCCGGGCGGGTGGGCGGGAGGAGGACGGTATCGCGTCCACGATGCCTCTACGCGCGTAGCACTGTCGAAAGTGAAAACTTGCGGCCAAGTGGCCACAAGCGACACGGAACAGGGGCGGGGTCCGGGAGCGGTAGAGACCGCTTCCCGGACCCCGGAGACCACTTACTGCACGTCAGACGATGCCTTACGGCGCGGTCTTGACGGTGATCTTCTTCGCGATGATGTCGGCCTTCGCCTTCTCCACGGCGGCGGTGAGGTCGGTCATCTTCTTGTACTCGGGGTTGGAGTCGGCCAGGCCGACGCCGTCCTTGTCCAGGCCGTAGCGGATCTCACCGATGCCCGGCTTGCCGTCCTGGACCGACTTGATCTCGTTGAAGACCGCGTCGGAGACGTCCTTGGTGACCGAGGTCAGGATGTGGTCCTTGTACTTCGACAGACCGGCCTGGTTGTACTGGTCGGAGTCGACACCGATGGCCCACTTGCCCTTGCCGGCGGTGGCCTCGATGGCACCCGAGCCCGCGAGACCGGCAGCGGCGTAGATCACGTCGGCGCCGGCGTCGAGCTGGCCCTGGGCGGCGGCCTTGCCGAGGTCGGGCTTGGAGAAGCCGTCGAAGTTCGGGGGCTGCGTCAGGTACTGGCTCAGCACCTTGGCGTTGGGGTTGGTGTCCTTGACGCCCTGAGTGAAGCCCGCCTCGAACTTCTTGATCAGCGGAACCTCGACACCGCCGATGAAGCCGACAGTGCCGGTCTTGGAGGCCTTGGCGGCGGCGACGCCGGCCAGGTAGGAGCCCTGCTCCTCGCTGAACACCAGGTTGGCGATGTTCGGGCCGGTGACGGAGGTGTCATCGATGATGCCGAACGTGGTGTTCGGGAACTTCGGCGCGACCTTCTTGATGGCCGGGGCGTAGGAGAAACCGACGCCGATGACCGGGTTGTTGCCCTTGCGGGCCAGCTCGGTGAGGCGCTGGACCTTGTCGGCCTCGCCCTCGCCTTCGGTGGGCTCGGCCTCGCTGCCCTTGACGCCCAGCTCCTTCACGGCCTTCTGCAGGCCGGCGTAGGCGGCGTCGTTGAACGACTGGTCGCCGCGGCCGCCGATGTCGTACGCGAGGGCGATCGCCTTCGCGGAAGAGGAGGAGGAGGACGGGGAGGACGAGGTGTCCGACGACTTCTTTCCGCCACAGGCGGTGGCCGAGAGGGCCAGCGCCGCGGACGCGATGCCCACGGTGGCGATCCTGGTGATCCGGCGCAAGGGGAGGCTCCTTCAAAACCTGACCGAAGCGCCACGACCGGCGCTGGTGTAGCGGCGATCGTAACGCGCGTAGATGTCAGTTAAAGGGCTGTTCATGAGTCGTTATCGGATCGTCGCGAATCGGACAGTGACCGATTGGTGACTGCCTACGCGCCCAGCCCTTGTGTACCAAGGGCTGGACAGGTGTGACGGCAGGCGCTCAAATGTTGTACGAACTTTTACCCGATCGCCCTCGAACGGCGTCCGTCGAGCAGTGCGGCGGCCGTGAAGAACTCCACTCCGACCCCGATCGCGGACTCGTCCACATCGAAGTCGCCCCGGTGCAGATCGCGCTTCGCGCTCACGCCCGGGGTGTGCACACCCAGCCGGGCCATGGCGCCGGGGACGTGTTCGAGGTACCAGGAGAAGTCTTCCCCGCCGAGGCTCTGCTCGGTGTCCTCGATCGACTCGTTGCCGAGCCGGGCCGCCATCGACTCGCGCAGCAGCTCGGTGACCACCGGGTCGTTGACGACCGGCGGCACCCCGCGCACGTGGGTGATCTCCGACTTGGCCCGGTGCATCGAAGCGATCTCGTCGATCGCGGCGTGGATCTGGTCGGGCGCCTCGTGCCAGGCGTTGATGTCCAGGCAGCGGAGCGTCCCGGACAGCTCGGCGTGCATGGGGATCACGTTGCAGGCGTGCCCGGCCTCGATCCGGCCCCAGGTGATCGACATGCCCGAGCGGGCGTCCATCCGGCGGGACAGCACGGCCGGCAGGTCGACGGCGACCCGGGCGGCGGCCGTGACCAGGTCGGTGGTCAGGTGCGGTCGGGCGGTGTGCCCGCCGGGGCCGGCCAGCGTGATCTCCAGCCGGTCGCAGGCGGAGGTGATGGGCCCGGTCCGCAGCCCGATCTTCCCGGCGTCGACCCGCGGGTCGCAGTGCACCGCGATGATCCTGCCCACGCCGTCGAGGACGCCGGCTTCGATGGCGTCGGTGGCTCCGCCGGGGAGCACCTCCTCGGCGGGCTGGAACAGCAGCCGTACGGGGCGGGGCAGCAGGCCCTGCCGGTCGAGGTCGGCGAGGACCAGGCCGGCGCCGAGGACGACGGCGGTGTGCACGTCGTGGCCGCAGGCGTGGGCGCGGTCGGGGAACGTCGAGCGGTAGGCGACGTGGGTCTTCGTGTCCGGAATGGGCAGGCCGTCGATGTCCGCGCGGAGGGCCAGCATCGGCCGGCCCCCGTCCCAGGTGCCCACGTCACAGATCAGGCCGGTCCCGGACTTCAGAACGCGTGGGCGCAGGCCGGCTTTCTCCAGCCGGGCCTTGATCGCCGCCGTGGTGCGGAACTCCTGGTGTCCTAGCTCGGGGTGCATGTGCAAGTCCCGGCGGAAGGCGATCAGTTCGGCACGCAGGTGGTCCGGAAGCTTGCCGGGCAGCTCGGGCCGGTCGGGCGTGCCGGGCAGGGCGGTCTGGGACTCGCGGGACATCAACTGGTTCACCCGTTGAAGGGTAGGCGCACGAATGGCTCAACTGGTCGGAGATCACCAAAAGTTCATGCCGTTAGGGGAAAAAAACCAGACCTCTGGACGCATGACCGGATGCAGGCGGGGGTAAACTCGCGCGCTCATCCAGCCGCAGGGGCCGTCTGGGCAGGCAGTCTGTGCACATCACGGGCGGTCTCGGTGACCCCGGTGAGGAAGCTGCGGGCCCGCGGCGAGGCGGAGCCGGTGAGCCAGGCCGGGTCGACATCGCATACAGCGACGGTCACACCGGTACCGGTCAGCGCGTACGGCAGGGTGTGGACGACCGTGGACGGAAAGCTGACGATCGTCCGGCCGACCGGTCCGCGCCGGGCGATCAGCTCCAGCGGCAGGTCCGGGCGGACGATCTCCAGCCCGGTCGTCTCGCTGAGCGCGCGCAGCTTCTCCGGGGACTCGCGGCGGTGCGCGAAGTAGCGGGTGGCGCCGTGCTCCAGGGTCAGGGCGCGTACGGCGTCCAGGTAGCGGTCCGGGTCGACCACGCCGGTCTCCACGAGGGAGGTGCCGACGAGGTCGGTGCCCTTGGTCAGGCGCGGCGGGCCGAACCGGGAGCGGGTCCAGGCGAAATCGTTGACCCGCAGCGCCATGGCGCCGTGCACGGTGACGGGCATCGAGCTGAACACCTCGACGCGGCGTCCGGTGCCCGCGGCCGGGGTGAAGCGGCGCCGGGCGGTGGCCGAGACCGGTGCGTACGCGAGCTCGCGGATGCGGCCGGGCAGGCCTCCGCCGCCGACCCGGTGCCAGCGCACGAGGCGCTCGCCGCGGGCCGTCTGGGCGACGAACTCCATGGTGGCGGTGCCGTCGTCGACCACCACGAGTTCCTCGGCCCGTACGAGGGTGAGCAGGAGCTGCACGTACCGGGAGAAGGGGTCGCCGACGACGACCCGGCGGGCCGCGCGCACGTCGCGGGCGAGCGCGGCGAGCGCCTTGAGGGGGGCCAGCCGGCCGCCGCGGGCCTCCTGCCAGCCGACTTCGTGCCCTTCGTCCCGCGCCAGCCCCGCCATCCGGCGCAGCTGGCCGCGGGACATGGGGTCGGTGGGGGGCAGCACGACGATCCGCAGCCAGGACGCCGCGCGCGCCGCGCCCGCCGCACCGCGGCCGGCGGGTTCCGGGCGCGGTGCGGCGGGCGCCGTGGCGGGGCCGCGGGTGGCGAGCGGGCCCGGCTGGCGGGGGACGGCGCCGAGCAGCGGGGCGCTGCCGGGTGCGCAGGCGGCTTCGGCGTGCGCCCACTCCAGTACGTTCAGGAGCTGGACCGGGCTCTCGACGAAAGCCAGGGTGGAGGCTGAGGGGGTCACCGCGTACTCCTCGTCAGGGGCGGGGCGGGGCGCCGTACCGGTCGGACACCGGACGGACCGCGGGTCAGACCGAGGCGAGTTCGCCCTGGACCCGGCGGAGCTTCTTCATTGGGCCGAGCTCGGAGTCGTAGACGCGCTTGATGCCGTCGCCGAGCGCGGTCTCGATGGTGCGGATGTCGCGGACCAGGCGGGCCAGGCCGCCCGGCTCCACGGAGGCGGCCTGGTCGGAGCCCCACATGGCGCGGTCGAGGGTGATGTGCCGTTCGACGAACGCGGCTCCGAGGGCGACGGCCGCGAGGGTGGTCTGCAGGCCCGTCTCGTGGCCGGAGTAGCCGATGGGGACGTTGGGGTACTCCTCCTGAAGGCTGTTGATCACCCGCAGGTTGAGCTCTTCCGCCTTGGCCGGGTACGTCGACGTGGCGTGGCAGAGCAGGATGTTGTCGCTGCCGAGCACCTCCACGGCGTGCCGGATCTGCTTCGGGGTGGACATGCCGGTGGAGAGGACGACGGTGCGGCCGGTGGCGCGCAGGGCGCGCAGCAGCTCGTCGTCGGTGAGGGAGGCGGAGGCCGCCTTGTGGGCGGGGAGGTCGAACTTCTCCAGGAAGGCGACGGCCTCGGTGTCCCACGGGGAGGCGAACCAGTCGATGCCGCGCTTGGCGCAGTGCCCGTCGATGGCGCGGTACTCGGCCTCGCCGAACTCCACGCGGTGCCGGTAGTCGATGTACGCCATCCGGCCCCAGGGGGTGTCGCGCTCGATGTCCCACTGGTCGCGCGGGGTGCAGATCTCCGGGGTGCGCTTCTGGAACTTCACGGCGTCGCAGCCCGCGTCGGCGGCGGCGTCGATGAGGGCGAAGGCGTTGCCGAGGTCGCCGTTGTGGTTGATGCCGATCTCGCCGACGACGTAGACGGGGCGGCCGGGGCCGGCGGTGCGCGAGCCGAAGGTGCGCAGACGGGCGTTGGGGGTGGCGACGGTCATGGCAGGTGAGGTCCTTCGTTCGGTGCGTGGGGGTGCACAGGGGGTGTGAACAGGGGGGCGAGGAGGCGGGCGCGGGCCAGGTCGTGCGGGTCGTCGATCTCCAGCACCCGTGCGGGGTCGGTGGCGACGGGGAGGGTGCGCCCGAAGAAGCGGTGCCGGGCGGCGCGGAAGCCGGCGGCGTCCATGGCGTAGGCGGCGCCGGTCTCCAGCAGGTCCCGGGGCCGGTCCTGCCGGCGGGGGCGTACGGCCTTGTCGTGGTTGACGCCGTTGCCGGCGCCGTCGGGCGCCTCCCGCCAGAGGAAGCCGTGGAACGGGGCGACGGTCAGGGCCGAGTCGGCCGCGCCGGACGCGACGGCGGCGGCGACCGCCTCGACGTCGGATGGGGTGAGGAAGGGGCTGGTGCACTGGACGAGGAGGACGACGTCCACGGTGAGGGAGTGCAGTTCCTCGAAGGTGTCGAGGGCGTGCAGCACGGCGGCTTCGCTGCTCGCGGTGTCCCCGGAGATCCCCGCGGGCCGGCGGATCGCGGCGGCCCCGGCGGTGCGGGCTGCGTCGGCGATGGGTCCGGCGTCCGTGGAGACCGCGACGTCGGTGACGGTGGCGGCGCCCCGGCAGGCCTGTACGGCCCGTACGACGAGCGGGACTCCGGCCACCTCGGCGAGGTTCTTGCCGGGGACCCCCTTGGAGCCGCCCCGGGCGGGGATCACGGCCAGCACGCGGGGGCGCGCGGCGGGGCGCTCCGCCGGGCCCGCGGCGGGGCTCACAGCTCCCCCATCCGGCGGATCACCGGGGCCACGCGCTGCACCCCGTGGCGGTACGCCCCGCGGGCGGCCTCGCGCAGGTACGAGCGGAGCCGGCGGCGCAGCCGGGACTCCCCGCCGCTCTCTCGGACGGCGCCGGGCAGCGGGGTCCCGTCGGGGGCGAGGTGGTGCCGGGCCAGGATCCCGGGCAGGTACCCGGGCGCGGTGGTCCGTGTGTAATAGGGGGCGACGGCGGGGAGCACCCCGCGCCCCAGCAGCTCGTCGAGCCGGGCGCGGGCGGCGGCGAAGGAGTCCTCGGCGCCGCTCACGCCCTGGCCGGCCAGCCAGTCCGGGTCGCCCTGCGGCAGCAGGCCGGCGTCCAGCTGGTCCCAGGACGCCAGGCAGCCCGAGCCGAGGAAGTGGTGGTTGCCGAGCACCTCGCGGATGCCGAGGTCGGTGAGGACCGCCGTCGGGATCCCGCGGTGCAGGGATTCCAGGGCTGCGGTGGAGGAGACGGTGACCAGCAGGTCGGTGCCGTCCAGGACCTCGCCCATGTTGCCGTAGACGAGGCGGCAGTTGGCGGGCAGTCCGCCGGGGATCCGCTCGGCGAGCCGCTGGTAGGGCTGCTCCTCAAGGTGTGTGGTGTGCTCCCCGGGCCGGCTGCGCAGCTTGATCAGCACCTCGCGCTCCGGGTGCAGCCGCGCGTGCCGGGCCGTCCGCTCCAGCAGGTACGCGCGGTCGGCGCGGCTCTCGGGGACGGACGGCTGGACGGCGAAGACCACGGTGTGGGCGCGGCTGCCGGCCTGCTCGTACGCGGCTCCGTCCAGGAACGGCAGGGCCGTCTCGGTGACGGCGTCGGCGTCCGCGCCGACGCCTTCGTAGACCGCGCGGAAGCGGCCGGCGTCGTGGCGGGAGTTGGCGAGGACGAGGTCGGCGCCGTGCCGCAGCAGCAGCCCGTCGGCGAGCTTCTCGTATACGACGCCCACGTACCCGGTGACGAGCACCGGGCGGGCGGCCGGTTCCGGCCACAGCGCGCGGACCCCGTGCAGGACGGCCTGGACGGCCCCGCCGACGAGGGCGAGGACGACGACGTCGTAGCGTTCCCGCTCGATCTCCGCGAGGAACTGTGCGCAGGTCACCTCGGAGAGCCGGTCGGCGCTGACTCCCACCTCGCCGAGCTGGCGCGCGGTCGGGGTGGCCCGGCCGCGGAGCAGGTATCCGGTGAGGTGCGGCTGCGTCACGAGCCGGCGGGCGGTGAGTGCGCCCCATTTCCATCGCGTATCGGAATCGGCGAGTACGGCGACGCGAAGGGCAGTGCGAGTATGGGTACGAGAGGCTGCTCGATTGCTGACTGGCACCCGGCAGAAGCTATTCCGCGATTTCGGTGATCGGCCCAACGAGCGCACAACAGCGGGTTAACAACCCGTCGACTTAATGCGAAACCGCACTGGTTAACGCGGTCGCCCCGCGTCGTTCACATGGAATCCGCATACGGGCCATGGTGAATGCCGGACGGCGCCTTAATGTCTGACAGGTGCTCAAGCTCTCTGTTGTCGTGCCGTTCTACAACGTGCAGACATACGCACCGGATGCCCTGAAAAGCCTCGCACTCAATGCCCGGGACGATTTCGAGTTCCTGCTCGTCGACGACTGTTCGACGGACGGGACGCCCGAACTCCTGGAGCGGGCGGCGCGCGAGCTGCCCGGGGCGGTGCACCTCAGACACGACCGGAACGGCGGCCTGGCCACCGCCCGGAACACCGGCCTGGACGCGGCCCGCGGCGAGTACGTGGCCTTCCTGGACGGCGACGACTGGCTGGCGCCCGGCCACCTGGCCCGCACACTGGCCGTGATCGAGGCCCTGAGCTGCGATTTCGTCCGCAACGACCACGTCCAGGTGAGCGGCCGCACGCGCTCCGTGCGGCGTGTCCCGTACGGTCCCCAGCTGGTCGTCGGCGATCCGCGCGCCGGAATCCTGCCCGCCTCGCGGGCCACGTCGGTCGACTATCCGTACGCCTGGGCCGGCATGTACCACCGGCGGCTGCTCGACCGCGGGCTGCTGCACTTCACCGACGGGCTGCGGACGGCCGAGGACCGGCCGTGGATCTGGCGGCTGCACCGGGAGGCCGGCTCGTTCGCGGCGGTCGGACTCCCGGGGATCTTCTACCGGCGCGGCGTCTCGACCTCATTGACGCAGATCAAGGACGAGCGCCAGCTCGATTTCATCCGGGCATTCGACCAGGTCCTGGCGGATACGGCCGAGGATCCTCATCGCGATCTTCTGCTGCCAAAAGCCGTACGAACATATTGTGCAATTATCGCGCACCATATCGGGTCCATCGAAAGGTTCGAACCGGCCGTGGCCAAAAAACTCCGTTCCATGAGCACGGCCGCCCTCGGACGCATGCCCCGAAACGTTCTGAACCAGGCCCTCGACGAGATGGACGCCCAGCGCTCCGGCCTGCTGCGCCGGCTGCGCCGCCGCCCCGCCCGAGCGGGAGCCGCTGCCTGATGCCCGCTCGGAACACCCGGTGCACCCAGATCTTCCTCGCCTCCACGCTCTACGGGACGGCCACGCTCGCCGCCGGAATCGACGCGGGCAGCTTCCCGCCGGCCGGCCGCCGCATCCTGCTCACCAGCAACCACGCCCTCGCCGCCGAGGTCTCCCCCGGCCTCGCCGGCATGCCGGGCTTCGACGCGCTGCGCACCCGCTTCGACGAGGTGCTCGACTGGAACGCCGCCATCGCCCCGCAGCATCCCAGTGCCTGGGCCCCGCGCCCCGAGGACGTCCCCCTGTGGGAACGCCAGCTCCGGGCGATCTGGGGACTGGGCGAGGACCGCGTAGAGCTCATCGTGGAGTCGATCCAGGTCCCGCCCGCCCGGACCCTGTGCACCCTTTTCCCCGGCGCCGCCGTGGACGTCTACGCCGACGGGCTGATGAGCTACGGCCCCACCCGCTTCCGCCTCGATCCGCAGCTCGGCATGCGCGTGCGCCGCGTCCTGCACCTGGACCTGGTGCCGGGTCTGGAACCGCTGCTGCTCACCGAGTTCGGCGTGCCGCCGGAGCTGGTCCCGACCCCGGAGTTCCTGAAAGTGCTGGCCGGACTCCCCTCGTACGGACCCGGGCCGGACGGGATCGGCGAGGCACCGGCACTGCTGCTGGGCCAGTACCTGTCCGCCCTCGAACTGCTCTCCCCGCAGGAGGAGGAGGACCTCCACGTGGCGATGGTCCGGGGCGCGCACGCCCTCGGCCACCGGGAGCTCGTCTTCAAACCCCACCCGAGCGCCCCTGCCGAGTACTCCCGGCGCGCCGAGGCCGAGGCCGAACGGCTCGGCGCCCGGCTCACCGTGGTGACCGCCCCCGTGCTGGCCGAGACCCTCTACCAGCAGCTGCGCCCCGCCCTGGTCGTCGGCTGCTTCTCCACCGGACTGCTGACCGCGGCCACCCTGTACGGGCTGCCGGTCGCACGCACCGGGACCGAGGCCGTACTGGCCCGCCTCGCCCCGTACCAGAACAGCAACCGGATCCCGCTGACGGTGGTGGACGCGCTGCTCCCCGCCCTCGCGGACGCCGAGGCCGTCGCCGGCTGGACCGCGCCCGGGCCCGAGGAGGCCCGGGAGGCACTGACCGGGCTGCTCACCGCGGTCGGGTTCACCATGCAGCCGCAGATCCTGGCGGCGCGCCGCGCGGAGGCCGAACGATATCTGGCCGCACATCTGGACGACCGGACCTGGCGCTACTTCAAGCGCCGCCGGCTGACCACCCTCGGGCTGCCCGGCGGCATCCCGGCCCAGCTGTCCTTCCTGCCGCACAGCCCGGCCGTCCGCCGCGTGGTCCGCCGGCTGCGGCGGCTGCGCCCGGCCCGCCCGCGCTGACCGCGACCGGCCGCCGGCTCAGCTGACGGCGAGCTTGGCCGCGAAGCCGAGGAAGAGCACGCCCGCCGCCGAGGTGGCCCCGGCCGAGAGCCGCTTGCGGCGGCGGAAGGCCGCGGACAGCCGGGTGCCGCCGAAGATCAGCAGGGTCAGGTACAGGAAGCTGCCGAGCTGGAGCAGCGCACCCAGGACCAGGAAGGAGAGCGCCGGGTAGGCGTACGACGGGTTCACGAACTGCACGAAGAAGGAGACGAGGAACAGGATGGCCTTCGGGTTGAAGAGGCTGATCAGCAGCGCCCGCCGGTACGGCCGCTCCGCCTCGCCGCCCTCCGCCTCGGCCGGGGCCTGGGCCCGGTCCGGGGCCTGCGCCTGCTCGGCCCGCCCGCGCCACATCGCCCACGCACCGCGCATCATCCCGACGGCGAGCCAGGTCAGGTACCCGGCGCCGAACAGTTTGACGATGCCGAAGGCCACCGGACTGGCCTGGAGCAGCGCCCCCGCCCCGGCGGCGGCGAGCGCCATCAGCACGGCGTCCCCGGTGAACACCCCGGCGGCGGCCTTGTACCCGGTCCGCACCCCGCGGCGCGCCGCGACGGACAGCACGTACAGCGAGTTCGGCCCCGGCAGCAAAATGATCAGTATGAGCCCGACGAGATAGGTCGGCAGATCGATGACACCCAGCATGGGCAGGAGTGTCGCATAGGGTTGCACCTGTCACCGAGGGAGTTCACGATGTGGAATCCGTCGGCTCGTACGTCCCCCACACCTCCCGGAGGGCGTTGCAGACCTCGCCCACCGTGGCGCGGGCGCGCAGGGCCTCCTTCATCGGGTAGAGGACGTTCGCCGCGCCCGATGCCGCTTCGCGGAGGGCGGCCAGGGCGGCCGACACCGCCTCGGCGTCCCGGTTCGCGCGCAGGGCTGCGAGTGCCTCGCGCTGGCGGTTCTCGATCGCCGGGTCGACGCGCAGCGGCTCGTACCGCTCCTCCTGGTCCAGCGTGAAGCGGTTGACCCCGACGACCACGCGCTCGCCGCCGTCCGTCTCCAGCGCGATGCGGTAGGCGTTCCGCTCGATCTCCCCCTTCTGGAAGCCGGCCTCGATCGCGGCCACCGCCCCGCCCAGGTCCTCGACCCGCTGCATCAGCGCGAGCGCCGCCGCCTCGACCTCGTCCGTCATCCGCTCCACCGCGTACGAGCCGGCGAAGGGGTCGACGGTGTGCGGCACGTCCGTCTCGTACGCCAGCACCTGCTGCGTCCGCAGCGCCAGCCGCGCCGATTTCTCCGTCGGCAGTGCGATCGCCTCGTCGAAGGAGTTGGTGTGCAGCGACTGCGTGCCGCCCAGCACCGCCCCGAGTGCCTGCACGGCCACCCGTACGAGATTGAGCTCCGGCTGCTGCGCCGTCAGCTGGACCCCGGCCGTCTGGGTGTGGAAGCGCAGCATCAGCGACTTCGGGTCCCGGGCCCCGAACTCCTCGCGCATGACCCGGGCCCAGATCCGCCGTGCGGCCCGGAACTTCGCGACCTCCTCCAGCAGCGTGGTGCGGGCGACGAAGAAGAAGGAGAGCCGCGGGGCGAACCCGTCGACCTCCATCCCGGCGGCCAGCGCCGTCCGTACGTACGCGATCGCGTCCGCCAGCGTGAAGGCGATCTCCTGCGCGGGCGAGGCCCCGGCCTCGGCCATGTGGTAGCCGGAGATGGAGATGGTGTTCCAGCGGGGGATCTCGGCCTTGCAGTAGCGGAAGGTGTCGGCCGTCAGACGGAGCGAGGGCCCGGGCGGGAAGATGTAGGTGCCGCGCGCGATGTACTCCTTGAGCACGTCGTTCTGAACGGTCCCGGTCAGCTGCCCGCCCGCGATGCCGTGCTCCTCGGCGACCAGCTGGTACATCAGCAGCAGCAGCGCCGCCGGGGCGTTGATCGTCATGGACGTGGACACCCGGTCGAGCGGGATCCCGTCGAACAGCACGCGCATGTCCTCGACGGAGTCGATCGCGACGCCGACCTTTCCGACCTCGCCGTGCGCGAGCGGCGCGTCGGAGTCGTGGCCCATCTGCGTCGGCAGGTCGAAGGCGACCGACAGCCCGGTGCCGCCGCCCGCGATGAGCTGCCGGTAGCGGGCGTTCGATTCGGCCGCCGTCCCGAACCCGGCGTACTGCCGCATCGTCCACGGCTTGCCGGTGTACATCGTCGGGTAGACCCCCCGCGTGTACGGGTACGCCCCTGGTTCACCCAGTTTGGCCTGCGGGTCCCATCCCGTCAGGTCGCCCGGCCCGTAGACGGGTTCGATCGGAAATCCGCTCTCGGTACTCGCCATGCGACCCATCCCTCCGTGGAGCGAACGGCCCCGGGGCTGATGCAGCCTCCCCGCGACGGCTCCGGCCGTCCCCTGACGGCCGCTGGTCACAATGGCGCAACATCCCCGGATCGTCCGCAACTCTCCACGCCCGCCAAGCATCACCTAGATACACGAACCAGAAGAAGAAATCGGGGGAACGCGATGCACCGCCAGAGAGTCATAATCCGCACGCTCGGGGTGGCCACCGCCGTCGCGCTCGCCGCGACCGCGTGCGGGCCCCAGAAGACGGCGCCGGCCAGCTCCGCTTCTTCGCTTCCGTCCGCGTCCGCGGCGGGTTCCACCCCCGAGAGCTCCGCGTCGGCGGACGCCAAGCCCGCCGACGCCTCCCCGTCGGCATCCGCTTCGCCGTCCGCCTCGGAGTCGGCCTCGCCGTCCGCCTCCGCGTCCCCGACGGTCAAGGCCGTCATGGCGAACGGCGACGAGAGCGAGCAGGTGCGCGAGCTCCAGGCCCGCCTGAGGCAGCTCAAGTACATGTCGATCGCCCCGACCGGCTTCTACGGCTCGAAGACGACCGCCGCGGTCAGGTCCTTCCAGGCGAAGAACGGCCTGACGGCGTCCGGCGCGGTCGACGAGGCCACCTGGGCGAAGATCCAGGGCCTCAGCAAGAAGCCCACTGCCGACGAGCTGCGCCCGCCGACCGTCAACGAGGTCGCCGCGCCGGACCCGCGCTGTATGACGGGCCGCGTGATGTGCATCAGCAAGGAGAGCCGCACGCTCGCCTGGATGATCGACGGCAAGGTCGTCTCCACCTTGGACGTCCGCTTCGGCTCCGAGAACACCCCGACCCGCGAGGGCCAGTTCAAGGTGGAGTGGAAGGCCAAGGACTGGACGTCGACGATCTACCACACGCCGATGCCGTACGCGATGTTCTTCAGCCAGGGCCAGGCGGTGCACTACTCCGCCGACTTCGCGGCCCGCGGCTACGCCGGCGCCTCGCACGGCTGCGTGAACGTCCGGGACAAGGGCAAGCTCGCGGAGCTGTTCAACCAGGTGCAGGTCGGCGACAAGGTCGTCGTCTACTGGTGATCCGCACGGTCCGGGTGATCCGGGTGGCGTGAGTCGTCCCGGTGATCCCGGGTCGTCCCGGTGATCCGGTCTGAAGTAGGGGGCGCGGGCAGGGCCGGGGGAACGAACCCCGCCCGCGCCGGGTGCGCAGAGCCCAGGGGTACGGGGGGAACCCCGGCTCATGCGCGGCCGATGACCAGTCGGCTCGTTATGTACTGCGCCGCAGGTTCGAAAAGTGTTACAGGCCGTTCCTGCCGCCGCCCGGGACCCGCTCGGGAGTGCTCGCGGACCACCCGCCGGAAGGCCCGACGGGCGGCCTTCGGGAGCCGGAGCGGCGGGGCGGCGGGCCGTCAGTGCGGCAGGCGGACGGGCGCGGAGGTGCCCGGGCTCGCCGGGGCGAACGTCGGGGCCCTGAGTACGTCGCTCCCGTCGTCCGCGGTGCGCGGAACGGTCGGGGAGGCGGTCTTGGCGGGCTCGTCGAGCAGCGCCTCGCAGAAGTGCGGGATGCGCGAGAGCCCCTGGGCCAGCTTCGAGAGCCGGTCGCGGCTGTCGGAGGTCATGTGCCCCGACCGGTAGGCCTCGCACAGGTCCACCGCCTTGAGGCGGGCCTGCTTGTCCGCCTCCTTCAGCGAGGTGGTTCCGCCCGCGAAGTCGTCCTGGGCGTCCTTGACGCCCTTTCCGCCCTTGCCGGCGGCGCCGCCGGACGAGGTACCGGGACCGGTTGCCGTTCCGGTTCCGAATCCCTGCTCCGTCCCCGTCGCCGAGTCCGCGCCCGGCGTCAGCGTGGTGCCCGGGCCGGGCGACGCGCCGTCGGCACCCCGGAACGGGGTCGGCCGCAGCTGCGGTCCGGAGGTCGGGCCCGCGGTGTCGCCGGCCGTCGTCGGGTTCTCGTCGGCGCTGAGGGACACGGCCGGCGCCGGCCCCGCCGTGTCGTGCGTGCCCCGGTCCAGCAGGCCGGCCCCGGCGGCGACCGCCAGGCCTCCGACGGCGACGCCTGCCAGCGCGGCGACCAGACCGAACCGCACCGGGCGGCCGCGCCGGGGCGCGGAGAGGGGAGCCGCGGCGGAGGCGGCGAGGGGAATGACCCTGCCGAGTTCCAGGAGGGGGGCGGTGTCACCGCCGACGGGTGCGGATGTCCCGGGCATTTCGGATGCCCCGGGCGCCCCGGGTGCTGCGGCCCCGCCGCGCGCCGCGCGGAAGGCGGCCACCGCGGCGGCCTCGCCGGGCAGTTCCACCCCGGCGACCGGCTGCGGCGCGGCCAGCATGTCGAGGGCGGCACGGAGCCGGGCTTCCGCTTCGCGGGCGCGCCGGTCGGCGCCAGGTGCGGCCTGGCCGCCGCGCAGCACTCGTTCCGCCGCGGCCTCGTCCAGCCACCTGTTGCGCTCGTCGGCCATCACATGTCCTTCTGCGTCCGCCAACGTGAATGCGTCACACCGGTTTGCTCCACGAGGCCGCCACTGCGGCCTCGCTGAGCGGGCACGGCGTCGAGATCCCTCTCGCCCCCGCCATCCCGCGCCTGGTCATCGGCATTATGGCCGACCGGACCCGCGGGGTCCGCGCCCGGATCCGTGTCCGGCGCGAAGCCGCCCTCCGCGCCGATCAGCTCGGCCAGTTTCTTCAGGCCCCGATGGGCTGCGGTGCGCACCGCGCCGGGCCGCTTGCCCAGGGTCTCGGCCGCGCTCTTGGCGTCCAGGCCGACCACCACCCGGAGCACCACGGCCTCGGCCTGGTCCTGCGGAAGCTGGGCGATCAGCGCCATGGTCCGGCCGGTCGACAGGGCCTCCATCGCCTCGACCGCGGTGTCGCTGTCGGCGGCCCGGCCCGTCAGTTCGGTCTCGTCGCCGCCGATGGCGGGGCGGCGCCCACGCATGCGGATGTGGTCGAGGGCCCGGTTGCGGCCGATCCGGGCGGCCCAGCCGCGGAAGCGGTCGGCGTCGCCGGTGAAGGAATCGAGGTCGCGGGCTATCTGCAGCCAGGCCTCCGAAGTCACGTCCTCCGCGTCGCCGTCCCCGACCAGCGTGCGTACGTACCCGAGCAGGCGCGGGTGCACGGCGCGGTACACAGCACGGAACGCGCTCTCGTCGCCGCCCTGTGCCGCGAGCACCGCGGCGGTCAGCTCCGCGTCGTCCCCCAGCAAAATCCCCAACCCGTTCACTGTCCTGTACCTGTGGCGCAAATCAGCACGTTACGGCTTTCAAGTACCTTCGTCCACGAGTTGTACGGGGAGCAACCGATCGTGCGCGAAGCGGGGTGTGACACAAAACGCACTCGCGGCGCTGACAGGGGTACGGGCTTGTCGCACGAGCCCGTACGGACGACGACCGGGGCCTCTCCTGTGGGGGGTGGCGGCCTCGGTCGTCTTCCTCCTCCTCTTCCTCCGCCGTCGCCCTTCCCGGCGCACCGCACGTCATCACGTCATCCTTTCGGCTCACTTCCGGGTGAAAACCTCGGATGGGTACGACACGCCGTGCCCGGCGTCGCTAGCGTGGCGGCACACCCGCGCCGCGTCCCGAGGAGCCCCCCGCTGTCCAGCCACCTTCCGGCACAGGCCCATGAGGGCACCTCCCGGACGGAGTCTGGGGGATCCTCCGGCCCTTCCCACGGCTCCGGGCTGGCGCGGTTCAACGCCCTCTCCCCCGAGGCGGCACAGGCCGTCCTGCTGAACTGCTGCGGCAGTCGGCGCTGGGCCCAGCGGGTGGCCGCCCACCGCCCCTATCCGGACCCCGGCGTGCTGCTGGCCGCCGCCGACGAGGCCTCGTACGACCTCTCCCAGGCGGACCTGAGCGAGGCGCTGGCCTCGGAGTTCCCGGCCGAGCTGGGCCACGGGTCCCCGTACGCCGCGCTCCTGGCGCTCGACGCCGCCCATGCGGAGTACGAGCGCAAGTTCGGCCACGCCTTCGTGATCTGCCTGGACGGGCACCCGCCGGAGGAGCAGGCGGACCAGCTGCTCGGCGCCATCCGGCGCCGGATGGAGCTGGAGGCGGACGAGGAGCGGTCGATCTCGGCGGACGAGCTGCGCCGCCTCGCCCAGGCTCGGCTCGCCGACCTGACGCATTGGCTGACCTCTGCGGACGGGGTATCCGCAGCGGATTCAGGGCTATTCGCACCTGTGGGATAGTCCGTCCGTGCCTGTTTGATCACACCGCTGGACCCGGCGCGAGGGAACCGACAAAGCGTCGCTACGATGTCCGGGGCCGGAGGACCGTACCCGGCCGGGCCCGACCGACAAAGAAGCCGGCTGGCCCCCGCCCCGCTTCCGGAGGGTTTTCCGTGCCGGCTGGAACGTTGTACCGCGGCCGGGAAGGAATGTGGTCCTGGGTGGCTCATCGAGTCACCGGCGTCCTCATTTTCTTCTTCCTGTTCGTACACGTCCTCGACACCGCTCTCGTCCGCGTCTCCCCCGAGGCGTACGACGATGTCGTGGCTACCTACAAGACTCCGATCGTCGCGCTGATGGAGTACGGCCTCGTGGCCGCAATCCTGTTCCACGCGCTCAACGGTCTCCGTGTCATCGCAGTGGACTTCTGGTCCAAGGGCCCCCGTCTCCAGAAGCAGATGCTCTGGACCGTGGTGTCCGTCTGGATCATCCTGATGATCGGGGCCCTCTACCCCGTCCTCGGCCACGCAGCTGCTGAACTGTTCGGGAAGTGACACGCATGTCTTCTGACACTTCTTCCGCCCAGGCGATCGGCGACGTGGAGGGCGTGAGCCTCTACGACGTCGACAACCCGGCGCCGTACATCGAGGCCCCGCGCAAGCGCACGGGCAAGACGCCGCGCTCGACCCGCGGCAACTTCGAGATGGCCGCGTGGCTCTTCATGCGCCTCTCGGGCATCGTCCTCGTCGTCCTGGTCATCGGCCACCTCGTCATCCAGCTGGTGCTCGACGGCGGCGTCTCCAAGGTCGGCTTCGCCTTCGTGGCCGGCCGCTGGGCGTCCCCGTTCTGGCAGGTCTGGGACCTGCTGATGCTGTGGCTCGCCATGCTGCACGGCGCCAACGGTCTGCGTACCGTCATCAACGACTACGCGGAGCGCGCCAACACGCGGCTGTGGCTGAAGGGCCTGCTTTACACCGCCACGGTGTTCACCATCCTTCTGGGCACGCTGGTGATCTTCACCTTCGACCCGAACATCCGCTAGGCACGGGCTGAGGCGAAACCACTGATGAAGATCCACAAGTACGACACCGTCATCGTCGGCGCCGGCGGCGCGGGCATGCGCGCCGCCATCGAGTCGACGAAGCGCAGCCGCACCGCAGTCCTGACGAAGCTGTACCCGACCCGCTCCCACACGGGCGCCGCGCAGGGCGGCATGGCCGCCGCGCTCGCCAACGTGGAAGAGGACAACTGGGAGTGGCACACCTTCGACACGGTCAAGGGCGGTGACTACCTGGTCGACCAGGACGCCGCCGAGATCCTGGCGAAGGAGGCCATCGACGCCGTCCTCGACCTGGAGAAGATGGGCCTGCCGTTCAACCGCACCCCGGACGGCACCATCGACCAGCGCCGCTTCGGCGGCCACTCGCGCAACCACGGCGAGGCCCCGGTCCGCCGGTCCTGCTACGCCGCGGACCGCACCGGCCACATGATCCTCCAGACGCTGTACCAGAACTGCGTCAAGGAGGGCGTGGAGTTCTTCAACGAGTTCTACGTCCTGGACCAGCTCCTGGTCGAGGAGGACGGCGTCAAGAAGTCGGCCGGTGTGGTCGCGTACGAGCTCGCCACCGGCGAGATCCACGTGTTCCAGGCCAAGGCCGTCATCTACGCCTCCGGCGGCACCGGCAAGTTCTTCAAGGTGACCTCCAACGCGCACACCCTCACGGGTGACGGCCAGGCGGCCTGCTACCGCCGCGGCCTGCCGCTGGAGGACATGGAGTTCTTCCAGTTCCACCCGACGGGCATCTGGCGCATGGGCATCCTGCTGACGGAGGGCGCCCGCGGTGAGGGCGGCATCCTCCGCAACAAGGACGGCGAGCGCTTCATGGAGAAGTACGCGCCGGTCATGAAGGACCTCGCGTCCCGTGACGTCGTCTCGCGCTCCATCTACACCGAGATCCGTGAGGGCCGCGGATGCGGTCCGGCCGGTGACCACGTGTACCTGGACCTGACGCACCTGCCGCCGGAGCAGCTCGACGCGAAGCTCCCGGACATCACCGAGTTCGCGCGTACGTACCTGGGCATCGAGCCGTACACGGACCCGATCCCGATCCAGCCCACCGCGCACTACGCCATGGGCGGCATCCCGACGAACGTCGAGGGTGAGGTCCTGGCGGACAACACCACCGTCGTCCCGGGCCTGTACGCGGCCGGCGAGGTCGCCTGCGTCTCCGTGCACGGCGCCAACCGCCTCGGCACCAACTCGCTGCTGGACATCAACGTCTTCGGCAAGCGCTCCGGTATCGCCGCGGCGAAGTACTCGCAGGAGAACGACTACGTCGAGCTCCCCGAGAACCCGGCGCAGCAGGTCGTCGACCTGGTCGAGCACCTGCGCAACTCCACGGGCAAGGAGCGGGTCGCCGACCTGCGCCTGGAGCTCCAGGAGACGATGGACGCCTGCGTGATGGTGTTCCGTACGGAGCAGACCATCAAGACCGCGGTCGAGAAGATCGCGGAGCTGCGCGAGCGCTACAAGAACGTGTCCGTCCAGGACAAGGGCAAGCGCTTCAACACGGACCTGCTGGAGGCCATCGAGCTGGGCAACCTGCTCGACCTGGCCGAGGTCATGGCCGTGTCCGCACTGGCGCGCAAGGAGTCCCGCGGCGGTCACTACCGCGAGGACTACCCGAACCGCGACGACGTCAACTTCATGCGCCACACCATGGCGTACCGCGAGGTCGGAGCCGACGGCTCGGACTCGGTCCGGCTCGACTACAAGCCGGTCGTGACGACCCGCTACCAGCCGATGGAGCGTAAGTACTGATGGCTACCCCCACCCTGGACAAGATGGAAGAGGCGGCTGCGGCCTCCCCCTACATCACGGTCACGTTCCGGATCCGCCGCTACAACCCGGAGATCTCGGACGAGGCGCAGTGGCAGGACTTCCAGATCGAGATCGACCCGAAGGAGCGCGTGCTCGACGGTCTCCACAAGATCAAGTGGGACCTCGACGGCACGCTGACCTTCCGCCGGTCGTGCGCGCACGGCATCTGCGGCTCCGACGCGATGCGGATCAACGGCAAGAACAGGCTCGCCTGCAAGACGCTGATCAAGGACATCAACCCGGAGAAGCCGATCACCGTCGAGGCCATCAAGGGCCTCACGGTGATGAAGGACCTCGTCGTCGACATGGAGCCCTTCTTCCAGGCGTACCGCGACGTCATGCCGTTCCTCGTCACCAAGGGCAACGAGCCGACGCGTGAGCGCCTGCAGTCCGCCGAGGACCGCGAGCGCTTCGACGACACCACCAAGTGCATCCTGTGCGCCGCGTGCACGTCCTCGTGCCCGGTGTTCTGGAACGACGGCCAGTACTTCGGCCCGGCGGCGATCGTCAACGCCCACCGCTTCATCTTCGACTCGCGTGACGAGGCCGGCGAGCAGCGGCTGGAGATCCTGAACGACAAGGACGGCGTGTGGCGCTGCCGCACGACCTTCAACTGCACCGACGCCTGCCCCCGTGGCATCGAGGTCACGAAGGCGATCCAGGAAGTCAAGCGCGCCCTGATCACGCGCCGCTTCTGATTCTCGACGCGTCCCTCGCACGGGTCGGCCCTGGCGGGCCTCCCCGGCTTCGAGACGCTGCGCCGGACTCCGTCCGCCGTTCACGGCTGACGCAGCGGCCGGCTGGGCCCCGCACCCCGGTTCCGCACCGGGGGCGGGGCCCTCGCCCGTTCGGGTGATCGCGCGGCTTCCGTCCGCGTGCCCCGGTCCCGTCCTACGATGATGCTCTCGACAGCAGCCCACGGGAGGCACGTGATGTCCGCAGCACCCGCTGAGCGTCCCCACACTGAATGGCCACTGATCGACCTGGCCAACCAGATCATGGATCAGCGCCCGGGGTACCGAGTCGAGATCATCGGAGGACAGATCCTCGTGTCCCCACCAGCAGACGGCGCCCATGCACGGGGCCTGACCTCGCTCATGCGCCCGTTCATCACGGCAGGGCTCGCCGGCGAGACGACGGAAGTCCTCCAAGCAATCGGCATCTGGCTCCCGGACGGACGCGAGGACTACGCCACCCCGGACCTCTCCCTGGTCGACGCCGATTTCGAAGACCACCTCATCGAGAACAACTGCTACGACCCCGTCGTCTTCCGCCTGGTCCTGGAAGTCACCTCCAGCAACCACCAGACCGACCTGCGGACCAAGGTCACCGCCTACGCCAACGCCAAGGTCCCCGTCTACGTGATCGTCGACCGCAAGCACAACCGCCTGCACGTCCTCACCGATCCGGCCGCGGACGAGTACGCCACCCACCGCGTCCACGCTCCCGGCGAGCTCGTCACCCTGCCGGAGTCGATCGGCGCCAAGGTGACCCTGGACGTCGAAGCCGTGCTCACGGCGGCGCGGCGCAAGCCCGAGGGCGAAGAGAACGTCCTCGCCTGATCGGGGTACGGGCCCGGGCGGGCCTGTGGAAAGATCGAGCACATGAGCGAGCAGCAGCCCAATCCGTACGCGCACGGCAACGGGTCTCCGGGAGGCCCGGGTTACGGATATCCGCAGGGATATCCGGCGGCTCCGGGGACGCCCGGGTACGGGTACCCGGCCACTCCGCCGGCCCCCGGTTACCAGCCGACCGTCGGCGGCGCCGGCATTCCGGCCCCCGGGCAGCCCCCGATGATGCCGCCCGTGCAGCCCCAGGCATACGGCGGCTCCGGCCTGTCGCTCGGCGACATCACCATCGCCGGGGACCAGATCATCACCCCTTCGGGGCCGATGCCGCTCAAGGGCGCCATGTGGAACGCCACCGACTTCTCCCGCACGGAGACGAAGATGCCGACGCACGCGGTCGTGCTCGCGATCATCTTCTTCGTGTTCTGCCTGCTCGGCCTGCTCTTCCTCCTGATGAAGGAGAAGACCACCACCGGCTACATCCAGGTCACGGTCACCAGCGGCGGCCGCCACCACTCCACGATGATCCCGGCGGTCGACGCGAGCACCTTCCCCTGGGTGATGAACCAGCTCAACTACGCCCGTTCCCTGAGCGTCTGACGGGAGATCACCGGGTCGGTGATACCGGTGTCGTCTGCCGGCATCATCGCCTTGCCGAGGATCAGCGCGAGCGTCCGGTCCCCCTCGAAGGGCAGGTGGCCGGTCTCCGCCCCCGCGGCCCGGCCGCCACGATGCACAGGTACTGGCCGCCCGGGTCCATGAGGACGTTGCCCGACCCAAGATGGATCCGGTACGTGGGCAACTCGCCCCGCACGTGCTGACGTTCACCCACCAGTCGACGGCGACCTTCGGGCCGCCGGCCCGTCATCCGGGGCCCGGGGCCTGCAGGCCGCGCACGACACGGCCCGGCGGCACGGCCCGGCGCATCGACACGCGCCCCGTGGCGCGGGAGTATGCGGGGATGTGACGAGGCTCGCCAAGACCACGTATCCGGACCGGAGTTCCCACCACCTCGGGCGACGGACGTTCCTCACCGCCATGGGAACCGCCGCAGCCACCTTCGCCACCGGAATCCCCGCCCACGCAACCGACCACGCGCGCGACGCCGCCTCTGCCGTCGAGTACGTGGACGTCCAGCTCCTCAACATCGCCGACCTGCACGGCTACCTCCAGGCCGCCCCCGCCGGCAATGCCGTCATCACCGGCAACGGCGGCCAGACCTACACCGTCGGCGGCGTCGCCTACATGGCCGCCCACCTCACCCGCCTCCGGGCCGGCCGGCTCAACTCGCTCTTCTTCACCCCCGGGGACGCCTTCTCCGGCTGGGAGTTCGACGCCGCCGCCTTCGCCGACGAGCCCACCATCGAGGCCCTCAACCGGATGGGCCTGGACTTCGCGACCGCCGGGAACCACGAGTTCGACAAGTCCCCCGCCCTGCTGCAGCGGCACATGGAGCAGGGCGTCCCGTTCCCCGTCGAGGGCCGCGACGCCTCCTTCACCGACTCCTCCGGCGCCCGTTTCCACGGCGCCGACTTCCGCTATTACAGCGCCAACGTCGTCTGGGCCGCAGACCAGCGCACCGTCCTGCCCGCGTACAGCATCGAGAAGGTCCGCACCGCCGCCGGCCAGGAGCTGCAGATCGGGTTCATCCACCTCACCGCCCTCGGCACCGAGCTCTTCCCCGGCTCCTACCAGCCGGGCCTGGCCACCCTCGACGAGGTCGCCACCGCCGACCGGTACGCGGCCCTGCTCAAGGCCCAGGGCGTCAACGCGATCGTCCTCAGCATGCATGACGGAGCGGTGGCGGGCGCCGACTTCAACAGCGGCGCCGACCCCTCCGGCCCGGCCCTCGACCTGGCGCTCCGGGTCTCCCCCGACATCGACGCCATCGTCGCCGGCCACTGGCACACCCGGTTCAACATGATGGTCCCGGACCCCGACGGCGTCCCCCGCCCCTTCGTCGAGGCCGGCTGCCACGGCCAGCTCATCAACGAGATCAGCCTCCGCCTCGACCCGGTCACCGGAAAGGTGGTCCGCGAGCTGACCGTCTCCACCAACCACCCCAACACCCGTGACGTCACCCCGGACCCGGCCCTGAAGGAGGTCGTCGACTACTGGGCCGGGCAGGCCGCCGCCCGCGACGCCACCCCGATCGGGAAGCAGACCGGCTCGTTCCTGCGGACGCGCAACACCGCGGGCGAGAGCACCATGGGCGACCTGGTCGCCGACTGGGCCCTGTGGGCGGGCCGCAGGCCCACCGACCCCGAGAACGACGGCAACGTCCACCCCAACGTCCCGGCCCAGCTCGCCCTGGTCGCCGCGGCCCCGCGGGTCGGCCAGGCCGTCATCGCGGGCGACCTGGTCCGCGACACGGCCTCGGGCGGCGCCGTCACCTTCGGCCGCGCCTGGAGGGCCGTCGGCTTCGGCGACCCGATCGTCAGCGCGACGGTGACCGGGCAGCAGATCCACGACGCGCTGGAGCAGCAGTGGACGATCGCGGCCAGTGGTGAACTGCTCTTCGCGCCCCTGGCCGTCTCCAAGAACGTCCGCTACACCTTCAACACCCTGGGCAGGGCCGGTGACCGCGTGAACCCGGCGGACGTGTTCATCGACGACGCCCCGCTCAGCCTCACCGGCACCTACCGCCTCGCGTCCCCCTCGTACACCTTCCTGGCGAACGACGGCTACAGCGCTCTGAGCGGTTTCCGAACCCCCTACCGCCACCAGCGCGACTTCGAGAGCTTCGTCGCGTACATCCGCGAAACGCAGACCCTGACCCCGGCCCCCCTGAACCGCGTCACCGCCGCGAACACGACCCGCCGCGGCGCCGACGTCGGCATCGTCCTCGACCCCGGCCCCCTCCTCCTCCCCGACGGCACACCGATGCCCCGCTCCGAGGCCGCGATCGTCTCGGCGGACCGCCCCCACACCGATACCGGCGGCTTCCGGCCACCCTGCTGACGCGCCCGCCGTCCCACGACGCGCGAGGCGCCGTACGTGGACCGGATCTGCCGGAAAACATGACCGTGGTGTGAGGTGCCCGCCGGTAGTTTCGGCCGGATGCACCGAGAGCGACTCACGGCGTACTCCGCCGTCTCCACCCGCCTGTCCCTGCTGAGCGACCAACGGCTGCGCGCGCTGACGGCCGCCGCGACACCCCTCGGGTCCGGAACCGGCGGCCGGACCGCCGAGTTGGACGTCGACGGGACCCGGGTCTTCGTCAAGCGCGTGCCGCTGACCGACATCGAGCTGCTGCCGCGCAACGTGCGGTCCACCGCGAACCTCTTCGGACTGCCGCTGCACTACCAGTACGGGGTCGGCTCGGCCGGGTTCGGGGCCTGGCGGGAGCTGGCCGTGCACACCATGACCACCGGCTGGGTGGTCGAGGGCGCGTACGAGGGGTTCCCGCTGATGTACCACTGGCGGGTGCTGCCCGACTCCCCGCCCGGGGGCGAAGGCATCGAGGCGGCCGTCGCCCGGTGGGAGGGGTCCGACGCCGTGCGCCGGCGGCTGGAGGCCATCGGGCGGGCCTCGTACAGCCTGGTGCTGTTCCTGGAGCACGTGCCGCACCGGCTCGGAACCTGGCTGGCCGAGCACCCCCGTTACGCATGGGCGGAGGACGCCCTGCTGCGCGGGGCGGAGTTCATGGGCTCCCGCGGGCTGGTTCACTTCGACGCCCACTTCCACAACGTGCTGACCGACGGCGGGCTCGTCCACTTCGCCGACTTCGGGCTCGCGCTCAGCACCCGCTTCGAGCTGGCGCCCGACGAGGCCCGGTTCCTGTCGGAGCACCTGGGCTACGACCGCGCGTACACCGCGAGCCATCTCCTGCGGTACCACCTGCCCGGCGCCGACGAGCGCGACGACCTGGAGCACGAGGCCTTCCTGCGGGAGTGGCTCGCGGGGCGCGGGCGGGGCGGGGTGCCGCCCGAGGCCGCCGCGCTGCTCGACCGGCACGCCGCGACGGGGCTCGTGATGGCCGGCTTCCACCGTCGGCTGGTCGCGGAGAGCAAGCGGACGCCGTTCCCGGCCGGGGCGGTCGCCGAGGCCTCGCAGTAGCCCTCCCCAGAAGGCTTGAACCTGTTCAAAAAGAGGTCTACAGTCAGCCCTGCCAACAAGTTGAACACGTTCAAGAGGGGGGCGAGGGCATGGACCTCACCGTCGTCACATACGTCATCTACCTGCTCGTCAGCATCGGGCTCACCGTCTGGGTGGCCCGTACGCTCAGCCGCAACGGGCGCATCTTCATCGCCGACGTACTGCACGGGAACGAGAAGCTCGCGGATGCCGTCAACCACCTCCTGGTGGTCGGCTTCTACCTCGTGAACATCGGATTCGTGACCCTCTACCTGCGCTCGGACGTCGCGGTCGAGACGGCGCGCGAGCTCTTCGAAGCCCTGTCGGTCAAGATCGGTGTCGTCCTGCTGGTCCTCGGCGTCATGCACCTCGGGAACGTGTGGGTGCTGAACAAGATGCGCCGCCGCGGAATCATGGAGCGCCAGCAGACGCCGCCGGTCGCCCCGCAGGGGTGGACCACTCCGGCCGGGGCCTGACCTATGGCCCCCACGGCACCGACCGCGCCGACCGCCACGACCGCCACCCGGCACCTGACCGTTCTCTACGACGCCGACTGCCCGCTCTGCGTCCACATCCGGCACTGGCTCCTCGGGCAGCGCTGGCTGGTGCCGCTCCGGCTGATCCCGGCCGGGTCCTTCGAGGCGCAGCGGCGCTACCCCCGGCTCGACCATGCGGCGACGCTCCGCGAGATCACCGTCATCGGGGACGCGGGGCAGGTGTGGAGCGGCACCGATGCCTTCATCGTGTGCCTGTGGGCGCTGGCGGAGCACCGGCCGAAGGCGAACTGGCTCGCCACCCCGGCGGGCCGGCCCTTCGCCCGGGCCGCCATGTACACGGCCTCGGCGTGGCGCCAGGCGGTACGGTCCGAAGGGACGGGCGCGGAGGGTGAAGCGGAGGCGGAGTCACCGGCCTGTGGCGACCACTGCTCCGCACCCGGATAGGCTCGTACACCGTGACTGATCAGAAGGCTCCCAAGAGCGAGCAGACCCGCACGCTCATCCTCGAAACCGCGCTCCGTCTCTTCCAGGAGCGCGGCTTCGACAAGACGACCATGCGGGCCATCGCCAAGGAGGCAGGGGTCTCGGTCGGCAACGCCTACTACTACTTCGAGTCGAAGGAACACCTCGTCCAGGGGTTCTACGACCGGATCGGCGCCGCGCACCAGGCGGCGGTCCGGCCCATCCTGGACAGCGAGACCGATCTGCAGAAGCGGCTCGCGGGCGTGCTGACGAGCTGGCTCGACATCGCGGCGCCGTACCACGAGTTCGCCTCGCAGTTCTTCAAGAACGCGGCGGACCCGGAGAGCCCGCTCAGCCCCTTCTCCCCCGAATCGGAACCCGCGCGCAAGACGGCGATCGACATGCACCGCGAGGTGCTGGCGGGGGCGAAGACGAAGGTCCCGGCCGAACTGGCCGGCCTACTGCCGGAGCTGATGTGGCTCTCGCAGATGGGGCTCGTCCTGTACTGGGTCTTCGACCGGTCCCCGGACAGCGAGAAGACGCGGCGACTGGCGGAGCGCGGCGCACAGCTGACGACGCGGGGCATCGTCCTGGCCCGGTTCCGGGTGCTGCGGCCACTGGTGCGCGAGCTCCACGAGCTGTTCGCTGACTTCCTGCCGGGGATGGCGCAGACGGTGGCGTCGAAGAAGAAGCGGGCCTCCGCCGCGGACCCCGACCCGGACTCCGACCCGGCATAGCGCACGCCTAGAGCCAGTCGAGCTCCCACAGGCGCCAGACCCCGGTGCCGTCGGAGAGGTACTGGGCTCCGGAGACGGCATCGCGGGACATCACGTAGTCCTTCTTCTGCCAGACGGGCAGCATCGGGATGCGCTGGGATACCAGCTTCTGGAGCTCGCGGAACTCGCCGGACGCCTGGGTGCGGTCCGAGAAGGACTGGGTGCGGGCGATCAGGTCGTCGACGGCCTTGTCGGAGAAGCCGTTGTTCATGCTGGAGTCCGCGCCGACGAGCGGGGCGAGGAAGTTGTCGGCGTCCGGGAAGTCGGCGATCCAGCCGATGGTGTAGGCATCGAACTCGCCCGCGGCGTAGGACTTCTGGAAGTCGGCCCACTTGTCGACGGCCTTGACCTTGACCTGGAAGAGCCCGGTGGCCCGCAGTTGCTGGGCGATCTCCTCCGCCTCCGGGACGTTCGCGCCGCGTGTGTTCACGCCGAGGGTGAGGGAGACCGGGGTGGCGATCCCGGCATCCCCCAGCACCTTCTTCGCCGCGAGGCCGTTGGGCGCCGGGTAGGCGTCGAAGAACGGCGTGCTGTGCGCGGCGATGCCCGCCGGGACGAGCGAGTAGAGCGGGGTCACCGTGCCCTTGTGGATCTCGCCGGCCACCTTCGAGCGGTCGATCACGGCGGCGACGGCCTGGCGCACCGCGGGCGGGGCGGCGGTGGAGCCGGGGCGGACGTTGAAGACCACGCTGCGGGTCTCGGTGCCGCCGGAGGCCTGGTACCGGGTGTCCTTCAGGCCGGGGTTGAGTCCGGCGAGGACGTCCGGCGGCATGTCGCGGTGGGCGACCTCGATCTCGTGGTCCTGCCAGGCCTGGTTGAGCTGGGCGGAGTCCTTGAAGTACCGCACCGTGACGGCCGTCTTGGCGGGCTTGGACTGGCCCAGGTAGCCCGGGTTCGGCTTGAGCTCGGCGCTGGCGCCGGCCTGGTACGCGCCGAGGGTGAAGGGGCCCGAGCCGTCGGCCTTGCCGTCCTCCCGGAGGGCCTTCGCCGGGTACTTCTCCTTGTCGACGATCGAGGCGGCGCCCGTCGCGATCTTGAAGGGGAACGTGGCGTCGGGCGCGGAGAGGTTGAAGGTGACGGTGCGGCCCTCGGCCTTGACCGACTCCAGGGTGTTGAAGAGGGGGGCCGGGCCCTGGTCGGAGTTGATCGTCTTGATGCGGTCGAAGGAGTGCTTGACGTCCTCGGCGGTGACGGGCCGGCCGCTCGCGAACCTCAGGTCGGGGCGGAGCTCGCACTGGTACGTGGTGAGCTTCTGGCCGAGGAACCTGCAGGCGGAGGCCGCATCCGGGACGGGGGTGTCGGAGCCGGACTTGATGGTCAGCAGGGACTGGTAGACGTTGCTGAACAGGGCCCAGGAGCCGGCGTCGTACGCCCCGGCGGGGTCGAGGGAGGAGACCACGTCGCTCGTCCCGACCCGGAGGGCGGTCCCGCTGCCGCGGCCCTCCTCGGGCAGCAGCTGCCAGGCGCCGACACCGGCCACGCCGATCACGAGCCCGACCGCGATGACCTTCGAGCGGACAGACTTCATCCTTGACCCCACCCCCCGCACGCCATGGATCAACCGCCAACCGGATCCCCATGTCCGATTAACGGTCACATCCCATCATGGAAATTCAGCCGCGGGAAGGCCGGTTCACGGCGGGTCGCTGCCGCTTGCGCCCGGTCAGGCCTGGTATGAGGCGAGTTCGACGACCGTGATGTCGGACGGCGCCCCGACCCGGACCGGGGGTCCCCAGGCGCCGGCGCCGCGCGAGACGTAGAGCTGGGTGTCGCCGTAGCGCTCCAGGCCGGCGACGGTGGGGTTGGCGAGCTCGGCGAGGTAGTTGCCCGGCCAGAGCTGGCCGCCGTGGGTGTGGCCGGAGAGCTGGAGGCCGACGCCGTGGCGGACCGCGTCGTGGATGACGACGGGCTGGTGGGCCATGAGCACGGCGGCGCGCGACCGGTCGCGGTCGCCGAGGGCGGCGTCGAAGTCGGGGCCCTCGCCCTGCGTCTCGCCCCGTACGTCGTTGACCCCGGCGAGGTCGAAGTGCGGCAGCGCCCGGCGGGCGTTCTCCAGGGGGGTGAGGCCGAGCTCGCGGACGTGGTCGATCCACTGCCGGGCGCCGGAGAAGTACTCGTGGTTGCCGGTGACGAAGTACGAGCCGTGCCGCGCCCGGAGCCGGCTCAGGGGCTCGGCGGCGTTGCCCAGGTCGTGCACGTTGCCGTCCACGAGGTCGCCGACGACGGCGATCAGGTCGGGCTGGGTGCGGTTGACGGTGTCGACGATGCGGGTGGTGTGCGCGCGGCCGAGGACCGGGCCGAGGTGGATGTCGCTGACGACGGCGATCCGGAAGCCGTGCGCGGCGCGGGGCAGTTTGGCCAGGGGTACCTGGACCCGCTTCACGCGCGGCCCGCGCAGGACCCCGTACGTCCCGTACCCGACGGTCCCGACGGCCGCGGCGGCGGCCGCTCCGCCGACGGTGCGCGCCACGAACTGCCGGCGGCTGACGCCCTGGGTCCCGGTGCCGGTCCCGGCCCCGGTCGTGGCCCCCGGCCCGGCCTCGATCCCGTTCCCGGACTCGGTCTCGGCCCCGGTCGCGCCCTGCGGGGCCGGGGGCGGCGACACGGGCGCGGGGTCCGGGGCGGAGCCGCGGGAGCGGAGCAGCAGGGCCCGGACGGGTTCGGCCACGAGCATGGCCAGCGTCAGGTACAGGAGCACCGCGAGCCACATGTAACCGGGCCAGGCCACGGACTGTTGGAGCAGGAACGGGGCGCCGGCACGGCCCGCGGTGAGGGCGGCCAGCGAGAGGAGCGGCAGGGTGAAGGCGAGAACGGTACCGGTCCGGCGGGCCGTGCCGCGCGGGAGCGTCGTGTCGCGGACCAGACGGATCCAGAGCCAGCGGTGGAGCAGGACCAGCAGGGCCAGGACCAGGAGCACGATCCCGGCGAAGAGCACGATCTTCATTCCGGCGAACCCGGGCCCCGGCCGCCGCGTGATTCGCGCCGCAGCGCGAGAACGCCGCGCAGCCCGATCACACCAACGGCCGTCCCCAGGAGAAAGGACGTCACGGCCAGGAGAAGGTGGACCCAGAAGTAGGCCGTCGGCTCGCCCGCCGCGTCGAATGCCAGACCACTGGCGTCCTTCCACAGGTTCCGGACGAAAGACACCCAGATGAACCAGCTCCACACTCCGAAGGCGAGCAGGAACCAGGAGGCGGCGCGGCTGAGTTTCATGCCCCCAGTATCGGTTCGGTCCCCAGGACGGACGCGTGGGGGTGGGCTGTACCGGCGGTGGTTCGGACAAGTTGGCCGGTCCCGGACGGCAGACAGCACATCGGGATGTACTTTCACCTGCGTGTCTGATAAGAAGACCGCGCTGACGGTCCTTTCCGCCGCGCTGCTGGTCCCCGCGATGCTCGCGGTGCCCGCGCACGCCGCGCCCGCTCCGCCTGCGGACGGCAAGGGGCAGCCGCCCAAGGCCCCGGCCGCACCCGCCCCGCCGGCGTCGATGTCCACCGTCGGCGGGGCCCTGCTCGGCAAGCCGGGGGTCCAGGTCAACCCGCTGGCGGGCGCCCCGGCCCTGCCGACGAACCTGACGGGGCGTTCGTGGATCGTGGCCGACGCCAAGACCGGCGAGGTCCTGGCCGCCAACAATGCGCACTGGCGGCTGCCCCCGGCCTCCACCCTGAAGATGCTCTTCGCCGACACGGTGCTGCCCAGCCTCCCGAAGGACCAGGTCCACAAGGTCACCGAGCAGGAGATGGAGGGCATCGGCGCGGGCTCCAGCCTGGTCGGGGTCAAGGAGGACCACGAGTACTCCGTGCACGACCTGTGGCTCGGGGTGTTCCTGCGGTCCGGGAACGACGCGGTGCACGTGCTCTCGGCGATGAACGGCGGCATCGACAAGACCGTCAAGGACATGCAGGCGCACGCCGAGGAGCTGCAGGCCCTCGACACCCACGTGGTGTCCCCGGACGGGTACGACGCCCCGGAGCAGGTGTCGAGCGCGTACGACCTCACCCTCATCGCCCGCTCCGGCCTGCAGAAGCAGGACTTCCGCGAGTACTGCGGCACGGCGAGTGCGAAGTTCCCCGGCAGCCAGGAGCCCGGGAAGCCGCGCGAGTACTTCGAGATCCAGAACACCAACCGGCTGATGACGGGCGCGAACGGCCTCTCCCCGTACAAGGGCATCGCCGGGGTGAAGAACGGCAACACCACCATGGCGGGCGCCACCTTCACCGGCGCGGCACAGCAGGGCGACAAGAAGCTGCTGGTCACGGTCATGGACCCGAGCGCGGGCGGCCTGAACTCCGTCTACGAGGAGACCGCCGACCTCTTCGACTGGGGCTTCGCGGCGATCGGCAAGGTCAAGCCGGTGGGCGAGCTGGTCCCGCCGAAGAGCGCGGACACCTCCTCGATCGGCTCCCCCGCCCGGTCGCACGAGCACAACCCCTCGGCGGCCGGCGAGGGCGACGGCGTCGGCACGGCGCTCGGGGTCGCGGGCGGGGCACTGGCCGTGATCGCGGCCGGGGCGTACGTCGTCAACCGCCGCTGGCCGCGGGGCCCGCGCGGCCGCCGCGACGGCGACCAGGCGGCCGACTAGCCACGGGGCCCGGTACCGGGGCTGCCCTGCGGCTGCGCCGGGGTCGGCGGGCCGGCGCCGTCCTCGTCGGCGCGGGCCGCCGTCCAGGCCGAGCAGAACAGCAGCAGCTTCGCCATCAGGTTGATCCAGATCAGCAGGGCGACCGGCACCCCGAAGGCGCCGTACATGCTCTTCGCGGCGACCCCGCGCATATAGCCGCTGAGCAGCAGTTTCAGCAGTTCGAAGCCGGCCGCGCCGATGAGGGCGGCCCCGATGAGGCGGCGGCGCGGCGGTTCGACCCCCGGGAGCAGGGTCAG
Source organism: Streptomyces sp. NPDC097981 (assembly GCF_040302565.1). Lineage (NCBI taxonomy): Bacteria > Bacillati > Actinomycetota > Actinomycetes > Kitasatosporales > Streptomycetaceae > Streptomyces > Streptomyces sp. NPDC097981. The sequence goes on from NZ_JBEORW010000011.1 coordinate 180,376, forward strand.
GACGTAGAGCAGGAGCAGGAAGGCCGCCAGGACGCCGACGAGGAAGGCGCCGGCCCGCAGGAGCGCACCGCCCGCGCCCTGCTGCGGCACGCCCAGCCAGCCGCCGAACCTGCCGACCGCGCTGGAGCCGAGGATCGAGGCCGCGGCCGAGGCCAGGCCCACGCCGCCGAGGCCGATGAGCACGAGCACGTCCTTGCCCTTGCGGACGACGGGGTTCCCCTGGTCCTCGTCGTCCTTCTCCCACACCGCGCGCAGGCAGTCCCGCATCGAGCCGACCCACCCGACGCCGGTCACGAGCAGGAGGGCGCCGGCCACGAGCCCGATGGTGCCCGCGTTGGCGACGAGACCGGCGATGTCGAGCTGGTCGGAGATGCCGGGCACCTGCTCGGCGAGGTTCTTCTGGAGCCGGTCCAGCTGCTCCGGGCTGAGCAGCGCCGCGCCGATGGCTGCGGCCACCGTGATCAGGGGGAAGAGCGCGATGAAGCTGATGAAGGTGATTGCGGCGGCGAGCCGGCTCCAGTGGACCCGGTCGAGGCGTTGCCAGGAACGCCATGCGTGCGTCCGCATCAGCCGGACTACCAGCGGCCCGATCACCGGGAGTTTCGTCAGCCAGTCCATGGGGTCACCTTGACACGCCCCACCGGCCGCAGCCGTGGATTCCGCGCCGGGACCCTGACCCCGGCCTTCTCCGCGCAACGAGGGAGTAGCCCGCCGAAATGGCCGGGATTGTCGCCTTTGGGCGCTACGGTCGTCGATTGTGACTTTTCGCGAAGCGCGTCCGACGGGCCGGCCGTTCCACACGCTGGTCCTGCGCACGCTCCGGTTCCACGCCCGCCAGACCCTCAGGCCGCTCCGTCAGGAGCGCCGTACGGCGTCCTCGCCCGCGGCGCCCGTCGCCTCGTCGACCGGTGAGCCGAGCTGTGCCGGGACGCCGGCGACCGGGCCGCTGCCGAAGGGGTACTCGTGCAGCTTGCGCCAGACCCCGTCCGAGCCCTGCTCGTAGAGCGCGAAACCCGCGCAGGTCCACTGCGCCGCGTACTCGGCGAGGGTGCTGAACGCCAGGTCCATCGCCTCCTCGGAGATCCCGTGGGCGATGGTGACGTGCGGGTGGTACGGGAACGCCAGCTCCCGGTCGAGCGGCCCGTCCGGGTCGCGGACCAGGCCCTGGAGCCGGGTGCAGCCCGGACCGCCCTCGGCGACCCGGACGAACACGACCGGCGAGAGCGGGCGGAACGTTCCGGTGCCCGCGAGCCGCATGCCGAAGGGGCCGAACGCGGCCGCGACCTCGGACAGGTGGGCTCTGATCCCCGGCAGCCGCTCGGCCTCCACCTCGGTCGGCGGGAGGAGGGTGACATGCGTGGGGATGCCGTGCGCGGCAGCGTCCCCGAAGCCTGCGCGCAGCTCCTGGAGCTGGCTGCCGTACGGCTCCGGGACCGCGATCGAAACGCCGAGCGTTACGGTCCCCACGTATGTCTCCTCCGTCGTCTGCTGCGTACACGTCCTGCCGACCCAGTGTGGGGCCAGCACCCCCCGGATTGCCAGGGCCCTCTTTCCCCGGCCGTCCGGTCAGTGCTTGGCGGGGACCAGGCCGAGGCGGTCGTAGGCCTGCGCCAGGGTCTCGGCGGCGACCGCGCGGGCCTTCTCCGCGCCCTTGGCCAGGACGGAATCCAGCGTCTCCGGGTCGTCCAGGTATTCCTGGGTGCGCTGCTTGAACGGTGTGACGAAATCGACCATCACGCCGGCCAGGTCCGTCTTCAGCGCGCCGTAGCCCTTGCCCTCGTACTTGGCTTCGAGAGCGGGGATGGTCTCCCCCGTGAGGGTGGAGTAGATCGTGAGCAGGTTGCTGACGCCGGGCTTGTTCTCGGTGTCGAAGAGGATCTCGGAACCGGTGTCGGTGACCGCGCTCTTGATCTTCTTCTCGGTGGCCTTGGGCTCGTCGAGGAGGTTGATCAGGCCCTTGGGGGACGACGCGGACTTCGACATCTTGATCGACGGGTCCTGGAGGTCGTAGATCTTCGCGACCTCCTTGACGATGTGCGCGGCGGGGAGGGTGAAGGTCTGGCCGAAGCGCTGGTTGAAGCGCTCGGCCAGGTCCCGGGTCAGCTCGATGTGCTGGCGCTGGTCCTCGCCCACGGGGACGGCGTCCGCCTGGTAGAGCAGGATGTCGGCAACCTGGAGGATCGGGTACGTGAACAGGCCGACGCTGGCGCTGTTGACGCCGCCCTTGGCGGACTTGTCCTTGAACTGGGTCATCCGGCTGGCCTCACCGAAGCCGGTGATGCAGTTCATGACCCAGGCGAGCTGCGCGTGCTCGGGGACGTGGCTCTGGATGAAGAGCGTGCAGCGCTCGGGGTCCAGGCCGGCGGCGAGGAGCTGCGCGGCGGAGAGCCGGGTGTTCGCGCGCAGGTCCTTGGGATCCTGCGGCATGGTGATCGCGTGCAGGTCGACGACCATGTAGAAGGCGTCGTGCGTCTCCTGCAGGGCGACGTACTGGCGGATGGCTCCGAGGTAGTTCCCGAGGTGGAACGAACCGGAGGTGGGCTGGATGCCGGAGAGCGCGCGAGGACGATCAGAAGCCATGTCCTCATTCTCTCAGGTGCGGGGGCCGAGTCCGGCCGCGCAGTGGCCGGAAGCCGCCGGGTCCCCCGCCGCGGCCCGGCGGGGGACCTGCCCCTGCTCCCCGGCGGCAGGGGGCCGCGGCGCCCCTACCGCCGCGTAGCCCCCCGGCCGGATATCACCCGAAGCAAGCGACCGCTTTCCACGGACGTGCCCGGGCCCGGCCGGGGGCGGGCCCGGTTCCGGATCAGGACAGCGGGAGGCCCGGCGCCGGGAAGGCCGCCATCAGGTCCGCGACCTCGGCGCGGATCGCGGCCAGGGCCGGCTCGTCCTCCTTCGCGGCGGCGTCCACCGCCCGGGAGATCCAGTCCGCCACCAGCGGCATGTGGTCGACGCCCAGGCCCCGCGAGGTCAGCGACGGCGTGCCGATGCGGATGCCCGACGGGTCGAACGGCTTGCGCGGGTCGAACGGGACCGTGTTGTAGTTCACGACGATCCCCGCGCGGTCCAGCGCCTTCGCCGCCACCTTGCCCGGGACCCCCCGCGAGGTCAGGTCCATCAGGATCAGGTGGTTGTCCGTACCGCCCGACACGAGGTCGAAGCCGCGGCCCAGCAGCGCCTGCGCCAGGGCCTTCGCGTTGGCGACGACCGCGTGGGCGTACGCCGTGAACGAAGGCTGCGCCGCCTCGTGCAGCGCGACCGCGATGCCGGCCGTCGTCTGGTTGTGCGGCCCGCCCTGGAGGCCCGGGAACACCGCCTTGTCGATGGCCTTCGCGTACTCCTCCCGGCACATCAGCATCGCGCCGCGCGGCCCCCGCAGGGTCTTGTGCGTGGTCGTCGAGACGACGTCCACGTGCCCGACCGGCGACGGGTGCGCCCCGCCCGCGATCAGGCCCGCGATGTGGGCCACGTCCGCGACGAGGACCGAGCCGGCCTCCTGTGCGATCGATGCGAACGCCGCGAAGTCGATCGTGCGGGGAAGGGCCGTTCCGCCACAGAAGATGATCTTGGGGCGCTCGGCGAGGGCCAGGTCGCGCACCGCGTCGTAGTCGATCAGGCCCGTCTCCGCGGAGACCCCGTACTGCACGCCCCGGAACCAGGAGCCCGTCGCCGAGACCCCCCAGCCGTGCGTCAGGTGCCCGCCCATCGGCAGGGCCATGCCCATCACCGTGTCGCCGGGCTTCGCGAAGGCCAGGTAGACCGCGAGGTTCGCGGGCGAGCCGGAGTACGGCTGGACGTTGGCGTGGTCCACCCCGAACAGGCCCTTCGCCCGCTCCACGGCCAGCGCCTCGACGCGGTCGATGTTCTGCTGGCCCTCGTAGTAGCGGCGGCCCGGGTAGCCCTCGCTGTACTTGTTCTGGAGCACCGTGCCGGAGGCTTCGAGCACCGCCGCGGACACGTAGTTCTCGCTCGGGATCAGGCGCAGGGTCTGCGCCTGCAGGGTCTCCTCGGCGGCGACGAAGGACGCCAGCTCCGGATCGACGGCGGACAGGGCGGGATGGCGGCGCGCGGTCATGGCGGCTCCTCCGGGGTCGATGTCAGATCTCGTCCCCGCGAGGCCCAGGCGAGCGGCCCTGTATGCGGTCGTGCGCGCACGACTCCCCCGGAGTCGGTTCTCCGTACGCCAGTCGCCGTGCGTGCCGCCCACCTTAGCGGGCGGTCCACAAGAAAGGTTTCCCCGTCCGGTATACGAGCGACGTATAGCCGTATACAAGGTGACGGTGACGCAGGTGACGCCACCCCCGTCGCCACCCCCGTCGCCCTGCCCGTCCGACCGACGATCGGAGACCCCGTGTCGACAACTGCTGATGCCATGCGTTCCGCCGAGGCGCACAGTGCGCACAACTACCACCCGCTGCCCGTCGTCGTGGCGTCCGCGGAAGGCGCGTGGATGACCGACATCGAGGGCCGCCGCTTCCTGGACATGCTCGCGGGCTACTCGGCCCTCAACTTCGGCCACGGCAACCGGCGGCTGATCGATGCCGCCAAGGCGCAGCTGGAGCGGGTCACGCTCACCTCGCGGGCCTTCCAGCACGACCGGTTCGCCGACTTCTGCACCGAGCTCGCCGCGCTGTGCGGCAAGGAGATGGTGCTGCCGATGAACACGGGCGCGGAGGCCGTGGAGACGGCGGTGAAGACCGCCCGCAAGTGGGGCTACGAGGTCAAGGGCGTCCCGGACGGGCACGCCAAGATCGTCGTCGCGGCCGACAACTTCCACGGCCGGACGACGACGATCGTGAGCTTCTCCACGGACCACGAGGCCCGCGACCATTTCGGGCCCTACACACCCGGGTTCGAGATCGTCCCGTACGGGGACCTCACCGCGCTGGCCGCGGCCGTCACGACGAACACCGTGGCCGTGCTGCTGGAGCCGATCCAGGGCGAGGCGGGCGTGCTGGTGCCGCCCGCCGGCTACCTGCAGGGCGTACGGAAGCTCACGCGCGAGCGGAACGTCCTCTTCATGGCGGACGAGATCCAGTCGGGGCTGGGCCGGACCGGGAAGACCTTCGCGTGCGAGCACGAGGACGTCGTGCCGGACGTGTACGTCCTCGGCAAGGCACTGGGCGGCGGCGTGGTCCCGGTCTCGGCCGTCGTCGCCGACCGGGACGTGCTCGGGGTGTTCCGGCCCGGCGAGCACGGCTCCACCTTCGGCGGCAACCCGCTGGCCTGCGCGGTCGCCCTGGAGGTGATCGCGATGCTGCGCGGCGGTGAGTACCAGCAGCGCGCCGCCGAGCTCGGCGACCACCTGCACCGGGAGCTGAGCGTGCTGGTCGGCGGGGGCGCGGTGACCGCCGTACGCGGGCGGGGGCTGTGGGCGGGCGTCGACATCGCCCCCGGGCACGGCACGGGCCGGGAGGTGTCCGAGAGGCTGATGGAACGGGGCGTGCTGGTCAAGGACACCCACGGGGCGACGATCCGGATCGCGCCCCCGCTGGTGATCAGCAAGGAGGATCTGGACTGGGGCCTGGACCAGCTGCGCGCCGTACTGGCCGGCTGACGGGTCCGCCGAAGGCGCGGCCGGGCGGCCCGGACGCGCCTTCGCCTACAGGATGACGTGGGGCAGGAAGCGGGCGTACTCGTCCGTGACCGGACCCGCCGATTCCCGGATGCCCAGGCCGGCGGCCTCCTCCTCGACGACCCACGCGCCGAGCACGACGCGGTTGCCGTCGAAGTCGGGCAGCGGGGCCAGGCCCTGGAAGACGTACGTCTCCTCCTCGGCCGGCACGAACGGCTCTCCGCCGACCGGGTGCAGGGTGACCCCGGCGCCCTCCCGGCCGAGCAGCGGCTTCGCGGCGTAACCGGTCGTCGTGGCGAGTTCGCGCGGGCCGTCCAGGTAGGCGGGCAGCAGGTTGGGGTGCTCCGGGAAGAGCTCCCACAGGATCGCCAGCAGCGCCTTGTTGGACAGCAGCATCTTCCACAGCGGCTCGATCCAGGCGGTGGTCCCGGAGCCGCCGCCGTGGTCGTACGTGCCGAGGACCTGCGGGCCGAACGCGTCGGTGGCCAGCCATTCCCACGGGTAGAGCTTGAAGCAGCTGCGGATGAACCCGAGTTTCTGGTCCACGAACCGGCCCGACAGGCTGTCCCAGCCGATCTGCTCGACGGACAGCTGCTCGGTCGCCAGGCCCGCCTGCTCGGCGGTCTCCTGGAGGTAGGCGACCGTCATCAGGTCCTCGCCGAGCTCGTCGGTCTCGGAGTGCGCGAAGTGCAGCGGGCCGGGCGGCAGCAGCTCCGCCTGGCGGCGCCAGGCCTCGACGAGCCGCTCGTGGAGGGAGTTCCACTGGTCGGCGCCGGGGAAGCGCTCCTCCATCCAGAACCACTGCGGACTGGCCGCCTCCACGAGGGAGGTGGGGGTGTCCGCGTTGTACTCCAGCATCTTGGCCGGGCTGCCACGGCCGTCGTAGCGCAGGTCGAACCGGCCGTAGAGGGACGGCTGCTCGGCACGCCGGCGCCAGGACTCGGCGATCAGCTCCGCGAGACGCGGGTCGGTGATGCCGAGGTCCGCGAAACGGTCGTGCTCGACGATGTGCGCGGCCGCGGCCAGACACATGGCGTGCAGTTCCTCGACCACGTTCTCCAGCGCCTCGATCTCGGGGAGCGAGAAGGAGTAGTACGCGCTCTCGTCCCAGTAGGGGCGCAGGGAGTCGTCGGGGTAGCGGGTGAGGGGGTAGACGAGCCCCTGCTCCTCGACCGTCCTCTGCCAGTCGGGGCGCGGTTCGATGGTGTGGCGGCGCACGCGGGTTCAGCCGCCGCTGGAGCTGGAGTGGCCGCCGATGCCGCCGCGGGTGACGGCGGACTTGTCGAAGCTGCCGCCCTTGACCCGGTTGTTGGAGACGCTGCCGCCGTAGTAGTACGCACCGCGGCCGCCGCTCTTGCACTCCTTGGTGTTCAGCTTCTCCAGGGTGGCGCGGTCCGCGCAGCGCTTGTCGGGCTCGCTGCTGCTGCCGCAGGCCACGAGCGCTGCAGCGAGCAGGCCCATGCCGCCGAGGGCGACGCCGCCGGATCGCATGCGGCGTCGGGTCGTACTGCTGCCTGTGCTGCTGTCGTCCATGGCGGACAGACTAGAACGGGGCGGCGGAGCGATGGAATCCGGCCGTCGAAACCCTCCCATCACCTCCATGACCTAGAGTCCGTTCGTGCTCCTTGGGATGTTTTGCGCACTCGGTGCGGCGGTCTGCTTCGGCACGGCGTCGGTCCTCCAGGCGATGGCCGCGCGGGCGGCGGAGCCCGGGACGGGGTCGGGGCTGGACACGGCGCTGCTGCTGCGGGCGGCCCGGCAGTGGCGGTACGCGCTGGGCCTGGCTCTGGACGCGGCCGGCTTCGTCCTCCAGATCGTGGCGCTGAAGCACATCCCGATCTACGCGGTGGGGGCGGCGCTGGCGGCGAGCCTCGCGGTGACGGCGGTGGTCTCGGCGCGGCTGTTGCACGTACGGCTGCGCGGGGCGGAGTGGGGCGCCGTGGGGATGGTGTGCGCGGGGCTGGCGATGCTGGGGCTGGCCTCGGGCGAGGAGGGCTCGGGGACGGGATCGTTCGCGCTGAAGCTGGGGCTGCTGGCGGTGGCGGGACTGGTGCTGCTGATCGGGGCGGTGGCCGGCGGGCTCCCGGACCCCTCGCGGGCACTGGTCCTCGGCCTGGCGGCGGGGACGGGCTTCGGGGTGGTGGAGGTGGCGGTCCGCTTGATCGACGGCATCTCGTTCACAAACCCGGCGCTGTACGCCCTGCTGCTGGGCGGGGGCGCGGCGTTCCTGCTGCTCACCTCGGCGCTCCAGCGGGGCTCGGTGACGGTGGCCACGGCGGGGATGGTCATCGGCGAGACGATCGGCCCGGCGGTGGTGGGCGTGGTGTGGCTCGGCGACCGCACACGCGAGGGCCTGGCCTGGCTGGCGGTGCTGGGCTTCGCGGTGGCGGTGGCCGGGGCCCTCGCCCTGGCCCGCTTCGGCGAACCCCCGCAACCGAGCCCCGCGCCGGCACAATCCGGCCCCGCCGGCGTTTGAGGCACGCGGGTCCCGGAGCCGCAGCAAAACCAGCCCCGCCGGCGATTGAGGCGTGGGGGTCCGGGGGCAGCGCCCCCCGCAACGGCGCCGCGCCCGCCGCGCACGCGTCACGGCAGCGCGGCGACCAGCGCCGCGAGCGTCGGCGACCACGCGCTCGTCGGCGGGGTCCCGTAACCGACCACCAGCGCCTCGCGCTCCGGGAGGCCCGCCTCCGGGTGGGCGTAGCGGGACAGGGTGTCCAGGGCCAGGTCCTGCCAGGCCGCGGCCCGCAGGACCGACGCCTGCGTCCCCGCCGGGAGGTCCAGCACCGCGTGCAGGCCCGCCGCGAGGCCCGACACCGCGACCCGGCCGGAGACGGCGGCGACCAGCTCGTCCCGGCGCCGCCGGTAGTGCAGCCGCATGCCGCGCACGTGCCGGTCGTACGCCCCGGACCGGATGAACTCCGCGAGCGTCAGCTGTTCCAGTGCGCTCGACGTCCAGTCGGTTGGCCCCTTCATCGCGACGACCTCGTCCAGCATCCCCGGCGGCACCACCATCCACCCCATCCGCAGCCCCGGCGCGAGCGACTTGCTCGCCGTGCCGAGGTAGACCACCCGGTCCGGGTCCAGTCCCTGCAGCGCCCCCACGGACTGGCGGTCGTAGCGGAACTCCCCGTCGTAGTCGTCCTCCAGGATCAGCCCGCCCGTGGTCCGGGCCCAGTCGACCGCCGCCGCCCGCCGGGACGGGGTCAGCGCGACCCCGGTGGGGAACTGGTGGGCGGGGGTCAGCAGGACCGCTCCCGACTCCCCGGACAGGTCCGGCGTCCGCGCCCCCGAGGCGTCCACCGCCAGCGGCCGGGTCCGCAGCCCCGCCCTCGTCAGCAGGTCCCGGTGCACGTCGAGGCCGTACCCCTCCACCGCGGCCTCCCGTACCCGCCGCGCCCGCAGCACCCCCGCGAGCAGCGTCAGCGCGTGCGCGAATCCCGCGCACAGCACGATCCGCTCCGGGTCCGCGCAGACCCCGCGCGCCCGTGCCAGGTACCCGGCGAGGGCCTCCCGCAGCTCCACCCGGCCGCGCGCGTCGGCCGCGTAGCCGAAGGCCTCGTTCGGCGCGTCCGTCAGCGCCCGCCGGGCCGCCGTCAGCCAGGCGGCGCGCGGGAAACCGCCCAGGTCCGGGGTGCCTGCCTGGAGGCTGTACGAGGGCCGGCGCCGCGCGGGGTGCCGGACCCGGGCGGCCGCTGCCGGCCGCCGCGGCCTCGCTCGTTCCGCGACCCGGGTGCCCGAGCCCTGGCGGGCCGTCAGCCAGCCCTCGGCGACGAGCTCGGCGTACGCCTCCGCGACCGTGTTCCGCGCGATCCCGAGATCGGCGGCGAACGACCGCGAGGACGGCAACCGGGTCCCGGGCGCCAGCCGGCCGCTGCGCGCGGCCTCGCGCAGCGCCTCGACGAGACCGGCCCGCAGGCCACGCCCGGCGGAGAGGTCCAGATGCAGGTCGGCGCCGAAAGTGGCCCAGGATTCCGTCACGGATATGGACCATATCGGCGGGCCGCCTGCTTCATAGGATCGGGGACATGACCACCACTCACGAACAGAGCGCCGCATACGCCCCCGAGCACGCCCCGCGCATGACCTGGGCCCAGCACGTCCCCGAGGTCTACAAGGCGATCGTGGGCCTGGAGATCGCCTCGAAGAAGGGCCTGGACCCGGTTCTGGTCGAGCTGGTCAAGATCCGCGCCTCGCAGCTCAACCACTGCGCCTTCTGCCTGGACATGCACACGAAGGACGCGCTCGCCGCGGGCGAGACCGTCGAGCGGATCGTGCAGCTCAGCGCCTGGGACGAGTCGCGCCACTTCTACACCGGGAAGGAGGCCGCCGCGCTTGAGCTGACCGAGGCCGTGACCGTCCTGACCGACGGTTTCGTTCCCGACGAGGTGTACGAGAAGGCCGCGAAGCACTTCGAGGAGAAGGAGCTCGCCCAGCTGATCGCCGTGATCGCGACGATCAACGTCTGGAACCGCTTCGCGGTGACCACCCGCATGGTCCCCGGCCACTACACGCCGGGCATGTACAAGTAGGACCGGCTTTCCCGTACGGATCAGTCGGGCCGGAACGACTCCAGGGCCGCCGTCAGGTTCGCGCGTACGGCGGAGGTGTCGGCGGCCGGGCCGGCCGCCAGCAGCGCCCAGCGCTTGCCGTCCGGGGTGGTGGTGATCCGCTCCACGCCCCGGCGGCGGCCGTGCGACTCCGCGCTGTCGTACTCGTAGACCAGCTCGCAGGCGCTTGCGGCCACCGGTTCGAGGGAGACCTGCCGGTAGGCGGGGGTCCCGTCGTTCAGCCGCTGCGAAGACATCCGCAGCAGCTCGCAGGAGGCCGTGCTGCTGTCCTCCGTGATCCGGAAGATCTGGAGCAGGGCGCTGCGGTCCCCGGGCAGGCGGTAGAAGGCCCCGCTGCCCTGCTCGTTGTGGCTGGGCTCCCAGCCGGTGGGGACGGCCACCGAGAAGCCGGCCTCGTTGTGCACCACGGTGTAGCCGGGGCCGCCGGTACTCGCCGAGGGGCTGGGTGAGGCCGGTCCGCCCGGGCCCGGCGACGGGCTCGCGGACGTGGACGGCGTGTCCGCCGCCGCCGACGGGGACGCCGACAGCAGCGGGTGCGTGTTCGCGGCGGGTGCGTCCTTGCCGCCCAGCAGCATCCACGCCGCCACCGACACCCCGCCGACGACCGCCGCCACGACTCCCACCAGCAGCGGCATCCGCCACTGCTGCTGCGGCCGCCCGTCCGGGCCCGCGCCGCCCGGACCGTACGGCCCCGACGGCGCGGGAGGCTGCGGCGCCCCGGGCTCGTACCACCCGGGGGCCGGCGGGGGCGGAGGCAGGCGGCCCGGCTGCGCGGGCTGCGTCGGCTGCGCGTGCTGCGGAGTGACAGCCGGAGCCGGGGTCGGAGCCGGAGCCGGGGCCGGAGCCGGGGTCGGGGTCGGCCCCGGCTGCGCGGGCTGCTCCCCCCACTCCCACCGCTGCGACCGCGGGTTCCAGCGGGCACCGTCGGGCGAGGACACCGGTCAGCCTCCCAGCGAGGCGAGCAGCTCGCCCAGGGCGGTGGCCGCGCTCACCGACTCGACCAGCGGAGCCCACCGCTCCAGAGCCCCGCGCAGCCGCGCGGGCAGCCCCGGCCGGATCTCCTCGGCCGCCTCCAGCTGCTCCGCCGCCTCGTCCAGTTCCGCGTCCAGTTCCGCGCGCCCGGTGCTGCGGGGCAGCCGCACCAGGGCGGCACGCAGTTCGCGTACCGCCTCCAGCAGCTCCTCGGCGCCGGGCGCCCGGTCTCCCGTACCGCCGCCCTGCCCGACGGAGTTGGTGATGTTGCTGCCGCCGATGCTGAAGGCGCTGCCGGTGACGTTGCCGATCCGGACCGCGCGCTCCTCGCCGTTACTTCCCACCGCTGCTCCCCTTGCTGCCCGTACCGCCCCCGGCGGTGCTGTTGTGGTGGCCGGTGCCGCCGACGCTGAAGGCGCTGTTGCTCACCGACTGGATGAAAGTGCCGCCCTCGGCGATGTGGACCGCGCGCTGGGCGAATTCCTCTGTGTGCCAGCCCGCTTCGTGCAAGGCGACGGTAACCCCGCCGACCACCCGGTCCTGAATGGTTTTGAGATACCGGTCGAGGTCCATGAGGTGGAACAGGGAGCCGTCCTCCTGCGCGGCGAGCTCCCGCACCGACAGCTGCGGCCCCTCCGGACGGGCGCCGCCGTGCCCGCCGGTGACGATCCGCCACCAGCTGGCGATCCCCCGGCCCAGGGTGGCGAGGGAGCCCCCGAGCGAGCCGGGGGTGGCGGCGAGCGCCGCGACGGCCTTGCCGAACCAGGTGTTGTTCAGGAAGCGCTGGGCGTCCGCGTCGGCGTTCTGGAAAACGGTGCGTACGGGCAGCAGCACGTGCGGGGCCACCTCCAGCATCAGCATGCCGCCCTGGGTGTGGACCCGTACGAAGACCGTGACGACGAGGTTCTCGTCCCAGCCGCCGACCCGGATGCGCAGGAAGTGCCTGCGCCGCTCCCCGCCCTCCTCCACGGCTCCGAGCCGGTGTTCGGCGAACTGCTGCGCCGACACCGGCGCCATGTCCCGGTGCGGAAGCCCGCTGGCCGGCAGGAAGACGCACTCGTCGACGACCAGTTCGCGCAGCCGGTCCAGTACGTCCGCACGGGCCTGCGCGGAGCCGTGCGGCGACGGGACGCGCAGGGCGAGCAGGCGCGGCACGATGCGCTCCATGATGTGGGCGTTGGTGACGGACTGCGGCTTGCGGTCGGGGCCGAGGTCCTCGCGCGGGCGCAGTTCGACGGACAGCTGCCAGGGCCGGTACGCGTCCCCCGCCCCGGTGAACGGTCCGTTGATGTCGTACATGACCACAGGCGCGTGCTGTTCGCCCCGGATCCGGCCGCGGACCCGGGCGAAGCGGGCGTTCTGCGTGTCGGGATCGGCGGACTGGTCCGCGTACCTGCGCGGGTTGAGCTCGGCGGAGACGATGCGGGCGCCGTGTCCCCGCTGGAGCGCGACCAGGGTGACGATGGCCGCGAACACGAGGGGGGTCAGCCACAGGAAGAAGGACGAGGAGTCGCCGGAGCCGGCGGAGCTGTCGAATCCACTCGAACCGCCGAAGCCGTCGAATCCACTCGAACTGCCGGAACCGCCGGATCGGCCTGTGGGCAGCAGGCCGCCGAGGAAGAACCGGGAGATGTCGCCCATGTCCCCGGAGTCGTCGGCCACGGCCAGCCAGAAAGCGAAGAGGGTCAAGACCACCGTCAGCCAGGCGTAGAGCCGGAGCAGCACGGACAGGAAGCGCACCAGGGGGTTGCGTCGGCCGCGGAGCCAGTTGGCGAAGCTCAGCATCAGGAAGGGGAAGACCAGCAGGCCGAGCGCCCCGCTGGTCAGCAGGGACCCCACGAACCAGGCGCCGATGATCCCGGCGGCCCAGGCGAGCTCGACGCGGCGGGCTCGGAGCGCATGGGCCAGTACCCGGACGGCGTCGAAGCCGTAGGAGGGGGCGGCGATCCGCTCCTCGTGCACGAACAGCTCGTTGATCACCCGATCGCGGTACGTCGCGTCGAGGTAGGTTCCCGCGCACAGGAGGCGGCCGGCCTCGCTGAGGGAGGGGTGCACCGGCGGACGGCCGTTGCCTGGGTCTGCGGGGAGGTCGCCGCCGGGCTGAGGGGGAATCAGGTGGTCGGTCACCGGGCGACCTTATTTTCCGCCTACATCAACCGACAGGCCAATTCACGCCAAAGCGCCCCGGCCAGGTTTGACCGGGGCGCAAGGGTGTTCGTACCGATCAGGCGGTCAGGTGAACGCCTGATCGGTACGGGCAGATCAGATCAGGCCGAGCTCGCGGACCGCGTCGCGCTCCTCGACGAGCTCCGCCACGGACGCGTCGATGCGCGCACGGGAGAAGTCATTGATGTCCAGGCCCTGGACGATCTCGTACTTGCCGTCCTTGCAGGTGACGGGGAAGGAGGAGATGAGGCCCTCCGGGACGCCGTAGGAGCCGTCCGACGGGATGCCCATGGAGGTCCAGTCGCCCGCGGCGGTGCCGTTGACCCACGTGTGGACGTGGTCGATGGCGGCGTTCGCGGCCGAGGCGGCCGAGGACGCGCCACGGGCCTCGATGATCGCGGCGCCGCGCTTGGCGACGGTCGGGATGAAGGTGTCGGCGAGCCACTGCTCGTCGTTGACGACCTCGGCGGCGTTCTTGCCCGCGATGTCCGCGTGGAAGATGTCCGGGTACTGGGTGGCCGAGTGGTTGCCCCAGATGGTCAGGCGCTTGATCTCGGTGAGGTCGGCGCCGGTCTTCTTGGCGAGCTGCGAGATCGCGCGGTTGTGGTCCAGGCGGGTCATCGCGGTGAAGCGCTCGGCCGGTACGTCTGGGGCGGCGGCCTGCGCGATGAGCGCGTTGGTGTTGGCCGGGTTGCCCACGACCAGGACCTTGATGTCGTCCGCGGCGTGCGCGTTGATCGCGGCGCCCTGCGGCTTGAAGATGCCGCCGTTGGCGGAGAGCAGGTCGCCGCGCTCCATGCCCTTGGTGCGCGGGCGGGCGCCCACGAGCAGGGCGACGTTCGCACCCTCGAAGCCCGCGTTCGGGTCGTCGAAGATGTCGATGCCCTTGAGCAGCGGGAAGGCGCAGTCGTCGAGCTCCATGGCGGTGCCCTCAGCGGCCTTCATGCCCTGGGGGATCTCCAGAAGACGGAGCTTGACCGGCACGTCCGCGCCGAGCAGGTGACCGGAGGCGATGCGGAAGAGCAGCGCGTAGCCGATCTGGCCGGCGGCGCCGGTGACGGTGACATTCACAGGAGTGCGGGTCATGGCCTTCTCCGTTAGACAGCTGGCGGTGGGGCGTCCCTGCCCCATGTGCTGGCGGACGCCGCTCCCCTGCGAATCTTGACGTGAAGAGACATCCGGCGTCAGGCTATCCGACCTTGGAGCGGCCCAACCCCCCGGTCTGTGTGGTGCGTGGCACACGGACCGGGAGTTCGAAGGCGTGGAGGGGGATTTCCCCCCGCTTTCGGGCCGTCCGGCTCCGCCGGACGGGTGTACGCAACGTCCGCGGCGGGTAGCGCGTACGAATGTACGGGCGCGCGGGGCGCCTGCCGGACCGGGCCCGGGGCCTCGCCGTCAGCGGACCGTGAAGCGGACCGCGCTCTCCAGGAACGGGATCTCCAGCCACGGTTTGGGCTCCATCACCAGCGCCAGCAGCGTGATCGCCACACCCAGCAGCCCGTACGTGACCATGTCCGTGAAGCGGGAGCGCACCGCGAGCATCCCCACCGACGGCAGCAGGCGCCGCAGCACGGAGGCCGAGATCAGGGCCACGCCGATCACCAGGCAGCCGACCCGGGGGTGCCCCAGCGCGGTCAGGAGCAGCCCGACGGCGGTCGCGGCGAGCACGCTGAGCATCGGCCACTGGCGCGCCGCTAGTGCGTCTCCGGGCGCGGCGCGGCCGTGGCCCTCGGGGCGGGCCGTGTCCCGGGTGATGGAGGGGAAGCGGCGCGACTTCGAGGCCTCCGGGCCCGCGGCCGCGACCCCCGTGCCCGTGGCGGCCGCGGCCCCCGTGCCGGTGGCGGGGCCGGTGCCGGTGGCGGGGCCGGTGCCGGGGCCGGCCTCCGCGCCGGTCCCGGCTTCCGTTTCGTGCTCAGCCTGCACTGGTCGTCTTCCGTTCCGCGGCCTCGACCACGTTCACGAGCAGCTGCGCCCGGGTCATCGGGCCGACCCCGCCCGGGTTCGGGGAGATCCAGCCGGCCACCTCGGCGACGCCCGGGTGCACATCGCCGACGATCTTGCCCTTCTCGTCGCGGCTGACGCCCACGTCCAGGACGGCCGCGCCGGGCTTCACGTCCTCCGGCTTGACCAGGTGCGGGACGCCGGCGGCCGCGACGATGATGTCCGCCTGGCGCAGCTGGGCGGCCAGGTCGCGGGTGCCGGTGTGGCACAGCGTCACGGTGGCGTTCTCCGACTTGCGGGTCAGCAGCAGGCCCATGGAGCGGCCGACGGTGATGCCGCGGCCGAGGAGCACCACGTGCGCGCCGTTGATCTCGATGCCGTGGTGGCGCAGCAGCCGGACGATCCCGTACGGGGTGCAGGGCAGCGGGCCCGGCTCGTTCAGCACCAGTCGGCCGAGCGACATCGGGTGCAGGCCGTCGGCGTCCTTCGCCGGGTCCATCAGCTCCAGGACCCGGTTGGTGTCGATGCCCTTGGGAAGCGGGAGTTGGACGATGTAGCCGGTGCACTCCGGGTTCTCGTTGAGTTCCCGCACGACCGCCTCGATGTCCTCCTGGGAGGCAGTCCCGGGCAGTTCGCGCTGGATGGAGGCGATGCCGACCTCGGCGCAGTCCTTGTGCTTGCCGTTGACGTACCAGCGGCTGCCGGGGTCGTCGCCGACCAGCAGGGTGCCGAGCCCGGGGGTGATGCCCCGGGCCTTGAGCGCCTCCACGCGGGCGGTCAGTTCGGACTTGATCGCGGCGGCGGTGGCCTTGCCATCGAGAATCTGGGCGGTCATGGCCCCATCCTCCCGGATGGAGCGGTCCCGGTTCCAGTCGCGGGGTGGCCGTGGCGTCGGCGGGACTCCGTCACGGGCCTCCCCGAGGCTTCCCGGCACTTCGTCACAGGCTTGAACCATTCATTGCACTTGCACAACAAGTGACGGGCCCGTCGCAGCCCCGCTGGACAACTCCGGCCCGATCGGACCACGATGACGGACAAAGAGTGCCGCGGGCAGTGCCGGGGGGCGGACCGCAAACTGCAGTATCTCCTCCGTGCGTGCCGTGCGTCCCCGCACTTCCACGGAGGAACACCTCAAGATGAGCTTCGGCGATCCGAACAACCCGTACGGGCAGCAGCCGCAGGGCCAGCCCGGTTACGGCTACCCGCAGCAGGCCCCGCAGGGCATTCCCCCGCAGGGCGGCTACGCCTACCCGCAGCAGGCCCCGATGGGCTACCCGAACCAGTCGTACCCGGCCGGCCCGGGCGGCTACGCGGGCATGCCCATGCAGATGCCGGGTCTCCTGAAGACCGCGCGCGTGCTCCTCTTCATCATCGCGGGCCTGCAGCTGATCGTCGGCGCGTTCGCCCTGCTGGGTGCGGCCTTCCTCTCCAGCACCAGCAAGGACGACGGCTACGGGAGCAGCAGCTCCTCGGGCCAGATGGCGGCCGGCCTGATCGCCGCGATCGCCCTCATCGCCATCGCGTTCGCCGTGTGGGCGATCGTCCTCGGCGTGAAGTTCGGCAAGGGCGGCAACGCCACGCGGATCACGACGATCGTGTACTCCGTGCTGTTCCTGCTGAGCAGCGTCGGCAACTTCGCCAACCTGGGCAACAGCGGCGCCACCCCGGCCGCGATGCTGGGCGGCGTGATCGGCCTCGCCATCGGCGTGGTCATCCTGATCGCGGCGGTCAACAAGGACTCGGTGGCCTGGTTCAACCGCCCGCGCTACTGATCCTCGTACGACCTGCGCATACGGCGAAGGCCGCGCCCCGCACTGCTGCGGGACGCGGCCTTCGCCGTATGCGCGGTCAAACCGCCGGGGCTCAGTGGAAGAAGTGCCGGGTCCCGGTGAAGTACATGGTCACGCCGGCCGCCTGCGCCGCCTCGATCACCTGCTCGTCACGGACCGAACCACCCGGCTGGACCACGGCCTTGATGCCCGCGGCGGTCAGGATCTCCAGCCCGTCCGGGAAGGGGAAGAAGGCGTCGGAAGCCGCGTACGAGCCCTGCGCGCGCTCGGCGCCCGCCCGCTCGACGGCGAGCTTCGCCGAGTCGACGCGGTTGACCTGGCCCATGCCGACGCCGACCGAAGCGCCGTCCTTGGCGAGCAGGATCGCGTTGGACTTGACGGCCCGGCAGGCCTTCCACGCGAAGGCGAGCTCGGCGAGCTCCTCCGCGGAGAGGGCGTTGCCGGTGGCGAGGGTCCAGTTCTTCGGGTCGTCGCCCTCGGCCTGGAAGAGGTCGCTCTGCTGGAGCAGCGCGCCGCCGGAGATCGGCTTCAGGTCACCCGGCTGGTGCGGGGTGCCGTCGACCTTCAGGACGCGGATGTTCTTCTTCCTGGCCAGGATCTCGACCGCGCCGTCCTCGTACGCCGGAGCGGCGATGACCTCGGTGAAGATCTCCGCGACCTGCTCGGCGAGCTCGACGGTCACCGGGCGGTTGACGGCGATGACGCCGCCGAAGGCCGACAGCGGGTCGCAGGCGTGCGCCTTGCGGTGTGCAGCGGCGACGTCCGCACCGACGGCGATGCCGCACGGGTTGGCGTGCTTGATGATCGCGACGCAGGGCTCGTCGTGGTCGTACGCGGCACGGCGGGCGGCCTCGGTGTCCACGTAGTTGTTGAAGGACATTTCCTTGCCGTGCAGCTGCTCGGCGTTGGCGAGCCCGCCCGGCTGCCCGTCCGTGTAGAGCGCGGCGGCCTGGTGGGGGTTCTCGCCGTAGCGGAGGGTGGACTTGCGGTCCCACGCGCCGGCCAGGAACTCGGGCAGCACGGCCTCCGGCTCCGGGGCGTACGCATTCGTGAACCAGGAGGCCACGGCGACGTCGTACGCGGCGGTGTGCTGGAAGGCCTCGGCCGCCAGCCGCTTGCGCGCGGTGAGGTCGAAGCCGCCGCCCTGGGCCGCGGCGAGGACGTCGGCGTACCGGGCGGGGCTGGTGACGACGGCGACCGAGGGGTGGTTCTTGGCGGCGGCGCGGACCATCGACGGGCCGCCGATGTCGATCTGCTCGACGCACTCGTCGGGGGTGGCGCCCGAGGCGACGGTCTCCCGGAACGGGTACAGGTTGACGATCACCAGGTCGAAGGGCTCGATGCCGAGCTCGGCGAGCTGGCTCCGGTGGTCCTCCAGGCGCAGGTCGGCGAGGATGCCGGCGTGCACGCGCGGGTGCAGGGTCTTGACGCGGCCGTCCAGGCACTCGGGGAAGCCGGTGAGCTCCTCGACCTTGGTGACGGGCACGCCGGCCGCGGCGATCTTGGAAGCGGTGGAGCCGGTGGAGACGAGCGCGACGCCCGCCTCGTGCAGGCCGCGGGCCAGATCCTCCAGTCCCGTCTTGTCGTAGACACTGACGAGCGCGCGCCGGATCGGTCGCTTCGACGAGGTGGTGCTGCTCTCTACGGCGGTCACTGGATTGTTACCTTTCGTCCCTCAATGCGGTAGCCGTGCCGGGCCAGGCGCCCCACGACGTCGACGAGCAGCTGGCGCTCGACTTCCTTGATGCGCTCGTGCAGAGCGGCTTCGTCGTCCTCGTCCCGGACCTCGACCACACCCTGGGCGATGATCGGACCGGTGTCCACGCCGGCATCCACGAAGTGGACCGTGCAGCCGGTGACCTTCGCGCCGTAGGCGAGGGCGTCCCGTACACCGTGGGCGCCGGGGAAGGCCGGGAGGAGGGCGGGGTGCGTGTTGATGAAGCGGCCGCCGAAGCGGCCGATGAACGACGCGCCCACGATCTTCATGAACCCCGCGGACACGACGAAGTCCGGTGCGTGGGCCGCGGTCGCCTCGGTGAGGGCGGTGTCCCACTCCTCACGGGTCGCGTACGCCTTGACCGGACACACGAAGGTGGGGATCCCGGCCTTCTCGGCCCGCTCCAGACCGACGATGTTCTCGCGGTCGGCCCCCACGGCGACGACTTCGGCACCGAAGCCCTCGGATCCGCCGGGGTGGGCGTCGATGGCGTCGAGCAGGGCCTGGAGGTTGGTGCCGGAACCGGAGACCAGCACGACCAGGCGGGAGGCGGCCATGGGAGGCCCTTTCTGCGGGAATGCTTCCATACATCTTGTGTGATCAGACGAAACTCCGGTGCCCTGAAATACGGGGGACCCTACGAAGCCGCCGACCGCCTGCAACGATACCGGCACACCGGACAGCCCCCGAGGGACGGGGGGACGGGCGAGGGGTAGCGTCTGGCGTACAAGCCGCACACGGCGCGGTGCGCAGTACTGCGCAGCACGTCGACAGCCCTTCAACGCACCACGCCGACGACGTACTTCGACGTCCACGACACGTCCACGACACAGGGGAAGTAACGCACTCGATGCCGGACCGCCGCCAGCCCGACTCCTCCACCGACGACAACCCCTTCGCGGCTCCCCCGGAAGGCCGGCCCGACCAGCCGTGGCAGCCGCGCAGCGGTGGCGACGGCGGCGGCCGCCCGGGCGGGGACCCCGGTTCCGGCCCCGGCGGTCCGGCGCGCTGGGACCCGGCGGACCCGGTCCAGCGGCGCGCCCGGTACGCACTGCTGGCCGGCATGTGGGGCTTCTTCTTCGGGATCTTCGGGATCCCGTCGGTGGGGCTGCTGCTGGGTGCGCTCGCCCTGTACTGGGGGATCAGCGGGCTGCGCGGGAGGCCGGCGGCGGCCGGACCCGCGTCGGACGGGGCAGCAGGCACCGCGGCGGACCCTGCCGCCCGGGGAGGCCTGGCGGCCCTCGGGCCGGCCGCCCGCCCCCAGAAGACGGCGGCGATCGGCGGACTGGTCACGGCCTCGCTGGCGATCCTGCTGGCCCTGAGCTCGTACGGCTTGCAGCTGGCCTACAAGGACTTCTACATCTGCCGCGAGGACGCCCTCACGAAGTCGGCGGAGATGCAGTGCAACACCCTGCTGCCGGACAACGTGCTCGGCAAGATCCTGAAGGTGCAGCAGTAGCGGTACCGCCGCGCCGGCTCAGGCCGGGGGCCTGCGGCGGGCCAGCACACGGGCGCCGGTCACGGACGGGACGGGCGGCCGGGACGGCTCGGGCGGGGCGACGGGCGCAGCGACGGGCGCAGCGGCTTGCGGAGCGGACGGCGCAGATGCGGGCGCCGTGGCCGGCGCGGTGGCCGGCGCAGTGGCCGGCGCAGTGGGCGGCGCAGTGGGCGGCGCAGTGGGCGGCGCAGTGGGCGGCGCAGTGGGCGGCGCAGTGGCCTGCGCAGATGCAGGCGCGGTGGCCGGCTCCGTGGGCGGCGCCGTGGCCGGCGCAGATGCAGGCACGGTGGCCGGCTCCGTGGGCGGCTCCGCCGGGACCGGAACCGGCGTCAGGTCCAGCTGGAGTCCCGTCACGACGGTGACCTTTCGGGACGGTTTGGCCGGCGCGGTGGGAGCGGGGACCGGCGCCGGGGCCTTGGCCGGTGCCGGGGCGTGCTCCGCCGGCACCCGGTCCGGCGGGGCGTCCTCGGTCAGGTCGGGGATCAGGGTGCCCTCGGTACGCTGCACGGCCTCCCGGCGCAGCTCCCGTACGCCGCTGTCGTGCCACTCGCCCTCCATGGCGCTCGCGACCGCCTGCCTGGCGGGCCGGGTCCGCCAGGAGTGCACCGCCACCGCCACCGCCACCGCGGGGAGCAGGGTCCACGCGAGGGCCGCCACTCCGGTGGCCCACCACACCGGGCCGAAGCTCGCCAGTTCGCGCGAGCCGAGCGGCCCCGCCGAGGCCGCCGCGAGCCCGGTCAGCGCCAGCGCGCCGACCAGCGCGCCCAGAGCCGCCGTCAGAGCGGTTTCCCCGTACGAGACTTCACGCGCACGGCGTACCGCGAACCACCCGACTGCCAGCCCGGCCACCACCGGCACCCCGCAGGTCGCATACGTCAGCAGGGTCCCGGGCCCCACCGGCGGCAGCGCCTCCATCAGCGGGAACCTCGGCAGCGCGGGCGTACCGGCGAAGCCGAGCGGGGTCGCGGTCGCACCGGTGCCGATGGCGAAGCCGGGGCCGAGGGCGTACGCCGCGCCCCACACCACGGCGTTCGGAAGCAGCGCGAGGGCGAGGAGCAGCACCGCGAAGCGGCCCGACCAGACCCCGGTCAGCGCCAGGAAGGACACCTGCACCTCCGCGGCGTGCCAGGCGAGCGAGGCCCCGACGAGCAGCGCGCCGCCGCCCAGGAGGACGAGGGCCCCGACGGCT
Source organism: Streptomyces sp. NPDC097981 (assembly GCF_040302565.1). Taxonomy (NCBI): domain Bacteria; kingdom Bacillati; phylum Actinomycetota; class Actinomycetes; order Kitasatosporales; family Streptomycetaceae; genus Streptomyces; species Streptomyces sp. NPDC097981. The sequence continues at coordinate 201,789 of NZ_JBEORW010000011.1, forward strand.
CCGGCGCGCAGCGCGAGGGCGTAGCGGGGGCGCGCGACGGCCCTCCGCAGTGCCCCCGGCACCCACCCGGGCAGCGGCCCGAGCGGACGCCCCTTCGCCGCCCACACCCCGCCGGCGGCGGCGAGTACGGCGACCAGCGGGACGTGCCAGGCGGCGCTGAGCGGGTCGGCGGGCACGGGGCCACCGGCGGCGTAGACGGTGGCCAGCGACCCGACGCAGAGGTATCCGCAGGTCACGGCGGAGAAGACGGCACTGGCGGGCAGCACTTCGTCACCGTCGCTGCCGTCGCCCGAGGCACTGCCGAGGCGGGCGGCGCGGCGCATGAGCAGGGCGGGAAGCGCGACGAGCATCAGCGGGGTCACACCGACGGGGGCCGGGACCCCCGACAGGGTGTCGTAGCGGACGAGTTCGGTCCCGTGGGCGAGCAGCCAGAGCCCGGCGGCCAGGTGCAGGGCGCCGCCCGGGCCGCTGTCGGGGTAGGGGGAGCTGATCCACAGCACGATGACGAGCACGGCGAGGAAGCCGAGTCCCAGCCCGGCGGCCACGGCCCCGCCCAGCACACAGGCTGCGGCGGCCGGCGAACGGCGCCGGCCGGCGGTAGCCCGCGGAGCCGTCTGCAACGGGGTCTCGCGTTCGGTCACTTGGGTCACCCCGCCATGGTGCCAACGACACGCGCTATGGGCGGGTAACAGGCAAATGTCCGTGGTGTCGCTCAATATAAGTTTTATGTATTTTCTTTACCCAGGTCTGTCGGCGGGTCACGGGGAGTGTGGCATGACGGAGAGCGTCGAGGAGCCGAGGCTCCCCTCGCCCGGAGAACGCCGCAGACTGCGCGAGGCGGCCGACCTGGCGTTCGAGGACGTCGCTGCGGCGGTGGGCGTCACGGTCAGCACGGTCCGCTCCTGGGAAACGGGGCACACGGACCCCCGGGGCCGCCTGCGCGCGGCGTACGCCGACTTCCTGACGTCCCTCCGCGCCGCGCAGGACACCCCTCCCGAGGCGGCGGGCCCGGCCGCGGGTGACGCGGCGTCACCGGCCGCAGCCGGCCATACGGCGGCCGCGTTGCGGATGGCCGCGGGCATCCGGGCCTTCGGCACCGGCGGGCACGGGCCGCAGACCCGCCCGCAGGCCCCCGGCCCGGCCCCTGACGGGACCACAGGGCACGCACCCCACCCGCAGGCGTCCGGACACCCGGACGGGGACCGACAGCCCCCGCCGGCCGACCCGGAGGAGGGGCGCACCGCCACCCGGGCAAGAGCGGCAGGCCGGGCCCGGACCGAGGGAGCGGCGGCCGGTGTTCTGGAAGGGCCCGGTGCGCTGTTCGATGCGCTGTACCAGTACGCCGCCCCCGCCCTCGCACGGCAGGCGTACCTGCTCACCGGCCGCCGCCGCCTCGCCGAAGAGGCGGTCGAGCGGGCGTTCCGGCAGGCCTGGGCACGGTGGCCCGAGGTGGCCGCGGATCCCGACCCCGTCGGCTGGGTGCGCGCAGCCGTGCACGCGTACGTCCTCTCCCCCTGGCACCGGTTCCGCCCCCTCCACAAGCGCCCCGACAAGGCCCCGGCCGCCCCCGCCGACCGGATCCTGATGGACGCCATGCTGGCGCTCCCCCCGGCCCACCGCCGTACCGTCCTGCTCTACGACGGCGTCGGCCTCGACATCCCCGACACCGCCGCCGAGACCGAGGCCAGCACCCCCACCGCCGGCAACCGCCTCCTGTACGCGCACGCCTTCCTCGCGGACCGGATCCCGGAACTGGCCGCCGCGCCCCCGGAGAAGCAGTCCGTGGTCCTGCGCGAGCGGCTCGGCGCGGTCAGGCCGGCCACCCCGCCGCAACCCCGTCACGTGGCCGCCGTACGCGCCGCCGCCGAGCTCGGTGCCAGGCGGTGGACCCGCGCGGTCCTCGGCCTGACCGCCGTGATCGCCGTCGCGACCGCGTACACCACCGTGACCGCGCCCCGGCAGTACGAGCCTCCCGTCGCGCCCGGCATGAGCGTCTCCGGGGTCCCCCCGCTCAGCGGCCCCCAGCGGATCACCAACGAGACCAGACAGCTCCACGACAAGCTGCGCGGCCACCCGGCCCACGGGCCCGCCCGGCTCGCCCCCGGGCTCGAATAGCCCCGCAGCGAGCGTGAGAACGGGCGTGGCCCGCATCCCCCGGGCGGTGGGTCGCGGCCAGCGCCACCCGGCCCCAGCGCAGCCGGGTCCCCTCGGGCAGCCAGTCCCCCTGCACCGGCCCACT